>CALEJW010000267.1 GCA_937898635.1 uncultured Pseudomonadota bacterium | reverse complement strand
CTACTTGTTGGACTTCACCGCCGCCTGGATCAGGTCGGCGCCGATGCCATCCTCGAACTTCTTCCAGACCGGCGCCATCGCCTTCTGCCAGGCGGCCAGGTCTTCCTTGGAGAGGGTCTGGATCTTCGCCTTGCCGGCCTCCTGGATCTTCTGCCGGTCGCGCTTGCTGAACTCGCTCGCGAGGTTGTTCGAGTACTTCGTCGCCTCCTTCATGGCCGACGCGAGCCCCGCGCGGACGTCCGCCGGGAGCCCGTCCCACCACTTGGCGTTGGTGATCACCATGTAGTCGAGCACGCCGTGGTTGGTCTCGGCGATGGTCTTCTGGACCTCGAAGAACTTCTGCGAGTAGATGTTGGACCAGGTGTTCTCCTGCCCGTCCACCACGCCCGTCTGCAGCGCCTGGTAGACCTCGCTGAAGGCCATCTTCTGCGGGTTGGCGCCCACGGCCCGGAACTGCGCCTCGAGCACGTCGGAGGCCTGGATGCGGAACTTGAGCCCCTTCACGTCGTCCGGCCGCTTGAGGACGTCCCTGTTGGTGGACATCTGCTTCATGCCGTTGTGCCAGTAGCCCAGGCCCTTGATGCCCTGCCGGGTCATCGTGTCGAGGAGCGCGAGTCCTTCCTTGCTGTCCTGGAAGCGGTCGACCGCCTCGGGGTTCGAGAAGAGGAAGGGCAGGTCGAAGATCTGGATCTTCTTCGTGTAGCGGTCGAACTTGGAGAGCGAGGGCGCGATGAACTGCACGTCGCCGAGCAGGAGCGCCTCCATCTCCTTCGCGTCGCCGAAGAGCTGCGAGCTGGGGAACACCTGGACGGTGACCTTGCCCGGGAGGTTCTTCTCGGCGAGCTCCTTGAACTTGAGGGCGCCCTGGCCCTTGGGCGTGTTCTCCGCCACGACGTGGGCGAACTTGATGATCATGGGTTGCTGGGCGACGGCAACCATCGAGAAGCCGGCGGCCACGAGGCCGGCCAGCAGGTGGGTGAGTTTCATTTTCGTCCTCCTAGGGTACGGATCGTCGATGAGTCCGCGGAACGGATTTTCCGGTCGAACCCGGGAATTCTCGCCCAAGGGTCCCGGCCCCGGAATTGTGGAAACCCGCAACGCCGCCACGCCTGCCCGCCTTGTCCCGGCGGTGGGGCATTGTAACCACGTTTCCCCGGATCTCGCGGGGGAGGGGACGGGCCCGCCCGGCGGGCATGGCGCCGCCGTGATACCGTGGACGCCCGACCGAGGATCCCCGATGCCAGCCGTCCCGAATCCCCCCCGGCGCGCCCGCCCGACCCCCCCGTGAGCAACGCCCTTCGCCTGTCCGAGAAGTGGTTCAAGCGCGGGCTGTGGCTCGTCGCCCTGGTCTTCGCCGGCTTCCTCGTGGGCCTGGGCGGCACGATCGTCGGCGACCTTCCGAAGGTCGAGGCGCGCCGCAAGCTCGCCGACTTCATGGACCCGGCCGAGAGCGAGCGCCTGAAGGCCGCCCTGAAGGAAGCCCGGCGAGCCGGCCAGGAGGCCCGCGAGGCCCTCGACCAGGCCCAGCTTCGCGCGAACGTCGCCCAGGCCGACAGCCGCAGCGCCACGGAGACCTTCAACGCCTGGCTCGCCACGCGCCGGGCGACCGCCCGCGCCGACCAGGATGCCGAACTCGTCGAGCGCACCGCCCGGCTCGAGCGCCTGCGCATCGCGCAGCGCGAGGCGCTCGCCGCGGTCCAGGCCCAGCAGAAGGCGAGCCTCGACGCGAGCCAGGCCGCGAGCCGCGCCCAGGCGCGGCTCTCCGAGCTCGAGCGCGGGGCGAGGGAAGCGCTCGAAAGCGCCGAGCGCGCCCAGGAGCTGCGCGTCTTCGGCTACCGCCTCGCGCTCACCCTGCCGCTCCTCGCCGTCGCCGGCTGGCTCTTCGCGAGGAAGCGCAAGGGCCGCTGGTGGCCCTTCGTCTGGGGTTTCGTGCTCTTCGCCGCCTTCACCTTCTTCGTCGAGCTCGTGCCCTACCTGCCGAGCTACGGCGGCTACGTGCGCTACACCGTCGGGATCATCGTCACCGTGCTCGTCGGCCGCCAGGCGATCCTCGCCATGAACCGCTACCTGGAGCGCCAGCGCCTCGCCGAGGCGCAGCCGGACGCGAAGCGGCGCGAGGAGCTCGGCTACGACATGGCGCTCGCGCGGCTCGCCAAGAACGTCTGCCCCGGCTGCGAGCGGCCGGTGGACCTGAAGAACGAGCGGATCGACTACTGCCCGCACTGCGGCATCGGGCTCTTCGACCGCTGCGGCGGATGCCGGGAGAGGAAGAGCGCCTTCTCGCTCTACTGCCACGCCTGCGGCGCGCCGGCGCGCGCGGCGAGCCCGGCCCCCGCGGCCTGAACCCCCACCCTTCGAACGCGAGGAAACGATGGAATACCGCAGTCTCGGCCGCAGCGGCCTCCGGGTCTCCCCGGTCTGCCTCGGCACGATGATGTTCGGCGACCGCACCGACTACGCGGAGGCCGCGCGCATCGTGGCGAGCGCGCGCGAGGCGGGCGTGAACTTCATCGACACGGCCGACATGTACGCGAAGAGCGAGTCGGAGCGCATCGTCGGCAAGCTGGTCGCCGAGGACCGCAGCCGCTGGGTGCTCGCGACCAAGGCGGGCAATCCCACGGGCGACGGCCCCCACGACCGGGGCACGGGCCGCAAGCACCTCCTCGCCGCGATCGACGCGAGCCTCGAGCGGCTGGGCACGGACTACGTGGACATCTACTACCTGCACAAGGACTTCGCCGACATCCCGCTCGAGGAGACGATCGGCGCGGTGGGCGACATCCTCGCCTCGGGCAAGGCGACCTACTTCGGCGTGTCCAACTTCCGCGGCTGGCGCATCGCCGAGGTGGTGCGCGTGTGCGGCGAGCTGGGCGTGGCGAGGCCCGTCGTCTGCCAGCCCTACTACAACGCCATGAACCGCCAGCCCGAGGCCGAGGTGCTCCCCGCCTGCCACCACCACGGCATCGGCGTCGTGCCCTACAGCCCGCTCGCGCGCGGGGTGCTGGTCGGGAAGTACCGGCCGGGGGAGGCGCCGCCGGCCGACACGCGCGCCGGCCGCAACGACAAGCGGATGATGGAGACGGAGTTCCGCGCCGAGTCGCTGGTGATGGCGCAGGCGATCCGGGCGCACGCCGAGCGCAAGGGGCTCACGGCGACGCAGTTCGCGGTGAACTGGGTGCTCGCCAACCGGATCGTCTCGAGCGTGATCGCGGGACCGCGCACGCTCGAGCAGTGGGAGGGCTACCTCGGGGCGCTCGGGCGGCCGCTGGACGCCGAGGACGAGGCGCTGGTGGATTCCCTGGTGCGCACGGGGCACCCCTCCACGCCGGGCTACAACGACCCGGCCTATCCCCTCACCGGCCGCCTGGTCGGGGCCTGAGGGGGCGGGCGGCTCAGAACTTCGCGACCACCGCCCTCGCGAGCTTGAGCTGCGCGAGCTTGCCCTGGGGCATCGTCACCTGGATCGTGAAGCGGCCCTTGCGCACGGTGAGCGCGCCGTTCACGTCCGTCCACACCGCCTCGTCGCCCACGCCCATGATGTCGCTGTAGGCGCCCTGCGGGAGCCGGTCCTTGAAGGCCGCGGTGCCGCCCGCGACGGCGAGGTTCTCGCGGTAGCGCTCCAGCTCCCCGGCCGCCTTCTTCGGGTCCGCGGCGGCCTCGACGTTGAAGACCACCGCGGGAGCCTTGCGGCCGGCGGCATAGGAACAGGTCCAGAGCGTCGGCGTGAGCTTCTCGACCTTGCGCACGACCTGCGCGGCGCCCGCGCCGACGAAGGGCGCGGCGTCGCCGGCGGAGAAGCCGCCGCAGTCGGCGGGATCGGCCGCGACGGCCGGGAGCGAGGAGAGGATCGCGAGCGTCGCGAACGCCGGGAGGCGCGGAAAGCGGCGGCAGGGCTTCATGGTCCTCAGTCGCTCGCCAGGGCCTCGGCCTGCGCGGGTGCGGCGCCCGCCGGGGCGCCAACGGGGCCCGGCGGACCGACCACGCGGTTGCGCCCCGTGCGCTTGGCCTCGTAGAGGCGGGCGTCGGCCGCGGCGAAGAGGCGGTCCCAGTCGGCGCCGTCCTGCGGGTGCGTGGCGAGCCCGCCGCTCAGCGTGACGGGCACGGCGGAGCCTTCGTGGATCATCGGCATGCCCGCGACCCGCTCGCGCAGCCGGTCGGCCGCCAGGTGCGCGCCGCCCGACTGGTGGCCGCAGAAGAGCACCACGAACTCCTCGCCCCCGAGGCGTCCCAGCACGTCCTCGGTGCGCTTGGCGTCCTCGAGGACGCGCCCCACGTGGCACAGCAGGGCGTCGCCCACGAGGTGGCCGTGGGTGTCGTTCACCTCCTTGAAACGGTCCACGTCGAGGATGGCGAGCGCGAACCCGACGCCGGTGCGCGACGACCGGGCCACCTCCTCCTCGAAGCGCGCGACGAGGGCGCGCCGGTTCGCGAGCCCCGTGAGGGAGTCCGAGTAGGCCATGCGCGTCATCGCGGCCTGGACGAGGCGCACCTCGATCCAGAAGAGGCCGAAGGCGGCGCCCACGCCCACCAGGATCTGGGCGATGGCGAAGGCGGCGACCACGGCGTCGAGGCGCTCGCGGTCGATCGGCTCGGCGAGGAGCGAGGGCATGGCCGCGATGCGCGCCCACCACACCGCGATCGCGGTCGCGAGCACGAGGGCCACGAAGCGCGCGGGCCGCGCCGCGTCGCGCACCGGGCGCAGGACGAGCATCGCCGCGCCCCACGCGAAGAACGCGGTGGCCACCACCGTGGGCGCGACGATGTTCACCGCGGCGTGCGGCGCGGCCGTCGCGAAGTTGCCGATGGCGAGCACCGCGATCGCGACGGCCAGGCCGCCCGCCACCGCGCTTCGCGCGAGGCGCCGGTCCGTGTAGTGGAGCGCGCCGTGGATGGTGAGCGCCGCGGAAACCGAGATGAGCGAGTTTCCCGCGAATCCCGCGAGCGGCGCCGGCAGGAAGCGCATCAGCGTGAGCGCGAGGCCCGCGGCGTAGACGAAGACGCCCCAGCCCCACCAGCGCAGCGCGGGCGAGTCGCGCTCGCCGCGCGAGGCCGCGATGCAGATCGCGCCGAGCAGCACGTGCACGCTGAGCAGCGTGAGGATCAGGAACTGCGCCCGGCCCATGGGGGAAATCCTCCGTCGGCGGCTTCAGGCGGCCGCGACGACCAGGATCTCGATCAGGTAGGCGGGGTTGGCGAGCTTCGCCTGCACCGTCGCCCGGGCCGGCGCCTGCCCCGGCGCCACCCAGCGTTCCCAGACGGAATTCATCGCCGCGAAGTCGCCCATGTCCGGCAGGAAGATCTGCGCCGAGAGGATCTTCGACTTGTCGCTGCCCGCCTCGCCCAGCAGCCGGTCGATGGAGGCGAGCACCTGCTCGGTCTGGCCGATGATGTCGAGGGTCATGTCGGAGGCCACCTGCCCGGCCAGATAGACCGTGCCGTCGTGCACGACCATCTCGGAAAGGCGCCTGGCCACGTGGTGTCGCTGGATCGTCATCGGGGATGCTCCGGAAGTGTCGGGAGGATTCAGGGGGCGAGGTCGGCCGCGAGGACCGCGCCGCCGGCGCCGCCGGGCTTCATCGCGGCGCGGACCGTGACGCGACGCACGCCGGGCGGAACCGCCACGCCCGCGAGCTCCCGGGTGAAGGGCTGCTCGTCGTCGTGGGGATGCAGGAGGATGCGCGTGGCGAGCACCTTGCCGCCGGGGGCCACGACCTCGAAGCGGTCGCAGTAGTAGTCCCAGCCGCGGTCGCGGCTGCGGATCGTCACGTCGAAGCGCCAGGTGCCGCCGGGCTCGCGCGCGGCCTTCACCGCCTTCACGTCGGCCTCGCCGGCGAGCGCCGGCAGCCCGGCCGCGGCCAGGGCGAGCGCCAGGGCGACCGGCCCGAACCACGCGGGCCGCCGCGCCGCCGGCCGCAGGCGCCCGGTCGCGGCGAGTCGAAGGCGTTCCACGGTGGCATTCATGCCCGCATTCTCCGACATTTTCGCGCCGGCCGCGGGAAGGGGCGCCGGGTCATGCCTTGGTGAACGCGAAGTCGATGCCGGGATCGCGCCCGGACAGGAGCGCGGCGAGCGCCGCCCCGGAACCGCAGGCCATCGTCCAGCCGAGCGTGCCGTGCCCGGTGTTCAGCCACAGCCGGGGGATGCGCGTCGGGCCCACCAGCGGCACGTTCGACGGCGTGGACGGGCGCAGCCCCGCCCAGTACTGCGGCCTCGACCAGTCGCAGGCCCCGGGGAAGAAGGCCGCCGTGCGCTTCACCAGCGCCTCGCAGCGGACCGGGTTCAGGTCCGTGGACCAGCCCGAGAGTTCCGCCGTGCCCGCCACGCGCAGCCGGTTTCCCAGCCGGGAGATGACGATCTTCGCCTCGTCGTCGGTGAGGCTCATCGCCGGCGCGCGCGCCGGGTCGGCCACCTCGAGCGTGGCCGAGTAGCCCTTGGCCGGATACACGGGCAGCGAGAGGCCCAGGGGGCGCGTGAGGAGCGGGCTCCAGGCGCCCAGCGCGACGACGTAGGCGTCCGCGACGAGCGTCTCCTCGCCCTGCGGGCCCGAGACCACCACGCCGGTCACGCCCTCGGAGGCGGCGCGCAGGCCGAGGATCTGCGTGCCCGTGCGGAACGCGACCCCCTTCGCCGCGGCGAGGGCGGCCAGGCGCGTGGTGAAGAGGTAGGCGTCGCCAGACTCGTCGGAGGGCGTGTAGGTCGCGCCGACGATGCGCGCGGCGGCGCCGGCGAGGGCGGGCTCGAGTGCCACCGCCTCCTCGACCGTCTTCACCGTGCGGTCGAGGCCGTGGCGGCGCATGCGCTCCGCGGCCTCCCGCGCCGCCGCGAACTCCGCGGGCTGCGTGTAGTAGTGGAGGATGCCGCGCGTGGATTCGTCGTAGCCGATGCCGGTCTCGGCGCGCAGCCGCTGCAGCATCGCGCGCCCGTGGAAGGCCATGGCGAGGATCTGCGGGATGTTCTCGCTCGTGCGCCAGGCGAGGCACTCGTAGAGGAAGCGCAGGCCCCAGGACCACTGCGCCGGATCCATGCGCGGGCGGAAGAGCAGCGGCGCGTCCTCGCGCGCGAGCCAGCGCAGGATCTTCGCGGGGGCGCCGGGATTGGCCCAGGGCTCTGCGTGGCACACCGAGACCTGGCCCCCGTTGGCGTGGGAGGCCTCCAGGCCCGGGCCCTCGCGGCGCTCGAGCACCACGACCTCGTGGCCCGCCTCGGCGAGATACCAGGCGCTCGCGGTGCCGATCACGCCGGCGCCGAGGACGATGACTTTCATGGGGGAATCCGCAGAGGGCCCTGAACGCGCAAGGGGAGAAACGCGGGTTGCGCCGCGCTTCTCCCCTTGCCCGCTTCTCCTCCCCGGAGTTGGCGCGGATTCTGGGGAAATGGCCTAGACTTGTCAACGCATGAAGACGCGCCTTTACGCGGATCTCGCCGCCTTCGTCCGGGCCGCGTGCACGCATGCCTCGCACCTGGACCGCGAGGTGCTGCTGCTGCCCTTCTACGTGCGCGAGCATGCGGTCGGCTGGCTGCGGCCGTCCTTCGCGGACCTGCTTCGCCGCTGGCCGCACGTCTTCGAGGTCACCCCCGCCTTCGTCTCGTTGCGCGCGGCGCCGGACACCGTGCACGGGCGCACCGCGGCCATGGCCGAGGTCACGCGCACGCTCGCGGCCGAGGGCGTGATCCGCGGCTGGCGCGACGAGCCCGTGAGCGTCTCGCACCACTACGCCGCGCCGGAGCTGCTGCGCGTCGAGCGCGCGGCCACGCGCCACTTCGGCATGATGGCCTACGGCGCGCACCTGAACGGCTTCACGCGACGCGCCGGCGGCCCGCATCTCTGGATCGCCCGGCGCGCGGCCTCGAAGAGCGTGGACCCCGACCGCCTCGACAACCTCGTGGGCGGGCGCGTGGCGAGCGGCTACACGGTCGAGGAGACGATCCGCAAGGAGGCCTGGGAGGAGGCGGGCATCCCCGCCGCGCTCCTCGAGGGCCTCGCCTGCGCGGCCGTGGTGCGCGTGGAGTACTCGGTGCCGGAGGGCCTGCACCGCGAGATCATCTTCGCCCACGACCTGTGGCTGCCCGAGGACTTCCGCCCGCAGAACCAGGACGGCGAGGTGGCGCGCCTGTACCTGCTGTCGATCCCCGAGGCGATCGAGGCGATCCTCGCCGGCGAGTTCACCCTCGACGCGGGCGCCGTCACCATCGGCGCGCTGCTGCGCAACGGCGTCCTCGCGCCCGAGGACCCCCAGTACCTCGACCTGGTGCGCCTGCTCGGCCCCTGAGCGGCGCGCTTTGACGCGGGCGCCGGCGGCGGCGCATAATGTCCGGACATTTGGCCAGGCGGCCCCCGCCGCCCGCGAAAGGACCCCGCCGTGACCCCCGAGACGCCCGAGACCGAGTCGCTCGTCCTCGACAGCGTGGAGCGCTTCCTCGAGGCGGAGGTGCGCCCGCACGCGCGCCGCCTCGACCACGCGGACGAGTATCCCGCCGCGATCGTGGAGAAGATGAAGGCCCTCGGGCTCTTCGGCTGCACCATCGCCCCGGAGCACGGCGGGCTGGGGCTCGCCACCGCGACCTACGCGCGGATCGTCGAGCGCATCGCGGCCGTGTGGATGAGCCTCGCGGGCATCGTGAACTCCCACCTCATCCTCGCCGCGGCCGTCTCGCGCGCCGGCACCGAGGCGCAGAAGCGCCGCTACCTGCCGCGCTTCGCCACGGGCGAGCTGCGCGGCGGCGTGGCCCTCACCGAGCCCGACGCCGGCACCGACCTGCAGGCGATCCGCACCGTGGCCGTGCGCGACGGCGACCACTACGTGGTGAACGGGGCCAAATCCTGGATCTCCAACGGCGGCACCGGCAACGTGTTCGCCCTCCTCGTGAAGACCGACCCGAAGGCCGAGCCTCGCCACCGCGGCATGAGCCTCTTCCTCGCCGAGAAGGGCCCCGGCTTCCACGTGGCCCGCAAGCTCGACAAGCTCGGCTACCACGGCATCGACACCTGCGAGCTGGTCTTCGAGGACTACCGCGTTCCCGCCGACCGCCTCATCGGCGGCGTCGAGGGCCGGGGCCTCCAGCAGATCCTCTCCGGCCTCGAGCTGGGGCGCATCAACGTGGCCGCGCGCGGGGTGGGCCTCGCCCGCGCCGCGCTCGAGGACGCCGTCGCCTACTCGCAGGTCCGCCGGACCTTCGGCAAGCCCATCTGCGAGCACCAGGCCATCCAGTTGAAGCTCGGCGAGATGGCCACGCGCCTGGAGGCCTCGCGCCTGCTGACGGAGTCGGCCGCGCTCGCGTTCGACCGCGGCGAGCGCTGCGACATGGAGGCGGGCATGGCCAAGTACTTCGCCACCGAGTCGGCGATGGAGAACGCGGCCGAGTGCCTGCGCATCCACGGCGCCTACGGCTACTCGAGGGAGTACGACGTGGAGCGCTACTACCGCGACGCGCCGATGCTGCTCATCGGCGAGGGCACCAACGAGATGCAGCGCATCATCATCGCCCGCCAGCTCGTGGCGCGGCACCCGGCGTGAGCGCGCGCGCCGCGGCGCCGCGGGTGGCGAGCCAGCCGCAGTACGCGCTCGTCGCCGGCAGCCTCCTCGAGGACATCGAGGCCGGGCGCTACCCCGTGGGCAGCCTCCTGCCGGGCGAGCTCGCGCTGTGCGCGCAGTTCGGCGTGAGCCGCCACACCGTGCGCGAGGCGATCCGCCGGCTCGAGGAGCGCGGGCTCGTCACGCGCCGGCGCGGCATCGGCACGAGCGTGAAGGCGCGCCGGGCCGCGGGCCGCTACGTGCAGTCCGCCTCGTCCATCGAGGACCTTCCCCGCTACGTCGAGGACACGCGCCTCGCCGTCACGGCCACCGCGGACGTGATCGCCGACGGCCCGCTCGCGGCGCGGCTGGGCTGCGCGCCGGGGCAGCGCTGGGTGAAGGTGTCGGGATTCCGCTACGCCGGGAAGGCCCGCCAGCCGATGGCCTTCACCGAGATCTACCTGCACGCGGCCTTCGGCGGCATCCGCAAGCTCGTCGGCACGCTCAAGGTGCCCGTGCACACGCTCCTCGAGAGCCGCTACGGGGTCGCCATCGTCGAGGTAGCCCAGGAAATCCGCGCCACGGCGATCGGCGCGGCGGACGCGAGGCGCCTGGGCGTGAAGGCGGGCTCGCCCGGCCTCGCCGTCACCCGCCGCTACTTCGCCGGCGACGGGCGCCTGGTCGAGGTGGCGCTCAACCTGCACCCGGCCGACCGCTTCGCCTACACCATGTCCATGCGCCTGCAAGGGCCCGCCGGCGCCGATGCGTAGCACGATGTTCCCCCTCGCCGCGACGCTCGCGGTGCAGGCCCTCGTCTCCATGGCGGTGGTGACCGTGCCCGTGCTCGCCCCGGCGCTCTCGGGCGCCACGGGCCTGCCGGCGGGATACGTCGGGATCTACATCGCGATCGTCTACGCCGCGAGCATGGCCGCGAGCCTCGTCTCGGGCACCCTCGTGCAACGCTTCGGCGCCATCCGCCTGAGCCAGGCCTGCCTCGTCTCCTGCGCGGCGGGGCTCGCGGCCTCGGCCGCGGGCACGCCCGCCTTTCTCCTCGCCGGCGCGATCCTCATCGGCGCGGGCTACGGCCCCGTCACGCCGGCGAGCTCGCACATCCTCGCGCGCACGACGCCGGCGAGCCGGATCTCGCTCGTCTTCTCGCTCAAGCAGACGGGCGTCCCGCTCGGCGGCGCACTCGCGGGCGCGGTCGTTCCCGCGCTGGTGCTGTGGGCCGGCTGGCGGGTGGCGGCGCTCGCGGTGGGGGCGGCCTGCCTCGCCGTCCTCGCCGCGGCCCAGCCGTTGCGCGCCGGGCTCGACGCCGACCGCGACCCCGCCCGCCGGCTCGCGGTCTCGAGCTTCGCGGGCAGCCTTCGATACATTCTCGGCGACCCGCGGCTCAAGCGCCTGGCGATCAGCACCTTCTTCTTCGCCTCGCTGCAGCTCTGCCTCGTGACCTTCCTGGTGACGCACCTCACGCTGAACCTCGGGCTCTCGCTCGTCGAGGCCGGGCTCATGCTCACCGCGGCGCAGGCCGGGGGCGTGGTCGCGCGCGTGGCCTGGGGCGTCGTCGCCGACCGCTCCGGGCGGCCCATGGTCGTGCTCGGGATCATCGCCCTCGCGATGGGCCTCGCGGCGATCGCCACCGCGCAGTTCACGGGGCAATGGCCGCGCGCCGCGATCGCGCTCGTGTGCGTGGCGTTCGGCGCGACCGCGATCGGCTGGAACGGCGTGTACCTCGCGCAGGTCGCGCGCCTCGCCCCGCCCGGGCGCGCCGGCGAGGCCACGGGCGGCTCCCTCGTCTTCACCTTCGGCGGCGTGCTCCTCGGCCCGCCCGCCTTCGCCTTCCTCGTCGAGGGGGGCGTGAGCTACGCCGCGGCCTTCGTGGTCGCCGCCGTGCCCGCCGTGGCCTGCGGGCTCTGGCTCCTGTGGCGCGACGGCGGGACGGGCGGCATGCCCGCGGCGCGGGAGGCCCCGTGAGCGGCGCCGCGCTGCCCGTCGTGGCCGACGAGCTCGCCTTCCTGCGAAGCCTCGTGCCGCTCGCCGGCGCGCGCGTCGCGGACCTCGGCTGCGGCGACGGGTCGATGGCGCGGCGTTTCCTCCTAGAAGCGGGCGCCGCCTCGGTCGCCGCCCTCGAGGTGGACGGGGTCCAGCACGCGAGGAACCTCGCGGCGCCGCGCGTCCCCGGCCTCGACTTCGTCCTCGCGGGCGCCGACGCGATCCCCTTTCCCGACGCGAGCTTCGGCGTCGCGACGATGTTCAAGTCGCTGCACCACGTGCCGGGCGAGCGCCTCGACGCGGCGCTCGGCGAGATCCGCCGCACGCTCGCGCCCGGGGGCCTCCTCTACGTGTCGGAGCCCGTCTTCGCGGGCCCCTTCAACGAGATCGTGCGCCTCTTCCACGACGAGGAAGCGGTGCGCGCCGCCGCGCTCGCGGCGCTGCGCCGCGCCACGGCGGCCGGCGTTCTCGAGGCGGTCGCGGAGCGCGAGTTCGACGCGCCCCTCGCCTTCCGCGACTTCGACGACTTCTTCCGGCGCATCGTGCGCGTGACCCACAGCGACATCGTCCTCGAGGGCGAGCGCCTGGCGGAAGTGCGCCGCCGCTTCTCGGCGCACCTCGGCGCGGACGGCGCCCGCTTCCTGCGGCCGATGCGCGTGAACCTCCTGCGCCGGCCGGGCTGACCCGGGGGCCGGCCGCCCATTGGATAGAATGGCGACTCGATGACCGGGCTCGCCCTCCTACTCGTCCTTTCCTCCGCGCTGATCCACGCGAGCTGGAACTTCCTGCTGAAGAAGAGCGGCGGGGGCCCCGGGCTCATCGCCGCCTCGTGCCTCGTCTCGCTCGCCGCCTACGCCCCCGTCGCCGTCGCCGCGGCCTGGATGCAGAACTACGGCTTCCGGCCGGTGCACCTCGCGCTCATGTTCGCGAGCGGGATGATCCACACCGCCTACTTCCTGCTCCTCGACCGCGCCTACCGCAGCGGGGGCGACCTCTCCATCGTCTACCCGCTCGCCCGCGCCACGGGGCCGCTGCTCACCATCGCCGTGGCCGTGCTCGCGCTGGGCGAGCGCCCCGGGCCCACGGCGCTCGCGGGCGCCGTGCTCGTCGTCGCCTCCGCGCTGCTGCTCACGGGAAACCCCTTCGCCTGGCACAAGTCGGACGCCCGCGGCGCCGTGGGCTTCGCGCTCCTCACGGGCTGCACGATCTCGCTCTACACGATCAACGACAAGTGGAGCGTGGCGGCCTGGCTCATCCCGCCGCTCGTCTTCGACTGGGGCTGCAACTTCTTCCGCTCCCTGGTCCTCGTGCCCTTCACCCAGCGGCGCTGGCCGGGGGCCATCGGCGAGGCCTGGCGCACGCGCAGGAAGACCGTGCTCGCGATCGCGCTCCTGTCGCCGCTTTCCTACATCTTCGTGCTCACGGCGATGGTCTTCACCCCGGTGAGCCTCGTGGCGCCCGCGCGGGAGGTCTCGATCCTCTTCGCCGCCCTCATGGGCGCGCACTTCCTCAAGGAAGGCGACCTCGCGCGCCGCCTGGTGGCCGCGGCCGGCATGGCGCTCGGCGTCGCGGGCCTCGCGGCCGGCTAGCTCCCGGCGGCAGTTATAATCGTCGCCTTGCGCGGCCCTTCGCCGCCCCCGGCAATCCCGTGTCCTCCCAGACCCCGAGCCCTGCCTGGCTGGCCCTCGAGGCGCAGCGCGACGAGATCGCGGCGCAGCGGGTGGACGCGCTCTACGCGGCGGACCCCGGGCGCGGGAGCGCCTTCACCTTCGCCTGCGGCCCCCTCGCGATCGACCTCTCGCGGCAGCGGTGGACGGCGCGGACCCTCGCCGCGCTCGTCGACCTCGCCCGCGAGCGCGACATGGGCGGGGCGATCGAGCGCCTCTTCACCGGCCAGCCCGTCAACGTCACCGAAGGCCGCCCGGCGCTGCACACGGCGCTTCGCGGCGACGAGAAGGTGATCGTCGACGGCGAGGACGTCCTCCCGCAGCTGCAGCGCTGCCGGGAGCGCATGCGGAGCTTCTCCACGGCCGTGCGCGAAGGCGCCTGGAAGGGGGCCACGGGCGCTCGCATCCGCCACGTGCTCTCGCTGGGCATCGGCGGCTCCTACCTCGGTCCCCGCCTCGTCGCGGAAGCCCTCGCCGGGCAGGCCGACGGCCCCGGGCTGCGCTTCGTCGCCAACGTGGACCCCGCGGCCCTCGACGACGCGCTGCGCGGGCTGGACCCCGCGGCGACCCTCGTCGTGGTGGGCTCGAAGACCTTCACGACCCAGGAGACGATGGCCAACGCCCGCGCCGCCCGGGCCTGGCTCGTGGCGGCGCTCGGCGAGGAGGCCGTCGCGAAGCACGTCGTGGCCGCCACCGCCAACGCCGGCGAGGCCGCGCGCTTCGGCATCCCCGAGTGCAACGTCTTCCCCTTCGCCGACGGCGTCGGCGGGCGCTTCTCCGTCTGGTCGAGCGTGGGCCTGCCCGCGGCGATCGCCGTGGGCATGCCGGCCTTCGAGCGCTTCCTCGCCGGCGCGCACGCCGTGGACCTCGAGTTCCGCTCCGCCCCGTTCGAGCGCAACGCGCCGCTGCTGCTCGCGCTCGCCGGCCTCTGGAACCGCGACTTCCTCGGCATCCCCGTCCACGCCGTGCTGCCCTACGCGCAGCGCCTCGCGAGCCTGCCCGGCTACCTGCAGCAGCTGGAGATGGAGTCCAACGGCAAGCGCGTGCGCGCCGACGGCAGCCCCGTGGAGGCGGCGACCTGCCCCGCCCTCTTCGGCGAGGCGGGCACCCTGGGGCAGCACTCGTTCTACCAGTGGCTGCACCAGGGCACCCAGGAGGCGTCCTGCGATTTCGTCGTCGTCGCGCGCCCCATGGGCTCGCGCGAGGACGCCCACGCCGTGCTCCTCGCCCACGCGCTCGCGCAGGCCGAGGCGCTGATGACGGGCAGCGCCGCGGGCGATCCGCACCGCGACTGCCCCGGCAACCGGCCGACGACGACCATCGTGCTGCCCGCGCTGGAGCCGGGCGCGCTCGGCGCCCTCGTGGCGCTCTACGAGCACAAGGTCTATGCACAGGGCGTGCTCTGGGGCGTCAATCCCTTCGACCAGTTCGGCGTCGAGCTCGGCAAGGCGATCGCCGGGCGCATCCTCGCCGCCTTCCCGGACCCGGCGGCGCCCCTGCACCCGGCGACGAGGCACCTCCTGGGCGTCATCCGCAAGGCCGCACCGGGCGGCGGCCCCTCGCGCTGACGCGGGCGCCGCGCAACCGCCATGCCGACCGAGGACTTCAAGCGCGTCGTCGAGACCCTGCGCACCGCGGTGGCGATCGCCGACACCAAGGGCATCATCGCCTTCGCGAACCCCGCGTTCGCGCAGCTCGCGGGCGACCCGGCCCACGGCGTGGCCGGGCAGCCCCTGCCCTCCCTCTTCCACCGCGACGACAACAAGCGCCTGCACCAGAACATCACGCGCATCGCCGAGGGCAAGACCGCCTCGGCCCTCGTCGAGGTGCGCGTGGCCGCCGGCGGCACCTGGGTGCAGCTCGCGCTGCAGCCGGCGCTCGACGCGCGCGACAAGCCCGCGGGCATCGTCGCGGTGCTTCAGGACATCGGCGGCCAGCGCGAGACCGAGAGCGCCCTGAACCTCACGACGGCGCGGCTCATGGCCCTGGTCGAGGCCTCGCCCAACCCGAACCTCATCGAGAACGCCGCCGGCGAGGTCGAGCTGGTGAACGACGCCTTCTGCCGGCTGCTCGGCCTCGAGAGCGCCCCGCAGTCGCTCCTGGGCCTGCCCGCCGTCGAGGTGATCGGGCGCTCGAAGCGCGTCGATGCGGCCGGGCTCGAGCGCGTGCGGCGCGCGCCGGGCGAGCCGGCCAGCCTCGCGCTCATGGCCGACGAGGGTCCGTCCCTGACGCTGGAGCGCCAGCCCCTCCTCGTGGACGAGGACTCCGCCGGCGCCCTCTGGTCGTCGCACGCCGTGGCCGGCGGCGGCGCCGAGGCCGACCGCGGCGCCTCCGAGATCGCGCTCATCGAGAAGATCGGCGGCGAGCTCTCGGTCGCGCTCGAGGGGCTCTCGGCGATCTCCATCCGCGCGCAGCAGATGGAGTTCGACCCCGCGCTCGTGGAGCACTTCCTGCGCATCCGCGCCTCCACGGAGACGGCGCTCGTCGCGATCGGCGACCTCGTGGACTTCTCCAAGGTCGAGGGCGGCATCGAGCTCCGGCGCTCGGAGTTCCTGCTGCGCGCGGCCATCGCCGAGCTGGTCAAGCGCGTCGCGCACGCCGCCGAGGAGAGCGGCTGCCAGCTGCGCGTGAAGGTGGAGCAGGACGTGCACGACCGCCTCGAGGGCGACGTCGAGCGCCTGCAGATCCTCCTGCGCAACCTCCTCGAGAGCGCCTTCGCGGTCCTGCCGGGCGCCGACGTGACGCTCTCGATCTCGCCGGAGTACACGACGGAGTCGGGCATCCAGCTCTCCTTCGCGGTGAGCGCCGCGCCGGGCGGCGCGGAAAAATTCCCGGCGCGCTCCTCGGCGGAGGCCGGGATGGGCGTGGCGGTGGCGCGCTTCATGGTCGCCGCGATGGGCGGGAGACTCGCGGTGAGCACCCGGCCCGCCGACCCGCTCTACGCGTTCACCATCGAGTTCCCGATGCGCCCCGCCGCGCCGGTGCCGCGCCGGCCCACCTACGTGACGCTCGTGAGCATGCCGGTGCTGGTCGTGAGCCAGGACTCCGCGCAGCGCCACGAGCTCGCGAACCTGCTGCGCGGCTGGCGCATGACGCCGATGGAAGCCGACAACGCCGCGATGGCGATCGCGCTCCTCGAGCGCCTGGACGAGGAAGGCAGCCCCGTGCCGCTCATGCTGGTGTCGAACCGCATGGCGGGGCAGGACGGTTTCCTCCTCGCGTTCCGGGTGAAGAACCACCCGCGCCTCGCCTCCACGCTCGTGGTCATGCTCGCGACCGAAGGCAAGCCCGGCGACGCGATCGCCTGCCGCGAGAACGGCATCGCCGCGTACCTGCGCTACCCGCTCTCCGACAAGCAGCTGAACGACGCCCTCGCCGCGGTCACCGGCGCCTCCCTGGACGCCGACGAGACGCCCACGCTGGTCACGCGGCACTCGCTGCGCGAGCAGCGCCGCGGCGCCACGATCCTGCTCGTGGACGCGCACCGCGACAGCCACATGCTCGCCGCGCACATCCTGCGCAAGCGCGATTCCAGCCTGGTGGTCGCCGCCGACCTCGCGGAGGCCCTCGCCTGCCTGGAGCAGGACGTCTACGACCTCGTGTTCGCGGACACGACGCTCAAGGGGCTCGACGGGCCCGGCGCGGCGGCGGCGCTGCGCGCGCGCATCGCCCGCGACGCCCGGGCGACGAAGCTCTACGCGACCAGCCTCGACCACTCGCCCGCCTTCACGAAGGCGAAGCTCGCCGAGGGCTTCGACGGCACGCTCGCGAAGCCCTTCCGCCGCGACAACCTCCTCGCGATCCTCGCCGCCATCGGCAAGCTCCCCGACGAAGCGGGCGACTGAGGGGCCTACCGGCGCCCGCGCGCCTCGAGGATCGCCTTCGCGAGCTCCGCGAACCCGGCGGAGCCCGCCGAAGGCGTGACGTAGCGCGGCAGCGCCGTCATGAGGTCCGCCATCTCGCGCACGTTGGCCACGCCCACCGCGTTGGGAAACCACGCGAACATCGGCTGGTCGTTGGGGGAATCGCCCGCGAACACGAAGCGCTCGCGCTCGGCCCCGGCGTCCACGCCGAAGTCCTCGGCGAGCATGCGCCGCGTGGTGGAGAGCTTGTCGTAGCCGCCGAACCAGCCGTTCACGTGGATCGAGCTCACCTTGGCCGTGAGCCCCTCGGATTCCATCACCGCCACGATGCGGGCGACCGCCTCGCGTCCGAGCGGCGGCACGTCCTCGCGGAAGTCGATGGCGAGGTCGGCCTCGCGGTAGGGCTGGTCGGAAGCGATCGCGGCGCCGGGCACCTCGGCGAGCACGCGTGCGGCGATCGCCTCCAGGTGCTCGGCGCGGCGGCGGCGCTCCGCATCCCCGATCACGTAGCGCTTCACGAGCCGGCCCGCGGCCGCGTCGTGGCGGAACCAGAAGGCGCCGTTCTCGCCCACCACGGCGTCCACCGGCCACATGCGCGCGATGTGGTCGCACCACCCCGCGGGACGGCCCGTGACGGGGATCACCAGGAGCCCGGCCTCGCGCAGGGCCTCGAGCGCCCCATAGGCCACGGCGTGCAGGCGGCCGTGCGTGGTGAGCGTGTCGTCGATGTCGGCGAGCACGCCGCGCAGCGCGCGCAGTTCCTCCGGCGGGAATTCGGCGAGGGGTTTCATGGGCGGCATGGGGGCGGGTGGGAGCTGCAGGTCAGGGCGGGGCGCTGGCGCAGCGCCGGGGATTTGGGGTCAGGGGGGACGGGTCTTTTTTTGTCGCTCTTGTCCAGGTGAAAATGCCGCGGGCGCCGGCTCCGGTGGCACTTCGACATAGGCGGGGCCTGCGATGCCCGGGGCGGTTTGAGCTGGACAAGAGCGAAAAAAAAGCCCCGTCCCCCCTGACCCCGCGTTCCCACTTCGTTCACCGGGGTGCCGATGGCGAGCGACGGTGCCATCTCCCCGTGATCGCCGTGGATCGCCGGCGGCGAGCTTCCCGCTCCCCCGCTATGGCTTCCGGCCCGCGAGGTAGGCCGCGACGGCGCCGCGCTGGGCGTCGCTCATGTGCAGGCCGCACTTGGTGCGCCGCCAGAGGATGTCGTCGGCGGTCTCGGCCCACTCGTCGGCCACCAGGCGGTCGACCTCGCGCTGGGTGAGGCCGGCGCCGAAGTTCGTGCCGAGCTCGCCCACCTCCTGCGCGTCGCCGAGGATCGTGGTGGTGCGGTTGCCGTGCCGGCGCACGACGCCGTCGAGGAGGTCGCGCGGGAAGCCCTTGTAGCGGTCGAACATCTCGTCGCGGAAGGCGTTGAAGTTCGCCATGTTGCCGCCCGGGAGGTGCGCCTCGCGCGTCCAGCGCGGCCCCATGGACGGCAGGTAGCGCGCCAGGCGCTCGAGCGCCGTCTCCGCGAGGCAGCGGTAGGTGGTGATCTTGCCCCCGAAGAGGGAGAGCACGGGCGCGCGCCCCTCGTCGTCGTCCAGCTCGAGCACGTAGTCGCGGGTGATCGAGGCGGGATCGGTGTGGCCGTCGTCGTAGAGCGGGCGCACGCCCGCGAAGGTCCAGACCACGTCCGCCTTCGACAGCGGCTTGGCGAGGAAGCGGTTGGCGGCCTCGACCAGGTAGTCGGTCTCCTCGGCCGTGATGTCCACGGCCTCCTCGGGCGTCTCCACCGGCACGTCGGTGGTGCCGATGAGGCTGTAGCGGCCCTCGAAGGGGATCACGAAGACCACGCGCTTGTCGGTGTTCTGCAGCAGGCAGGCGTGGCCGAGCGAGTGCACCTTGGGCACCACGATGTGGCTGCCCTTCACGAGCCGCACCTTCGCGCCCGTGGGCTTGTGCGGCAGTCCCGAGAGCACGCCCGACACCCAGGGCCCGGCCGCGTTCACGAGGGCCGTGGCGGTGACGGTGCGCTTCGCGCCGTTTCGCGTGTCCTCGAGGTCGGCCTGCCACAGGCCGCCCTCGCGGCGCCCGGCGACGAACTTCGTGCGCGTGAGGATCGTCGCGCCCTTGTCGCGCGCCGACATGGCGGTGAGGACGGTGAGCCGGGCGTCGTCCACGCGGCAGTCCGAATAGACGATGCCCGAGCGGATCTCGGGCTTCAGGCCCGCGCTGTACTCGATGTGCGGGAAGGGCACCGCCTGGGAGGGCGGCAGCGAGACCCGCTTGCCGAGGTGGTCGTAGAGCCAGAGGCCGATGCGGATCATCCACACCGGGCGCATGCTGCTGTCGTGCGGGAGCACGAAGCGCATGGGGCGCACGATGTGGGGCGCGGCGTTGAGGAGCACTTCGCGCTCCTCGAGCGCCTCGCGCACCAGGCGGAACTCGTAGTACTCGAGGTAGCGAAGGCCGCCGTGGATGAGCTTGGAGCTCCAGCCGCTGGTGGCCGAGGCGAGATCCGCCATCTCCACCAGGAGCACCTTGAGGCCCCGCCCCGCGGCATCGCGCGCGATGCCCGCGCCGTTGATGCCGCCGCCGATGACGAGGAGGTCGTACTGCGCCGAACCTGCCGACTGGGCCGACATTTTTCTTCTTCCCTTTCTTCCGGACTGCGCCCGGATACCCCTACTTTAACTCTCCCCGGCCGAAACGGGACCACCACAAAAGTCCCATGATGGTCTTCGCGTCCGTGACGAGGCCCTCGCGGGCCCACGCCAGGGCGTCCTCGACGCGGGCCGGGAAGACCTCGAGGTGCTCGCCCGGGTCCAGCCGCGCGCCCACGTGGGTGAGGTTCCGGGCCCCGTAGAGCTCGATCACCTCGTCGGAATAGCCGATGGAGGGATGGAAGCGGGTGATCAGCCACCAGTCGGCGGCCTCGTAGCCGCACTCCTCGACGAGCTCGCGGCGGGCGGTGGCGAGGGGCTGCTCGCCCTTCTCCATCTTCCCCGCGGGAAGCTCGATGAAGTGCCGGTGCAGGGGGTAGCGGTACTGGCGCTCGAGGAGCACGGTGTCCTCGTCGGGGAAGGCCATCATCATCACCGCGCCCGGGTGCTCGACGTACTCGCGCCAGGCGGCGCCGCCGCCGGGCAGGCGCACCTCGTCGCGGCGAAGGCGCAGGAACCCCCCGTCGTAGGCGAGCCGCGTGGAGAGTGTCGACTCGGTGAAGTCGTCGCCGGGCTCGGGAGGCCTCTTCACGGCGCGCCGCGGCCTACAGGCTCGCCGTCACGGCGCGCGCGCACAGGTCCATGAGGGGACCGGGCACGATGCCGAGCGCGAGGACCGCCACCGCGTTCACCGACAGGAGCAGGCGCATGTCCGCGCGGCCGCCGATCGCGAGCTCGCCGGCCGGCTCGTCCATGTACATGAGCTTCACCAGGCGCAGGTAGTAGAAGGCGCCCACGACGCTCATCACCACGGCGTAGACCACGAGCCACCCGTAGCCCGCCTCGAAGGCCGCCTGGAGCACCGCGAGCTTCGCGAGGAAGCCCACCGCCGGCGGGATGCCCGCGAGCGAGAAGGCGACCACGAGCATCACGAAGGCGAACCAGCGCGAGCGGCGGTTCAGGCCCCGGAAGTCCTCGAGCTCCTCGGCCTCGAAGCCCGCGCGCGCGAGGAGCAGGATCATGCCGAAGGCCGCGAGCGTCATGAGCACGTAGGTGAGCACGTAGAACATCGCCGAGGCGTAGCCGTTGTCGGTGCCGGCGAGGATGCCCAGCAGCAGGAAGCCCATGTGCGAGATGGCCGAGTAGGCGAGCATGCGCTTCAGGTTCGTCTGCGCGATCGCGACGACGTTGCCCAGGCCGATGGAGGCCACCGCGAGGATCGCGAGCATCTGCTGCCAGTCGGCGCCCAGGCCGCCGAGCGCCTGCGCGAGGAGCCGCATCACGAAGGCGAAGGCGGCGATCTTGGGCGCGGCGCCGATGAAGAGCGTGGTGGGGGTCGCCGCGCCCTGGTAGACGTCGGGGATCCACATGTGGAAGGGGACGGCGCCCAGCTTGAAGGCGATGCCCGCCACGACGAAGACCAGCCCGAAGGCGGCGAGCGAGGCGCTCGAGCCCGCGCCGCCGAGGGAGGCGGCCACGCGCGCGATGTCGAGCGAGCCCGTGGCGCCGTAGAGCATCGACATGCCGTACAGGAGCATCCCCGAGGCGAGCGCGCCCAGCACGAAGTACTTCATCGCGGCCTCCGTCGCCCGCACCGAGTCGCGCTCGAGGGCGACCATCGCGTAGAGGCAGAGCGCGAGGAGCTCGAGGCCCAGGTAGAGGGTGAGGAAGTGGTGCGCCGAGATCATCACCATCATCCCGAGCGAGGCGAAGAGCGAGAGCGAGAGGAACTCCCCGGAGAGCATCCCGTGCCGCTCGAGCCACGTGCGCCCGTACACGAGCGTCACCGCCGCCGCGAGGAGGGCGGCCACCTTGAGCACCTGCGACATCGGGTCGGCGACGAACATGCCGTGGAAGGTGACCGCGGAGGCGTTGCCCGTGATGGCCCCGGCGAGCGTCGCGCAGGCGAGGAGGGAGGCGATGGCGAGCCAGAAGACGGCGTGCCGGTCGCGCCCGGAGACGAAGAGGTCGGCCAGGAGCAGCACGCAGGCGAGCGCGAGGAGCGCGATCTCGGGGAACGCGGGCGCGAGCATGGCGAGCGAGAAGGTGGCGGTGTTCATAGCTTCGTCGTCGCCACGTGCCCGAGGAGCTCGAGGATCGTGGGGTTCATCACGTCCGCGAGCGGCCGCGGCCAGATCCCCAGCGCGAGCACGCAGGCCGCGAGGAGGACGAGGAAGACGAGCTCGCGGGCGTTCACGTCGCGAAGCGCGGCCACGCGCGCGTTGCCCTCCTCGCCGTACACGACGCGCTTGACCATCCACAGCGTGTAGGCGGCGCCGAAGACGAGCGTCGTGGCGGCGAGGAAGGCGAACCAGAAGTTCACCTTGACGGCCGCCATGATCACCAGGAACTCGCCCACGAAGCCGCTGGTGGCGGGCAGCCCCGCGTTGGCCATGGCGAAGAGCACGAAGAACGCGGCGAAGACGGGCATGGTGTTGGCGACCCCGCCGTAGTCGGCGATGTTGCGCGAGTGCATCCGGTCGTAGAGCACGCCCACGCAGAGGAACATGGCCGCCGAGACGAAGCCGTGGGAGACCATCTGCACGAGCCCGCCCAGCACGCCCTCGGCGTTGAAGAGGAAGAAGCCGAGCGTCACGAACCCCATGTGCGAGATCGAGGAGTAGGCGATGAGCTTCTTCATGTCCGACTGGGCGAGCGCCACCAGGCCGATGTAGACCACGGCGACGAGCGAGATCGCGATCATGAAGCCCGAGAGCGCGTGCGAGGCGTCGGGGGCGATGGGCAGGTTGAAGCGCAGGAACCCGTAGGCGCCGATCTTGAGCGTGATCGCCGCGAGGATCACGGAGCCCCCGGTCGGGGCCTCCACGTGCGCGTCCGGAAGCCAGGTGTGCACCGGCCACATCGGCACCTTCACCGCGAAGGACATGAACATCGCGAGGAAGACGAGCACCTGCGCCGTCATCGAGAGCGGCAGCCGGTGGAAGTCCAGGATCTCGAAGCTGCCGTTGGTCTGCCCGTAGAGGTACACGAAGGCCGCGAGCATGAGGAGCGAGCCGAGCAGGGTGTAGAGGAAGAACTTCACCGCCGCGTACACCCGGTTGGGCCCGCCCCACACCCCGATGATGAGGAACATCGGGATGAGCATCGCCTCGAAGAAGACGTAGAAGACGATCGCGTCCAGCGCCGCGAAGGTGCCGTTGATGAGCCCCGACATCACGAGGAAGGCGGCGAGGTACTGCCCCACGCGGTCCGTGACCACCTCCCAGTGGGCGACGACCACCAGCACGGTCATGAAGCTGTTCAGGAGGATGAGCGGCATGGAGATGCCGTCCACCCCGAGGTGGTAGTTCACGTTGAAGAAGGGGATCCAGGGGTGGAGCTCCTCGAACTGCATGGCCCCGCCCGCGGCGGTGCTGAAGCCCGTCCACAGGGGGATGCCCGCGAGGAAACCCAGGACGGAGCCCGCGAGCGCCGTCCAGCGCGCGGGCGCCGGGTTGCGGTCGGAGGCGAGCGCGAGCACGGCCACGCCGAAGGCGATCGGCAGCCAGGTGACGAGGGAAAGGATCGGCAGGCCCTGCGGCATGTTCTTCTTCTAGAACCTCGAGTACCAGATCGTGAGGAGGGCGAACACGCCGATGATCATCGTGAACGCGTAGTGGTAGACGTAACCCGTCTGGACACGCCGGGCGACGCCCGCGAACCAGCCGATGAGCCTCGCGGTGCCGTTCACCATCAGCCCGTCGATGACGGTGCGGTCCCCCCATTTCCACAGCCCGCCGCCCAGCGCCCGCGCGCCGCCGGCGAAGAACCAGTCGTTGAAGTCGTCGAAGCCGTACTTGCGCTCGAGGATGGTGGCGAGGACGCCGGACTTCGCCTTGATCACGGCGGGCAGGTCCGGGCGCAGGAGGTAGAGGTAGCCGGCGAGCGCCGCGCCGCCCAGGGCGAGCCAGAAGGGCGCGGTCGAGAACGCGTGCAGGACCATGGCGCCCGCGCCGTGGAAGTGCTTCGCCATCTCGCGCATCGTCTCCGAGGGCGCGATCGCCTGCCCGAACCAGCCGCCGTGGAGCATGGGCCCGATCGCGAGCCAGCCGATCGCCACCGACGGGATGGCGAG
>CALEJW010000266.1 GCA_937898635.1 uncultured Pseudomonadota bacterium | reverse complement strand
TCAGGCGAGCAGCGTGCGGGCGAGGAGGACGACGCCGCTCGCCATGAGCACGCCGCCGATGGCGCGGCGCATCTGCGTCTGGGTGAGGCCGGTGTGGATGCGCGAGCCGAGCGCGAGGCCGGCCCAGGCGAAAGGCGCGGCGAGCGCCAGGCCCGCGAGGATCCCGGACTTGAGGACGAGCCCCGCGAGCGCGTAGGAGGTGCTGCGGATCGTCGCGGACACCGAGATGATGACGGAGACCGTGGAACGGATCTCGCTCTTGTCGCGCAGCCGGCCCGCGAGGTAGGCCGCGTTGACCGGGCCGCCGGCGCCGAAGATGGCGGCGAGCGCGCCGGCCACGGTGCCGGCGGGGATGCACCACCAGGGGGAGATCGTGCCCTTGGGCGCGGGATCGAGGATCGAGTGCAGGCCCACCGCCATCGCGAACACCGCCGCCGCCACCTTGAGGGGCTGCTGCGGCACGCTCACCAGCACCGTCACGCCGAGGACGATGCCCAGGACCATGAAGGGCAGCAGGCGCTTGAGTTCCGCGGTGCTCACGTGGCGGCGGTTCGAGCCGCCCACCGCGAGGGCGGCGGCGAGGTCGGCCAGGGCCATCAGCGGCACGAGGTAGGTGAGCGGCAGCCAGTTGGCGAGGATCGGGATCGAGATGATGGTCGAGCCGAAGCCGGACATGCCGAACACCGTGTAGGCGAAGAGGATCGTGAGGGGGGCCACGATCCAGAAGACGGTGGGCAACCCGGCGAGCTCGTTCATCCGCGCGGGTGGTGCTTCTCGTGGATGCGCTTCAACCGCTCCCGCGCCACGTGCGTGTAGATCTGGGTCGTGGAGATGTCCGCGTGGCCGAGCAGCAGCTGCACCACGCGCAGGTCGGCGCCGTGGTTGATGAGGTGGGTCGCGAAGGCGTGGCGCAGCGTGTGCGGGGAAATCGCGGTCCGGATGCCCGCGCGCGCGGCGTAGCGCTTCACCAGCCCCCAGAACGCCTGGCGCGTCATGGGCCCGCCGCGGCCGGTGACGAAGAGCGCGTCGCTCTTCCCCGCCCCGAGGATCGCCGGCCGGGCGAGCTTCGCGTAGCGCTGGATCCAGTCGAGCGCCTCCTCGCCGAGCGGGGCGAGACGCTCCTTCGCGCCCTTGCCGAGGACGCGCACGACACCCATGTCGAGGCTCACCTGCTGCACCTTGAGGCCCACCAGCTCCGACACCCGGAGCCCGCTCGCGTAGAGCGTCTCGAGCATCGCGCGGTCGCGCAGGCCCAGGTCGGCCTGCGTGTCCGGCGCGGCGAGGAGCGCCTCCACCTCCGCCTCCGAGAGCGACTTCGGGAGCGATCGCGGCAGGCGTGGCGCCTCGATGTCGCCGGCGGGATCGTCGCGGCGCAGTCCCTCCTGCAGCGCGAAGCGGTAGAAGCGCTTGAGGACCGAGACCAGCCGGCCGGTGGTGCGCGGGCTCGCCTTGCCCTCGCGCACGCGCCACGCGAGGTGGCGGTGCAGGTGCGCGGGCTCCGCGGCGAGGAGACCGGTCCCCGCTTCGGCGGCGAGCCAGGCGGCGAATTGCGTCACGTCGCGCCGGTAGCTCTCGAGCGTGTTGCGCGAGAGCCCGTCGGCGAGCCAGAGCCCGTCGCAGAAGCGCTCGATCAGCCTCAGGTCAGCCTCGGCGGGCGCCTTCATGGGCCAGGAGCCACCGCTTGATGGAGAGCTCGAACCCCTCCTCGCGCACCCCCATGAAGCCGCCCAGGGCGCCGCCCGCCCCCACGACGCGGTGGCAGGGCACCACGATCGGGACCGGGTTCGCGCCGCAGGCGCCCCCGACCGCGCGCGCCGAGGAGCCGATCGCGCTCGCGAGCTCGCCGTAGGTGCGCGTCTCGCCCGCGGGAATCGCGCGCATCGCCTCCCAGACGGAGATCTGGTGGCGGGTGCCCGTGAGCCTGAGCGGCAGGTCGAAGGCGAACGCCGGGTTGTCGAGGTAGGACTGCAGCTGCACGCAGGCGAGGTAGGCGACGGTATTGCGCTTCGGCGCGAGCGCGGGCACGCCGGGCGAGAGGTAGCGGATGCCGGTGACGTGCGTGTCCGTCGCCGAGACGCCCACGGTGCCGAAGGGCGTCACCACGCAGGCCTGGAACGGCGCCAACGCTAGCCTTCCCCCGCGAGCGCGCGGATCTTCGCCGCGAGGTCCGGCGCGATCGCGATGCCCTCGCGCGCGATGCGCTCCCGGTTGGCGCGCCGGCGGTCGCCCGGCAGCCGCACGCCCTCGTCGGCGAGCATCGCCGCGACGAGCGTCTCGACGCGCTCGAGGAAGACCTCGCGGCCGGCGAGCGCCCCGGGGTCGATCGCGAGGAAGGCCTGGCCGATGCGCGTGGGCCTGCCGGCGTCGGTGAAGAAGCTGTCGGACTCGAAGCCGAAAGCGGAACCGGACAGGGCGCAGGCGAGGAGCTCCACCGTGAGCGCGAGCATCGCGCCCTTCGCGCCGCCCGCGGGAACCATCATCCCCTCG
Organism: uncultured Pseudomonadota bacterium; assembly: GCA_937898635.1. Taxonomy (GTDB): domain Bacteria; phylum Pseudomonadota; class Gammaproteobacteria; order Burkholderiales; family Usitatibacteraceae; genus FEB-7. Next base: position 31,367 of record CALEJW010000266.1, on the reverse strand, counting down.
AGGCCGGCCCTGGGATCCGTGGTCGGGTTGCCCTCCTTGTCGAGTGCCCAGCCGAGGGGGATGGGCTTGCCCTCCCGCGCGGCGACCATCAGCTTGCCGCGCGCGACTTCCGAGAGGCTCAAGTCGATCACCATCGGCGGCGCTTCGCGTCGCGGGAAGGCCGCCGCGATGGGATTGGTGCCGAAGAGGGCGCGCTTGCCGCCCCACATGGGCATGGCCGCGGGCGAGTTCCCGAAGGCGAGGCCGACGAGCCCGGCCTCGGCGATGGGCTCGGCGTGGAAGGCGGCGACCCCGAAGTGGTTGCTGTTCGCCACCGAGGCGAACGCCACGCCGTGGGTCTTCGCGCGCGCGATCGCCTCGCGCACGGCAAGCGCGCAGGCCTCGAAGGCGAGGCCGCCCCCGGCGTCCACGAGGCAGGCCCCGCCGCGCTCCCGCACCACCCTCGGCACCGCGCCGCCGCTCGCGCGGCCGTTCTTCACGTGGCCGCAATACTGCGGGATGCGCGAGGCGCCGTGGGAGGGGATGCCGTCCAGCTCCGCGGCCACGAGCGCCGCGGCGGTGGCGGCGGCCATCGCGGGGGTCGCGCCGGAGCGCTCGAGCGCGCGGCGCGTGAGGTCCGCGAGCGTCGCGGGCGGGAACCTGTCGGTCATGGGGTGGCGGCCACGGGGGATCTGCGCAGCATCTGGATGACGAAGGTGAGGGCGAAGAGGCCGACGCCGAAGGCGTCGAAGTCGCCGACGCTTGCGGGAACGATCACCAGCACGCCCGCGGCGACGAGGAAAACGCGCTCGAGGAGGTTGGTCTTCTTGATGAGCCACCCCTGGAGCCCCGCGGCGAGCGAGGCGATCGCCACGAAGACGAGGAACACGACCCAGCCCACGTCGAGCCAGCTCGCCCCCTCCGGGAGCTTGAGCAGCACGCCGACGCCCAGCGGGTCGAGCACGAAGAAGAACGGCACCACGAAGGCGGGCATCGTGTACTTCCACGCCTGCAGCGTCGTCCGGTACGGGTCCGCGCCGGTGATGGCGGCGGCGGCGAAGCAGGAGAGCGCGGTGGGCGGCGAGACTTCCGACAGGAGCGCGTAGTAGAAGATGAACATGTGCGCCGCGTAGTCGGGCACGCCGAGCGTGATGAGCGCGGGCGCGGCGATCACCGCGCAGATGATGTAGGAGGCCGTCACCGGCACCGCGAGGCCGACGATCCAGACGATGAGCGCGGTGTAGAGCGCCGTGAGCGGGAGGCTCCCGCCGGCGTACTCGATCACGATGGAGGAGAACTTGAGTCCCAGGCCCGTGAGCGTCACCACGCCCACGATGATGCCCGCCGAGGCGCAGGTGGCCGCGACGTTGAGGACTCCCGTCGTCCCCGTCTCCATCGCCTTCACCAGGCGCCGGGGCCGCATCGCCGACTCCCGGCGCAGGAAGCTCACGAGAAACGCGGTCACCGTGGCCCAGAAGACCGCGAGCGTGGGGGAAAAGCCCATCAGCATGAAGACGACGATCGAGGCGAGCGACAGGAAGTGGTACCAGTAGCGCTTCGCGAGCGTCCAGGCGCTCTCCACCGCCTCGAAGACGCCCTGGCTCATGCCGTACTTGCGCGCGTCGAGCTCCACCATGAAGAAGAGGCAGAAGTAGTAGAGGATGGTCGGGATCACCGCCATCTTGATCACTTCGAGGTAGGAGATCTTCAGGAACTCCGCGATGAGGAAGGCGGCCGCGCCCAGCACCGGCGGCGAGAGGATCGCCCCCAGGCCGCCGGCCGCGAGGAGGCCCCCGGCCGCCGCGGGCTCGTAGCCGCTCTTCGCGAGCATCGGGTAGGCGACCGAGCCGATCGTCACCGTCGTCGCCACGCCGGAGCCCGAGGGCCCGCCCAGCAGGAAGGACGACATCACCACCGCGCGCCCCGCGCTCGAGCTCTTGCCGCCCATGAGCGAGAAGGAGAAGTCGAGGAAGAACTTCCCCGCCCCCGAGTACTGCAGGAACGCGCCGTAGATCGTGAAGAGGATGATGAGGGTCGCGGAGACGTCCACCGCCGTGCCGAAGATGCCCTCGAGCGTCATGTACATGTGGCCCACCAGGCGCCCGAGGTCGTAGCCGCGGTGCGTCCAGGGCGCCGGCAGCCACGGCCCCGAGAACGCGTAGGCGAGGAAGAACGCGATCACGATGGGCATGATCCAGCCCGAGGTGCGCCGCGTGGCCTCGATCACCAGCAGGATCAGCGCCACGCCGAAGAAGATGTCCCAGTTGTTGGGCGCGGTGTTGCGGTCGGTGAAGGCGTCGCCGCCGTTGATCATCCAGGCGATCACGGCGACCGCGAGGAGCGCCAGCAGCACGTCGAACCACATCAGCCGGTGGCGGAAGCGCCTCGCGACCGGGAACATCATGAAGGAGAGGAAGAGCACGAGCCCCACGTGGATCCCGCGCAGGAGATCCGTGCGCACGATGCCGTAGGCCGCGTAGAGGTGGAACGCGGAGGTGCCCACCGCCACCGCGGTGAGGAAGGCGGCGAGCCAGCCCTTGTAGCGGTTGAAGTGGCCTTCCTCGTCCTCGATGAACTCCTCGACCTTGTGGCGAAGGTCCTCGGTGAGCCCGTCGTCGGGCAGCAGGTCGTCGTCGGGCGCAGCGGACTGGGTCATCGCATCCTCCGGGGGCGCCCTGTGCCGGGCGTTGCCGCCATTGTCCGCGAAAACCGCGGCCGGGTGAGGGCGACTTTCCGGCATCGAACCGGAAAGGCGCCCCGACCCGGGGTCGCGGCAAGGCGGGCTAGGCGCTCTCGTAGAGGCGCGTGAGGACGAACTCGCGGTGGCCGAGGGCCTCGGCCGCGGTGAGCCGGCCGTTGGCGGTGCGGAACATGCACTCGAGGAGCGCGTCCCCCGCCTGGTCAGGGCTCATCTCCTTGCGCAGCAGCCCCGAGACATCCACGTCGATGTGCTCGCTCATGGTGCGCACGGTGCGCGGGTTCGCGCAGAGCTTGATGACCGGCAGGATCGGGTTGCCGATCACGTTGCCCTGCCCCGTGGGGAAGAAGTGCACCGTGAAGCCCGCCGCCGCGCAGAGCGTCACCATCTCCGCCGCCGCCGAGGAGGAATCCATGAACCACAGGCCCGGGCCCGTGGGCTCCTCGGCCTTGTCGAGCACGCCGTCGATCATGCACTGGCGCCCGATCTTCTGGATGTTGCCGAGCGCCTTTTCCTCGATCGTCGTGAGGCCGCCCTCGATGTTGCCCTTGGTGGGCTGCGAGTCGGAGAGGTCGCTCGTCTTGTGCGCCTCGATCACCGCCTGGTAGCGGTCGAACATGAACTGGAACTTCTTCCTCACCTCGTCGGTGCGGCAGCGCGCCGCCACGAGGTGCTCGCCGCCCGTGAGCTCCGTCGTCTCGCCGAAGACGAGCGTCGTGCCGTGGGGGTAGAGCTTGTCGAAGGCGTTGCCCACCGTGGGGTTCGCCCCGCAGCCGGAGGTGGTGTCCGATTCCCCGCACTTGGTCGAGACCCAGAGGTCCTTCAGCGGGCGCTCCTCGCGGCGCAGCTCGCTCGCCCACTGCACGAACTCCTTGGCCTTCTTCGAGGCGCGCATGATCGTGTCGTGGTCGCCGTGCTGCTCGATGCCGAACCAGGCCACGGGCTTGCCGGTGGCGGCGATGCCGTCGGCCACCTTCTTCGCCCACTGCTCCTCGATGCAGATCACCACCACCGCGGCCACGTTCGGGTTCGAGCCCGTGCCGATGAGGGTGCGGAAGTGCAGGTCCAGGTCCGCGCCGAACTGCAGGCGCCCGTAGGGGTGCGGCAGCGCGAGCACGCCCTTCACGTTGTTCTCCACCGCGAGCGACGCGGCGTTCGAGAGGTCGTCCACGGGAAGCACGACGACGTGGTTCCTCACGCCGATGCGGCCGTTCTCCCGCTTGTATCCCCAGAAACTCGCCTTCTTCAGGTCCATGGTCGTGTCCTTACCAGCGTTTCGTCTTGATGTTGTGGACGTGCGCGTGCTCGCCGACGCCGATCGGCGCGACCACGCGCCCGATGTCGGTGCCGTACTTGATCACGGTCGCGTCCCTGGCGAGCGCCTTGATGGCGAGCTTGTGGCCGATGGGAATGTCGCTCGCGGACTTGAAGGTGATCTCCCGGTCCTGGTCCATGATCCAGCCGGTGAGGGTGTCCCCGGCCTTCACGCCCTCGACCACCACCACGCCGACGGAATCGCCCTCGTCGTGCACCACGAAATGGATCATCTCGGTCTCCTCTGGCGAAAGGGCGATGCTAGCGCCGGGGCGCGGGACGAGTCAACTATATGAGTTGTATGTTATGCTCCCGCCATGCCCGCCACCGCCCGCCGCGCCCCCGCGCCCGCCCTCGCCCCCGGCCGTCCCCTCTACGAGGAGGTGCGCGCCCACCTCACCGAGGGCATCGCCGCCGGGCGCTGGAAGGCGGGCGAGGCGATCCCCTCGGAGGCGCTCCTCGCGGGCCACTTCGGCGTGGCGATCGGCACCCTGCGCAAGGCCGTGGACAGCCTCGTGGCCCAGGGCGCGCTCGTGCGCCGCCAGGGCAAGGGCACCTTCGTCGCCTCCCACGACGGCCGCCGCCTCATGTTCCACTTCTTCCACATCGTGGGCGCCGACGGCTCGCGCGCCTACCCGCAGGTGCGCACCGTGTCCTTCGCGAGGGCGCGCGCGGACGCGGCCGAGGCGCTCGCGCTCGCCATCGCGCCCGACGAGCGCGTGATCCGCATCCGCAACGTCCTCTCGCTCGACGCGCGCCCCGTGATCGTCGACGACATCACGCTCCCCGCGGCGCTCTTCCCCGGGCTCACGGAGCGCGCCTTCGCCGCGCGCGACAACACGATCTACCACCTCTACCAGAGCCGCTACGGGATCAACGTGCTGCGCACCGACGAGCGGCTGCGCGCCACGCTCGCCGCGGGCCCGGTCGCCTCGCTCCTCGCGGTCGCGCCGGGCGCGCCGCTCCTCGAGATCCGGCGCGTCGCGCTCACCTTCCGCGACCGCCCCGTGGAACTGCGCGTGTCGCTCGTGGACACCGCGGCCCACGCCTACCACAACACCTTCGGCAAGGGCGAGGCGATCTAGGGCCGTGCAGACCGCGCTCCTCATCCTGCCCAACTTCGCGCTGATCCTCGTGGGGCTCGTCCTCGCGCGCGCCTTCGACTACGGCCGCGGCTTCTGGGAGGGGCTCGAGAAGCTCGTCTACTTCGTGCTCTTTCCCGCGCTGCTGCTGCGCTCGCTCGCCCTTTCCACCCTCGACCTCGCGGGCATCGGGCAGGTGGTGGCGAGCGGCTGGGCGGTGATGCTGCTGGGCATGGCGGCGGCGGCGCTCGCGCGCCCGCTCTTCCGCATCGACGCCCGCGTGGCGGCCTCCTGCTTCCAGTGCGCCTTCCGCTTCAACACCTACATCGGCCTCGCGGTCGCCGGCAGCGTCTTCGGCGCCCCCGGCGTGGCCACCGCGGCGCTGCTCATGGGCGCGATGATCCCGCTCGCGAACCTGGGCGCCGTGGGGATGCTCGCCGCGCACGCGAAGACGAACCTCTGGCTCGAGCTCGCGCGCAATCCCCTCGTCGTCTCGACGCTCGCCGGCTTCGCCTGGAACCTCGCCGGGCTCGGGATGCCGGGCTTCCTCGACCAGACGCTCGGCCTCCTCGGCCAGACGGCGCTGCCCGCGGGGCTCCTCGCCGTCGGCGCGGCCCTTCGCATCGAGCGCGGCGAGGCGGGCGCCGGCGCGCACGCGTGGTGGCTCGGCGTGAAGCTCGCGGCGATGCCGCTCGCCGCGTGGGGCTGCGTGGCCGCGCTGGGGCTCGGCGGCGTGGAAGCCGGCGTGCTCGTGCTGTGGGCCGCGCTGCCCACCGCCTCCAGCGCCTACATCCTCGCGGTGCGCATGGGTGGCGACGGCCCCTCGGTCGCCGCGCAGATCACCGCGGGCACCGTCATTTCCATGGCGACGATCCCGCTGTGGGTCGCGGCGATCGCCTGAGCGCGCCGCGCGGCGGCCGCGCGGGAATCCTGGCGCGAAAAGGGCCGCGCGAGGCGGCCCTTTCCGGGAAACGGCGCGAACGCCTTGCTAGCCCTGCGCCTGCGGCTCGTCCGGCGGCAGGACCTCGCGGTCGGTGACCTTCCGCAGCTTCTCGCGGATGCGCGCGCTCTTGCCGGAGCGGCCGCGCTGGTAGTAGAGCTTGGCGCGGCGCACGGCGCCCTTCCGCTTGACCTCGATCGAGGCCACGGCGGGCGAGTAGGTCTGGAAGGTGCGCTCCACGCCCTCGCCGCTGGAGATCTTCCTCACGATGAACGAGGAGTTCAGGCCCTTGTTGCGGCGGGCGATCACCACGCCCTCGTAGGCCTGCTCGCGCTTCTTGTCGCCCTCGACCACCGTCACCTTGACGATCACCGTGTCGCCGGGGGCGAAGTCGGGGATCTTGCGCCCGAGTCGGGCGATTTCTTCCTGCTCGAGTTTCCGGATGAGATCCATGCTCTGTTCCTTTCGATGTCCGGCCCTGGGGGCCTTCCACGCAGAGCAGCCCTCGGGCTGGTGCGTGCGGTTTGTTTTCTACTGCTGTTGCCGCGCCTGCTGTTCCCGGCGGATCTCCGCGAGGAGCTCCGCGTCTTCCTTCGAGAGCGCCCGGGCCTCCAGGAGGTCCGGCCGCCGCGCCCACGTCCGCGCGAGGGCCTGCTTGCGGCGCCACCGCGCGATCGCCGCGTGGTCGCCCGACACCAGGACCTCGGGCACCCGCTCTCCCTGCCACTCGTCCGGCCGCGTGTAGTGCGGCCAGTCCAGCAATCCGTCCGAGAACGAGTCCTGCGACGCGCTCCCGGCATCGTTGAGGCTTCCCGGCAGGAGCCTCACGATGGCGTCCATCAGCACCATCGCCGGCAGTTCCCCGCCGGAGGTCACGTAGTCGCCGATCGAGATCTCCCGGTCGACCCGGCGCCGGATGAGGCGCTCGTCCACTCCCTCGTAGCGCCCGGCGACGAGCACCAGGCCCTGCGACTGCGCGAGCTGCCTCGCGAGCGAATCCGAGAGGCGCTCGCCCTGCGGCGAGAGCAGCACCACCTGCGGCCTTTCCACCCCGGCGGCCGATTGCCTGGCCACCGCGGCGTCGATCGCCCGCTCCAGCGGGCCGGCCAGCATCACCATCCCCGGGCCGCCGCCGTAGGGCCGGTCGTCCACGGTGCGGTGCGGGTCGTCCACGAAATCGCGCGGGTTCCACGCGCGGAAGTCGAAGCCCCCTTCCTCCAGCGCGCGCCGCGTGATGCCGTGGCGGGTCACCGCCTCGAACATCCCGGGGAAGATCGTGACCACGTCGAAGCGCATCGTCACGCGTCGTACCCCGCTTCCCAGTCCACCGTGATGCGTCCCGCGCCGCGGTCGACCGACTTCACGAAATTCTCGACGAAGGGAATGAGCCTCTCCCGCCCGCCCTTCACGACCAGCACGTCCGACCCGCCGGCCCTCAGCAACTCCTCGACCCGCCCGAGCGACTCGCCCTGCAGGTTCGCCACCTCGAGCCCCACCAGGTCCACCCAGTAGTGCTCGCCCTGCGCCGCCTCCCCGAGGTCTTCCCGGGTGACCGCGATCTCCACGCCCCCCAGCGCCCCGGCGGCGTCGCGATCCTCGACGCCGGCGAGCTTCGCGCTCACCGCGGCCGGGCGGACCTTGAAGTCCTCCAGCGCCGCGGAACGCCACCCCTGCCTCGTGCGCAGCCACCACCGGGGGTGTCCGGCGAGGCCGTCGGGGGATTCGGTGAAGGTCCTGAGCTTGATCCAGCCCCGGATGCCGAAGGGGCCGAGGATGCGCCCCATCACCACCAGCCCCGCCTCGTCCCCCTCGAAGGGAACGCCCTCGGGACTACGCGGCGGGGGTTTCGGGCTGGGCGGCGACTTGGGCCTTGCCACGCTTGATGAGCTTCCTCACCGCGTCCGAGGGCTGCGCGCCCTGGGCGACCCAGTGGGCGACGCGGTCGAGCGCGATCCGGAAGGACGGTTCGCCGCCGGAGGCCTTGGGGTTGTAGAAGCCGATGCGCTCGATGAAGCGCCCGTCGCGCGGCATGCGCGAGTCGGCGACCACCACGTTGTAGAAGGGGCGGTTCTTCGCGCCGCCGCGCGCCATTCTGATGACGACCATTTATGGCTCCATCCCGTTGAAAACGGGTAACTGTTGCGCTTCAGGATGCTCCCGGGACGAGGCCCCGGAAGCGGAAAAGCCTTGCATTATAAGAGCTTGGGGCGCCCAAGGCAACCGCGGCGAAACCCCGGGGAAAGGGGCGCTAGCGCATGCCCGGGAGCATCCCCTTCATGCCCCGCATCATCTTGGCCATCCCCCCCGAGCGCATCATCTTCATCATCTTCTGCATCTGCTCGAACTGGGAGAGCAGGCGGTTCACCTCCTGCACCGGCACGCCCGCCCCCGCGGCGATGCGGCGCTTGCGCGAGGCCTTGATGAGCTCGGGCTTGCGCCGCTCCAGGGGCGTCATCGCGTCGATGATGCCCTCGGTGCGCCGCATGGACTTCTCCTGCAGGTCCGGCGAGCGGCTCGCGGCCTGCGTGAGCTGCGCGGGAAGCTTGTCCATGAGGGCCGAGAGCCCTCCCATCTTCTTCATCTGGCGGATCTGCGAGCGGAAGTCCTCGAGGTCGAAGTCCTTGCCCTTCTTGAACTTGTCGGCGAGCTTCTTCGCCTCGCCCTCGTCCACCGACTTCCTCGCCTCCTCCACGAGCGAGACGATGTCGCCCATGCCGAGGATGCGCGAAGCCATGCGCTCGGGGTGGAAGGGCTCGAGGCCGTCCATCTTCTCCGAGACGCCGGCGAACTTGATGGGCGCGCCCGTCACCTGGCGCACCGAGAGCGCCGCGCCCCCGCGCGAGTCGCCGTCGAGCTTGGTGAGGACGACGCCGGTGAGCGGCAGCGCCTCGCCGAAGGCCCGGGCCACGTTCACCGCGTCCTGGCCCTGCATCGCGTCCACCACGAAGAGCGTCTCGATCGGGCGCACGGCGGCGTGGATCGCGGCCACCTCGGCCATCATCGCCTCGTCGATCGCGAGGCGCCCGGCGGTGTCGACGATGAGCACGTCGTGGAAGTGCTTCTTCGCCCAGTCGAGCGCGTTCGCGGCGATCTCGACCGGCTTCTGCGAGGCGTCCGAGGGGAAGACGTCGATGGAGAGCTGGCCCGCCAGCGTCTTCAGCTGCGCGATGGCCGCGGGGCGGTACACGTCGGCGGACACCAGCAGCACCTTGCGCTTGCCCGCCTTGAGCAGCCGCGCGAGCTTGCCCGCGCTCGTGGTCTTGCCCGCGCCCTGCAGGCCCGCGAGGAGGATCACCGCCGGGGGCTGCGTGGCGAGGTTGAGCGCCGTGCCGGCGCCGCCCATGAGGGCCACCAGCTCCGCGTGCACCACGCCCACGAGCGCCTGTCCCGGCGTGAGGCTCCCGAGCACTTCCTGCCCGAGGGCCTTCTCCTTCACGCGCGCGATGAAGTCCTTCACCACCGGCAGGCCCACGTCGGCCTCGAGGAGGGCCATGCGCACCTCGCGCAGCGCCTCGCCCACGTTCTCCTCCGTGAGGCGCGCGTGGCCGCGCATCGTCTTGATGACCGAGGAAAGTCGCTGCGTCAGGGCGTCCAGCATGGGAAGGACCGGGGGGGAATTGGTGTAGACTCCAATCGCCTCGAAAATGCGCGATTCGGCCCTTTATATTAGCACCGGCGCCTGCTGGCTCGCCCTCGCGGCGCTCGCCTGGCGGGCCTCGCGCGCGGCCACCCCGCAAGGCTCGGCGCCGGGCGCGGCGTTCCGCCCCGAGGGCGTGCTGCTGCCGGTCGCGCTGGTCCTGCACGGGATGCTCGTCTACGCGGGCGTCGCGCGCGACGAGGGCATGAATCTCGGCGTGGCCAACTCGATCTCGCTCATCGTCTGGCTCACGGTCGCCATCTACTGGCTCGCGAGCCTCGCGGTGCCGGGCCTCGCGAGCATCCAGGGGCTGTGGGCCCCCGTCGCGCTGGGCGCGGTGATCCTGCAGGCCGCCGTGCCCTCGAACCACGTGGTGGAGTACGCGGGCGACCCGCTCTTCACGCTGCACTTCGCCATCGCGATGCTCGCCTACAGCCTCTTCATCGTCGCGACCATGCACGCGCTCGTGATGCTCGCCGAGCAGAAGTGGCTGCACCGCGGCGTCCTGCCGCCCTTCCTGAGGAGCCTCCCGCCGCTGCTGGAGATGGAGTCGCTCCTCTTCCGCATCCTCATCGCCGCCTTCGTGCTGCTCACGCTCACGGTGGTCTCCGGCGTCTTCTTCTCCGAGCAGCTCTTCCGCCGCCCCTTCCAGCTCACCCACAAGACCGTCTTCGGGATGCTCTCCTGGGTCATCTTCGCGTGGCTCCTCGCCGGGCGCTACTTCTACGGCTGGCGCGGACGGCGCGCGGTGTACTGGACCCTCGGCGGCTTCGCCGCGCTCATGCTCGCCTACGTGGGCAGCAAGTTCGTCCTCGAGATCATCCTGAAGCGCGGCTAGGCGCGAGGCCCGTCGCCGGCCCCGACGCTGCGGAGGAAACCGACCCTTGACCGTCGTCATCCCGCTCGGCTGGCTCGTCTTCGCGCTGGTGATGCTGCTCCTCACCGCCGGCTTCTTCTCGGTGGCCGAGACGAGCATGATGGCGCTCAACCGCTACCGCCTGAAGCACCTCGTGCGCGAGGGCCGGCGCTCGGCGCGCCTCGCCCAGGACCTCCTCGACCGCACCGACCGCCTGCTCGGCGTGATCCTGCTGGGCAACAACCTCGTGAACGCGGCCTCGACGGTGGTCGCCACCCTCATCTGCGTGCAGCTCTTCGGCGAGGGCGAGATGACGCTCGCCATCGCGACCGCGGGCGTCACCTTCTTCATCCTCGTCTTCGCGGAGATCACGCCCAAGGTGATCGGCGCCACCTTCCCCGAGGCGATCGCGCTGCCCTCGGCCTACGTGCTCACGCCGCTCCTGAGGATCGCCTACCCCGTCGTCTGGTTCGTGAACCTCTTCGTGCAGGGGCTGCTCAGGCTCATGTTCATCAAGCCGCGCTCGGAGAGCGAGGGGCAGCTCTCGATGGCGGAGCTTCGCACCCTCGTGCTCGAGGGCGGCAAGTTCCTGCCGCCCAAGCACCAGTCGATCTTCCTCAACCTCTTCGAGCTGGAGGACATGACGGTCGACGACACGATGACGCCGCGCGGCCAGATCGAGGCCGTGGATCTCGAGGACGACATCGAGGACATCCGCACGGCCATCGCCACCGCGCACCACACGCGGCTCGTGGTCTTCGAGGGCAGCCTCGACAAGGTGGCCGGGATCCTGCACGTGAGGAAGTTCCTCAACGCCTCGCGCCGCGAGCCCCTCGACAAGGACGGCATCCGCGAGACCCTTCGCGAACCCTACTACGTGCCGGAGGGGACGCCGCTGCTGCTGCAGCTCACGAACTTCCAGGACCAGATGCGCCACATGGGGCTCGTGGTCGACGAGTACGGCGAGATCCTCGGCCTGGTCACGCTGCAGGACATCCTCGAGGAGATCGTGGGGGAGTTCACCAGCCACAAGCCGATGTCGGGGAGCCTGCTGCGCAAGGAAACCGACGGCTCGGTGATCGCCGAGGGCGCCTGCACCCTGCGCGTGTTGAACCGCAAGGCCGGCTTCCACTTCCCGCTCGAGGGGCCCAAGACGATCAACGGCCTCGTCCTCGAGGCGCTCGAGGACATCCCCGAGGCCGGCACGGCGCTGATCGTCGCCGGGCACCCCGTGGAGATCCTGCAGGTGCACGACCGCATGGTGAAGGTGGTGCGCATCCGCGCGAGCAAGCCGGTCGCGGGCGAGGCGAGCGCGCCCAGGCGCTAGCGCGCTCGCGCGAGCGCCTCCGGGCCGTAGCGGGCGAGGAATCCCCGGTCGATGCGGTCCTTCCACCTCCACACCCAGCCGCCCTCGAAGGACAGGGGGCCCCAGGCGCCCACCGCATGGCGGTTGCCGCAGGAGATGAGCGCGAGGAAGCGGCGCGAGGAGACGTGCCTCTCGAGCGGGCCGCCGTGCAGCACCGCGCGCAGGTTGGCCGCGAGCGCGGGGCCCGCGCGGACCGCGAACACCCCCGCCTTCGGGCGCGGGTTCTGCACGCTGGTCGCGCAGTCGCCCGCGCCGAACACCTCCGGGTGCGAGACCGACTGCATGAAGTCGTTCACCGCGAGGTAGCCGCGATCGTCGGTGCGCAGTCCCGAGTCGCGGAAGAGCGCGGGCGCCGCCGAGCCCGCGGCCCAGAAGGTCGCGTCCGTGGCGAACTCGATGTTGTCCTTCAGGCGCAGGTAGCCCGGGCCCACCTCGACCACGGGGCTCCCGGGGTGCACGCCGACGTTGCGCTCCGCCGCGAGGCGCAGCAGCCGGCCGCGGATGGCGGCGCCGTACTCCGGCACGATGGAGCGCGCGTCGGTGAGGATCCGCACGTGCGGCGCGGCGCCGCCCGATTCCCGGCGCAGGCGGTGCTCCAGGGCGAAGGCGAGCTCGACGCCGGCCGCGCCCCCGCCCACGAGCGACACGGCGTTGACCTCGCCGCGCCGCGCGCGCCCGAGCACGCGCTCCCAACCCTCGAGGAAGCGCTCCAGCGGCCGCACGGCGACGGCGTGCTCCAGCCCGCGAACGCTTCCGGTGAAGGGCAGCGAGCCGATGTCGATCGAGAGCACGTCGTAGGGCACCACCTCGCCGTTGGCGGCGATCACCTCGCGCATCGACGCGCTCACGAGCGAGGCGGTGGAGAGCACCACCCGCGCGCGGGCCCGCTCGGCGAGCGGCTCGAGCGCGATCGCGCAGTCGTCCAGGGCGTAGTGGCCCGCGAGGTGGCCCGGCACCATGCCCGAGTAGACCTGGCGCGCGAAGGGCGTGACGAGCGTCACGCTCACCGAGGGGTCGGGCGCGTCGCCGATCGACTTGAGGACGTGCACGTGCGCGTGTCCCCCGCCCAGGAGCACGAGCCGCTTCATCGCCGCGCCTCGAGCCGGAAGTCGCCGAACCACGCGGTGACCGTCTCGCCGGTCTGGTCGGTGTCGTTGCCCGCGGCGATGCCCGTCACGCGCGGCACCGGGCCCTTCCACTCGCCCCCGAAGGCGGCGCGGAAATCGGCCTCGAGGTCGCGCGTCTCCCGCGCCCACTCGCCGGCGCCGCCGCTGCGCAGCACCACGGTGCGCACGCGGTCCGTGTAGGGATTCCACGCGCTGGTGCCCGGCGCGTGCCGGTTGTCCCACACGTAGCAGAGCGCGGCGGTGGGAAGGCTCTCGCCCCAGAACGCGCGCGCGACGAGCGCCTTCACCCGCGCGCCGAGGGGCAGGGAGCCGACGGGCACGTCGTAGAACACGTACACGCGCGCGGCGAAGTCGTCCCCGCGCCTGTCGGCGAGGTCCGCGGCGGCGACCACGCGATCGACCTTCCAGCGCCAGGCGAGCCGCGGCCGCGCGGCGGGGTCCGCCTCGAGCGCGAAGGCCACGGTGCCCGCGGCCGCGGCGGCGCGCGCGCGAAGCACCGTCGTGCCCGCCTCGTCCACCAGCGAGAATTCCGGCGCCGGGATGCCCGGCAGCGAGAGGGTGCGCCATCCCGCGGGCAGGGCGGAACCCGGCGCCGCGCCCGAGAAGGGCGCGATGGGGTCGGCCACGGGCGCCGCGATCCCCGACGCGGCGAGGAGCGCGAGGAAGGCCGCGGCGAGGCCGCGCGCGATCACCGCGGCGCCTCCGCGAGGAGCCCCGAGGCCAGGAGCCGCCGGTAGTCCTCGGGGCGGTCCACGTCCCAGCGCACGGGCATCTCGCGCCAGGTGGCCCCGGCCACGCGAAGCCGCGCCCTCGTCTCGCGCATGACGCCCGCCTCGCCCCAGCGGATGCCCTCGAAGAGCCCGGGCACGGGGCGCGAGAGGCCGACGAGGACGTAGCCGCCGTCCTCGGCGGGCTGCAGCACGGCGTCGTGGGTGGCGAGCGAGCCCGCGGCTGCGCGCAGGTCCTCGGGCTTGAGCGCCGGGCAGTCGGCGCCGACGATGAGCGCCGGCCCCGCGCCCAGGAGCTGGTCGAAGGCCCGCGCCATGCGCTCGCCGAGGTGGCCGCCGAGCTGCGCGTGGAGCGTCGCGCCGAAGGCCGCGGCGCAGGCGGCGAAGAAGGGGTGCCCCGTGTCCGGCATGCACCACAGGGACACCGGCCCGATGCCGGCGTTCCGCGCGTTGGCGAGCGCGAGACGGACGAGGGTGGCGTGCAGCTCCGCCGCGTCCTGCGCGCCGAGCAGCGGCACCAGGCGCGTCTTCACCTCGCCGGGCACCGGCGCCTTGGCGAACACGGCGACCTGCGCCGGGCTAGCGCGCCGCGCGGCCGTCGCCATAGCGCTCGGCGAGGCGCGCGGGATCGGCGCCGAGGAAGTAGGCGAGCCTCAGCCGCCACATGAGCAGGATCGTGCGCAGCGTCCCTCGCCGCTCCCAGCGCCGCCCGGAGGTCACCGCCCGCGCGCGCAGGTCGAGCGGCGGCCCGCGCCGGCGCATGGTCCGGCAGAAGGCGATGTCCTCCATGAGCGCGATGGGCGGGAAGCCGCCGGCGGACTCGAAGGCCGCGCGGCGCGCGAACAGGGCCTGGTCGCCCGTCGCGATCGCCGTGAGGCGCGAGCGCGCGTTCATGAACGCCGCCACCACCGGCAGGAGCGGCGAGCGGCCCTCGATCGCGATGTCGAAGCGCCCCCAGTCGCGGCCCGAGGCGGCCAGCCCCTCGAGCACGAGGCGGTCGGCCCCGGGTGGCAGGCGCGTGTCGGCGTGCAGGAAGAGGAGCACTTCGCCGGTGGCCGCCTGCGCGCCGGCGTTCATCTGCCGGGCGCGGCCCCTCGGGGACTCGATGACGCGATCGGCCAGGGGCGCGGCGAGCGATCGCGTGGCGTCCGCGCTGCCCCCGTCCACGACGATGACTTCCGCGCCCCGGCTCCGGAGGGGCGCCAGCGCGGCGAGCGCGCCGGCGATGCCGGCGGCTTCGTCCAGGACGGGAACGACGATCGAGAGTTTCATGGAAGCGCGATGCCCCGGGGCCGGCCACGACCCCGTCATGTTGCGGCTTCGGCGCGCCTTGCGCCAGCACCGGCGCGGGGCGCGCGCGTTCAGGCGGGAGCCCGGAAGTGCGGCCCGGCGAGGAGGTCCTGCTCGAGGTAGCGCCGGCGGTAGGTCTCGAAGTCCACGTCGTCCGCGGCCTCGATGCGCCGCTGCTCCTCCAGGGACTGCGCCGCGAGCGCCGCGTAGTGCGCCGCGCGCGCCGGCGCGAGCGGCAGCGCGCGCAGCGCCTCGCGGTGCACGCGCGACTGCGCGAGCGCGAAGCTCGCGAAGGACTTCCCGTGCCCCTCCTCCATCGCCGCGAGGACGTGGGCCGAGGGAAGCGAGGCGGGCTCGGCGAGCGCGCGCTGCGCGGCGGCGAGGACGGCGCCGTGATCGCCACGGCCGTGGGCGCGGTCCAGCGCGGCCGCGATGGGCTCGAAGCGGCGCAGGAGCTCGCCGCCCCAGTCGGCCGGCGCGACCGTCTCGCCGTCGCGCTCCAGGCGCACCGCGGGATCGCGCCCGCCCTCGGCGACCCGGCGCTGGTTGCGCGCCATCGCCTCGAGCTCGCCCGGCGAGTCCGGGGGGCTCGGCGCGAGCAGGCAGTGGAGCAGGAAGAGGTCGAGGAGGCGGATCTCGTCCGCGTCGATGCCCACGGGCCCGAAGGGATCGATGTCGAGCAGGCGCACCTCGACGTACTCGACCCCGCCGCGGCCCAGCGCGTGGAGCGGCCGCTCCCCGGGGCGGATGCTCCGCTTGGGGCGGATCGTGCCGTAGAACTCGTTCTCGATCTGCAGGAGCGTGGTGGCGAGCTGCCGGTACTCCCCGCCGGCGCGAAGCCCGATCGCCTCGTAGGCGGGGTAGGGCTGCGTGAGGGCGCCGTTGAGGCTCCTCGCGTAGCCGGCGAGGTCGTTGAAGCTCACCTTGAGGGAGGCCTGCGCGTCGCTCTGGTAGCCCATGCGGCCCATGCGAAGCGAGGTCGCGCCCGGCGAGTGCAGCGTGCCGGCGCCGAAGGGGACGAGGCGGTGCTCCCGCCCGGCCACGAAGGTGCCGCACACCGCGGGCGAGGCCCCCAGCAGCAGCAGGAGCAGCCAGGAGTGGCGCCGGAAGTTGCGGATGAGCGCGAAGTAGCGCGCGTCGCGGTAGGCGCCCTCGGGCGCGCTGTCGCCGTCGGCGCGCCGCAGCGGCGCCCAGGCCGCTTCCGGCAGGGAGAAGTTGTAGTGGATGCCGGAGATCGTCTGCATGCGCCGGCCGTAGCGGCGCGAGAGCCCCTCCCGGTACAGCGTCTTCATGCGCGCGAGGTTGGAGCTCCCGTAGCGCGCGAGGGGAATCCGCTCCTCCTCGGGCAGCCGGCAGGGCATGCTCGCGCACCAGAGCATCTCGTCGCCGATCTCCCGGTACACCACCTGGTGCAGCTCCGTGAGCTCGCGAAGGCAGCCCTCGATGTCGGCGTGCACCCCCGTGATCAGCTCCAGCTGCGACTCGCTGAAGTCCGTGGTGATGCGCGGGTGCGCGAGCGCGGAGCCGAGGCCCGCGGGGTGCGGGGCCGCGGAGAGCAGGCCCTCGGCGTCCACGCGAAGGCCCTCCTTCTCGATGCCGCGAAGCAGCCCCGTGAGCACCTCCGGCGCGAGTGCCGCCAGGCGCAGTTCGAGTTCGGTCACGCGTTCTCCCCTCTTCTTCGTCTTCGGGCGGCGGTGGCGCGCGCGGGGCTCCTGCTCCCCGGCGCACCGTCGCCGTCGTGCCCCTATTCTCGCAGGTCGTTCAAGGTCCAGTCGTAGTCCAGGTGGCCGATGGGCGCCTTGCCCCGGGCGACGAGGGCGCGATGCTCCGGCCGGTCGGCGAGGAGCTCGGCGTAGCGCGCGAAGTACTGCTCGCGCGAAACCGCCGGCGGCGCGTTGCCGATGCCCGCGTAGCCCGAGGTCCAGTCCTCCTTGAACCAGTTGAAGATCTCGGAGACGAGGAGCTTGCCGCTCGCCGGGTCGAAGCGGTTCCTCGTGCGGTCGGAGAGGAAGCGCCGCGCCTGCTCCTCGAGCTGCGCGTCCAGGCGCTCGGCGACGAAGGCCTCCTCGCGCAGCATCGGGCAGCCGATCGACGCGCAGTTCACCGCGTAGTGCACGCGCGGCTCGTCGTAGGCGCCGGGCTTTCGCAGCATCTCGTGCTCGATCCGGTCGAGCCAGGACTCGCGGCCCAGGAGCGTGAAGAACTTCTTCTTCCACGGGCTGTTGAAGACGATGTTGCCCAGGTCGCGGATCGACTCGAGGTCCGGGTACTTCGTGAGGATGAGCTCCACCGTGAAGGCGTTGTAGGCGTTCACGAGGAAGGCCATGCGGCGCGCCTTCGTCCAGGCGGCGAACTCGGCCTCGCTCACCCGCGAGAGCGCGTCGAGGTAGGCCTTGAGCGCGGCGCGGTCCTTCGCGAAGGCCGCGTAGCGCACCTGGGAGGCCTTGCCGCCGTCGATCACCTTCACGTGGCGCTTGACGAGCGCGTCCCAGGCCGCGTGCGTGTGGTCGAACTGCGCGAGCGCGGCCGCCGGCGCGAAGGCGAGCAGGGCGGCGAGGAGGATGCGTCCGAGGGCTTTCATGGGCGGCTCCGTGGCGGGGTTTCAGCGCACCGGCTCGAAGAAGCGGCGTCCCGCGACGGGGCGCCGCCCGAGGCGGTGCTGGAGGAGGATGAGGAGGATGCGCGCGAGGCTCGCGGCCTCGCCCTGGGCGAGGAAGCGGCGCGCGGAGGTGACGACGGTGAGGGGCAGCATGACGGGCGGGGCGCGCTCGCGCAGCCGCTCCGAGAGCCGCACGTCCTCGAGCTCGCCCGCGGGGTAGCCGCCCACGGCGGCGAACTCCGCCGCGCGCACGAAGGGCGCCTGGTCGCCGTACATGATGCCCGTCGCCTCGCAGCGCCAGTTGTGCAGGCGCGAGGTGAGGTCGAGGAGCCGGCCGCGGCGGTCGAAGGCCTGGCGGAAGCACCCCGCGCGCACGTCCGCGTGCAGGGACTCGATCGCGAGCCCCGCGCCGCGGGGGAGCCGCGTGTCGGCGTGCAGGAAGAGGAGCCAGTCGCCCCAGGCCGCCCGCGCGCCCGCGTTCATCTGCGCCGCGCGCCCGCGCTCGGCGATGAGCACCTGCACGCCGGGATGGGCGGCGGCGACCTCGCGGGTCGCGTCCCGGCTGCCGCCGTCGACCACGATCACCTGCGCCGCGGGGACCGCGATCCGCGCCGCCGTGAGCGTCGCGGGAAGCGCGCGCTCCTCGTCGAGGGCGGGAATCACGATGGAGATCACGGCGCCACCCCGCGGGGACGGCGGGCGCGCGCGGCAGTGGCGGACTCAGTGCGCATCGGCGGCATGGTAGGGACGCTTGTCGCCGGCAAGGCCCGGGAGCCGGCCGAGCACGGCGCCGAGGCCGCCCTCGCCGCGCGTCCAGTCGTGGAAGGCCGAGAGGAAATCCATCTGCCCGCGGGTGACGGTCGAGCGCTTCCACGCGCCCGCCGCGTACTTGTTGGCCTCGGCGAGGGTGGGATAGATGTGGATCGTGCCGAGGACCTTGTCCAGGCCGATCCCGTGGCGCATGGCGGCGACGAACTCCGCGAGGAGGTCGCCCGCGTGCTCGCCCACGATCGTCGCGCCCAGGACCCTGTCCGTGCCGGGCTTCACGAGCACCTTCACGAAGCCGTGCGCCTCGCCGTCGGCGATGGCGCGGTCGAGGTCGTCGATGCCGTAGGTGACGACCTGGTGCGCGATGCCCTTCTCCCGCGCCTCCTGCTCGTTCAGCCCCACGCGCGCCACCTCCGGCTCGGTGAAGGTCGCCCAGGGGATCACGGAATAGTCCACGCGGAAGCGGCGGAAGCGCCCGAAGAGCGCGTTCACCGACGCGTACCACGCCATGTGCGCGGCGGTGTGGGTGAACTGGTAGGGGCCGGCGACGTCGCCGCAGGCGAGGATGTTCGGGTAGGCGGTCTCCAGGAACTCGTTCACCTCGACCGTGCGGCCCTTGGTCACGGTGATGCCGAGCTCCTCCAGCCCGTAGCCCTCGGTGTTGGCCACGCGGCCGACGGCGACCAGGATCTCGTCGAAGGCGATGCGCTTCTCGGCGCCCTCGCTCTCCACGACGAGGAGCTTCTCGCCGCCTTCCACGAGCACCTGCTTCGCCTTGTGGTTCACGAGCACCGTCACGCCGTCGGCCTCGAAGCTGCGCCGGACCTGCTCGGAGACCTCGGGGTCCTCGCGGATCAGGAGGCGCGGCAGCATCTCCACCTGCGTCACCCGGGAGCCGAAGCGCGCGAAGGCCTGCGTGAGCTCGCTCCCGATGGGGCCGCCGCCCAGCACGACCAGGCGCGCGGGGAGCCGGCGCAGGTTCCAGACGGTATCGGAGGTGAGCGGCCCCGCCTCGGCGAGCCCCGGGATCGGCGGGACGAAGGGCCGGGCGCCCGCGGCGATCACGATGTTCTTCGTGGCGAGCACCTGCTTCGCGCCGTTCTCCGCGGTGATCTCGACCGTCCACGGGGAGGTGATCCGCGCCGTGCCCGCGATCACGTCCACGCCCAGGCCCGCGTAGCGCTCGACGGAATCGTGGGGCTCGACCTGGCGCACGACCGCCTGCACGCGCTCCATCACGTCGGCGAAGTCGAAGTCGGCCGAGGCCGAGCGGATGCCGAACTCCTTCGCGCGGCGCACGTGGGAGAGGAACTTGGCGCTGCGGATGAGCGCCTTCGAGGGCACGCAGCCGGTGTTCAGGCAGTCCCCGCCCATGCGGTGGCGCTCGACCAGGGTCACCTTCGCCTTCACGGCCGCGGCGATGTAGGAAGTCACGAGGCCCGCGGAGCCCGCGCCGATCACCACCAGGTTGCGGTCGAAGCGCGCCGGCCGCGGCCACTTCGCGTACACCCGCCGCGCCTTCACCGCCTCGAGGATCCGCCGCGCGACGAACGGGAAGATGCCCAGCAGCACGAAGGCGCCGAGGAGTCCCGGCGAGAGGATGCCCTTGAGCGAGGTGACCTGCGCGAGCTGCGTGCCGGCATAGACGTAGACCGCGGTGCCGGCGAGCATGCCGACCTGGCTCACCCAGTAGAAGGTCGCGGTGCGGATCGGGGTGAGCCCCATCGCGAGGTTGATCACGAAGAAGGGGAAGGCGGGGACCAGCCTGAGCGCGAAGAGGTAGAACGCGCCCTCCTTCTCCACGCCGGCGTTGATGCTCGCGAGCTTGTCGCCGAACTTCGCCTGCACCCAGTCGCGCAGCAGGAAGCGCGAGGCGAGGAAGGCGAGCGTGGCGCCGATCGTCGAGGCGAAGGAGACGATCACGAGGCCCCACGCGAGCCCGAAGATCGCCCCGCCCGCGATGGTCATGATCGCCGCGCCCGGGAGCGAGAGCCCCGTCACCGCGACGTAGGCGGCGAAGTAGGCGAGGGCCGCCTGCACCGGGTTCGCCGTGAAGTAGGCGTCGATCGCCGCCTGCTGCGACTTGAAGAAGTCGAGGGAGAGGTAGCGCCCGAGATCGAAGGCGAAGTACGCCGCGACGAGGGCCGCGATGAGCGCGACGACCGCGAGCTTGCCTGCCTTCATGGGTTTCTCCTGTGGGTTGCGGCCGGATGCGGGCCGGTGGCCGGCGCCGCGCGCCCTGCCGCGTAATGGGACGGCCGGGAAGGCCCTTACCTTACAACCTGCCGGGCTTGCGCGGCCTGCCGGGTTTCGGCGGCCGGGCGGGCGCGCTCGCGCGCGTGCTCGGGCCCCCGCTTGATGCGGCGGAAATAGGACCGGTGGGCGGCGCTCGCCTCGGGCCAGCTCGCGAGGAAGCGCGCCTGCCAGGCGGCCTCGTCGTAGGCCAGCGGTAGGGTCTCGACGAAGGCGCCGGCGGCCTCGGCGCCGTAGAGCGCGTCCGGGGCGCGGTCGAGGCCGATCCGGGTGACGAGCCCGAAGCGCTCGCCCGCGAAGTTGGGCATGCCGGCGGCGCCGTTGTTCGCCACGACGGCGCGGCCGTGCCCGAAGTCGAAGGCGCGCGTCGCCGCGAGGCACGTGTGGCTCGACGCGAAGACGTCCACGCGCGCTTCGCGGAAGCCGTTCTCGAGCCAGCGCGCGTGGCCGGGATCGTCGAGCGCGCCGGCGGCGAATCCCCAGCCCGCGAGCGAGGCGAGGTCGCCGTGCACGATCCCCACGCGCGCGCCTCCCACGCGGGCCACGAGGTGCATCGGCAGCCCCGCGAGGCGCTCGCGCTCGCGCGGCTGCCCGCGCGCGGTCTCGCGCAGGCGCGCGAGGATCTCGTTGGAGCGCGAGACGTCCTCGTCGCTCACGTCGGCGGGATAGGCGCAGCCGCAGCCGGCGCCGGCGTCCTCGCCGGCGATCTCGGTCTCCACGTTGCCGCGGATCGCCGCGTGGCGGGCGACCTCCTCGCCGATCCGGCGGAAGTCCCCTTCGTCCACGTCGAACCAGTGGAAGTCGCCGTTGAAGACGATCGCGGCCGGGCCGGGCTCGCGTGCCACCCGCTCGAGGAGCGCTTGCAGCGCCTCCACGTTGCCGTAGAGCCCTCCCGCGACGAAGAGCGTGCGCGCCTCGAGGTCCGGCGCGCGGTCGAAGACCCGCGGGGCGTAGCGGTAGGCCGCGGGGCAGCTGCGCCCGGGCGGCGGGTCGGCAACGAAGGCGGAAGGCAGCGCGGACAGGGCCGTGGCCTCAGGCAAGGGCGCCGCCGCAGGACGAGCCCTGCCCCGCCGTGCAGCCGTAGCAGTGGTCGCGCACGACGATCGCGTTGCCCTCGAGGTCGCGCCCGAGCGCGTCCTTCAGGTGCGGGCGGGGCCTGCCGGCCACCCGGATGGGCAGCCCCAGCATCTGGTTGAAGTCGCAGTCGTAGAGGTAGCCCTGCCAGTCCACCGACACGAGCGAGCGGCACATCACGCCGTCCAGGTTCTCGTCGCGGTGCGCCCCGCGCAGGAGCGCCATGTACTCGTTGAACTGCCCCTTGGAGACGAGCGTCGAGCCGAAGCGCTGGATCGGCATGTTGGCGAGCGTGAAGAGCCCGTTGAAGGCGATCCCGAACGCCTCTCCCAGGATGCGCTTGTAGTCCGCCTCGAGCTTCTCCTGCGCCGGCGGAAGCGTCGGCCCCTGGGGGTTGTAGACGAGGTTGAGGACGAGGCCGGAGCCCTCCCGGCCGTAGCCCAGCGCGTTCAGGCGCCGGATCGCGCGGATGCTCTTGCCGTACACGCCCTTGCCGCGCTGCCGGTCGACCAGTTCCTCCGTGTAGCACGGCAGCGAGGCCACGATCTCCACGCCGCGCGCGGCGAGGAAATCCGCGAGGTCCTCCTGGCCCGGCTCCTCGAGGATGGTGAGGTTGCAGCGGTCGATCACTTTCACGCCCGCGTCGCGGGCCCGGGCGACGAGCGGGCGGAAGTGGGGATTCAATTCCGGGGCGCCGCCGGTGAGGTCGAGCGTGGTCGCGCCGCTCGCCGCGACGAAGGCGAGCAGGTGCCCGATGGTCTCGCCCGACATCGACTCGGTGCGCGTCGGGCCCGCGTTCACGTGGCAGTGCAGGCAGGACTGGTTGCAGACGTAGCCGAGGTTCGCCTGGACCGTGGTGACGGCGTGGCGGCGGATCGCGGGGAAGTCGCTGCGGACGAGGAGGGGCAGGGTCGCGTGCATGTCGGACGCTAGTTCGTGGCCGGGGAGCGTTCGGTTACAGCGCGGGCGGGCGAGCGGGCCCGCCGCGGAAGTCCCGGCATGGTAGCAAACACCGCCCGGTCGGGCGGCTCAGACGCGAACGTAGATCCAGCCTTCGCGCAGCTTCTCCACGACCTCGTGCAGCGCCGAGGGGGCGATCGTCACCGCCGGCGCGAGCTCGACCCGCTCGCCGCGTGCGGCACGCCGCTCGATCGTCTGCCGGCAGGCCACCAGGCTCAGCGCCGGGTAGTCGCGGCGCAGGGAGGCCAGCCGCGGCGCGAAGGACCCGTCGTCCGCGCGCAGGATGTCGAGCCCCGGTCCGTTGGCGACGATCTCCACCTCGATCGCGCGCCCTTCCCGGCGCGCTTCGCGCAGCAGGTCCTCGATCTCGTCGAGGGCGCCGCCGAGGGTCTCGCGGCCCGCGGAATTCACGTGCACGAGCACCTTGCCGCCCGCGAGAGAGCCCCAGTCGCCGCGCAGCCCCTGCCAGTCGCCGCGCAGGGCGTAGGCGGAGGCCGAGTCGAGCACGGCCGGGCGGTTCCACTCGGCGTGGCCGAACCAGCCCGCGAGGGCGAAGAGCGCGCTCGCGGCGACGAGGCCCATCCAGCCCGGCCCCCGGGGCGAGCGCGCGCGGGCGCGGGCGGCCGGCGTCCGGGCGTAGGCGTGGCGGATGCCCGCCTTCAGCGCCCGCAACCGGCAAACCTCCTCGCGCAGGAGCGCATCGGCCTCGACGCGGGCGGCCACCTCCGCCCATTCGGCGCCATCCAGCTGGCCGTCCACGAAGGCGCCCAGCATCTCTTCCGAAACCCTGCGTTCCCCGCTCATTTCACGCTCCGCAATCTCGATCCCAGCTCCTCGCGCGCCACCGTCTCCAGCGATTCGCGCAACGCGGCGCGCGCGCGGCAGAGCCGGCTCATCACCGTGCCGATGGGAATCTCCAGGATCTCGCCGGCCTGCGCGTAGCTGCAATCCTCGAGATCGACCAGGGTGACCACCTGGCGCTGGCCCTGCGGCAGGGCGGCGACCGCGCGGCGCACCCGCCCGACGATCTCCGCGCTCGCGCGCGACTCCTCGGGCGTGGCCTCGGGGGAGACGAGCGTCTCCTCGATCTCCTCGTAGTCGCCGGTCTCGCGGCGCTCGCGCAGGTGGTCCTTCAGGCAGTTGGCGAGGATCTTCAGGAGCCAGGCGCGCAGCCGATCGGGTTCGCGCAACTGTCCCGCCGCGCGCAGCGCCTTTTCCACGGCGCTCTGCGCGAGGTCCTCGGCGAGCGTCGCGTCGTGGCACCACGCATAGGCCATGCGGCAAAGCAGGCCCCGCGAGGCCTCGATCTCGCGCCGCAGGGCCGGGCCGCGCCCGAAGAGCTGCTCGATTCCCAGGTTCATCTCCCGGTAGACGGGGAAAGGGCCCCGATTATTCCCTCCCCGGGCCTTCGCGGGAAGGGCCGGAATAAACGCGCTGGCGGCACCGTCAACCGGTCGGGAGGCGCGCCGCGAGCCCGCGGCCGCCGGCCCCACGACAACATTTCCGGAGGAATTCCCATGTCGCCAGTCACCCCCGCGCGCGCGCTCGCCGCCTGCCTCGCCGTCTCGACCCTCCTCGCCTTCGCGCCCGCGCAGGCCGCCGACCCGGCCGTCGCGGCCTCCGGCCGCCCTCGGGTCGTGCTCCAGGTAAGCGACAACGACCCCGCCAAGTGGAACCTCGCGCTCAACAACGCGCGCAACGTCCAGGTGGACCTGGGCCAGGACAACGTGGACGTCGAGATCGTCGCCTACGGGCCCGGGCTTCCCATGCTCAAGGCGGGCTCCGCGGTCGCGCAGCGCCTGGACTCGGCGGCGAAGCAGGGCATCGGCCTCATGGCCTGCGAGAACACGATGAAGAACACGAAGGTCTCGAGGAGCGAGATCGCGCCGGGCGTGCAGTTCGTGGACGCGGGCGTCGTGCACCTCATGAAGCGCCAGCGCGAAGGCTGGAGCTACGTGCGGCCCTAGTCCGGGGCGCTCGCGCCCGGCGTCCCGGGCGCGGCCCACTCCAGGCTCGAGTGGTCGAAGCCCTGCGCGATGCGCGGCTTCACGATGCCGAAGTAGGGCGAGAGGTCGAAGTCCCGCGGCGCGAAGAGGCTGTGGTGGCGGATGTGCAGGATCTCGCGCACGCAGTCGTCGCAGCCCGGGCGGCCCGCGGGGATCGACTCGATCTCCGGCAGGATCGGGTAGCGGACGCTCTGGAAGGCTTCCGCGATGAGCGTCGAGCAGATCGCCCGCGTGGGGTCCCCGCTGCCCAGCGCGAGCATGCGCCGGCGAAGCCGCGTCGGCACCGGCGGCGTCGGGAGCAGGTAGCGGGCGAGGTCGAGCACGTTCTTCAGGTCGTAGTGGTGGCCGATGCGCGCGGCCGCGTGGGCGATCACGCGCTCGTGGTCGGCGGGGGCGAGCCCCACGGGCCGGCAGATGCGCACGTGCAGGCCCTCGAGCTCGGCGAGCGGCGCGGCACGCACGCCGCGGGTGAGGTCCGCCTCGATGAGCCGGGGGCCGGGGCCCTCGGTCCCGGCGAGCGCTTCGCCCACGAAGAGCGAGGCGTGCGACCACGTGGACTGGGTGAGGTACTTGATCGCCACGCTGATGCGCCGGTCGCCCTCCACGAGGACCACGTCGCAGGGCTCGAGGATGGCCGCGAGGACGGGGAGCGGCACGACGCCCGGCGCCGTGTAGCCGCGCACCGGCGCGTTCAGGTATCGGGCGATCAGCCCGCCGAGCCCCTCGTGCATGGCGGGAAGATACCACCGCGCCGCGCCCGTCCGCGGACCCCGCGCCGGGAGCGAAACGGGCGCTTCCCGCGAAGGCGCTAGACTCACCGCTTCCTCGCGCACGGGAAGCGACCATGCCCACCGATCCGAATCCCGCCGACGGCGCCCGCCTCGATTTCGCGGGCGAGATGAGCTACGGCGACTACCTGCACCTCGACGCCCTCCTCGGCGCCCAGCACCCGCGCTCCGGCGATCCCAACGAGCTCCTCTTCATCGTGCAGCACCAGGCGAGCGAGCTGTGGCTGAAACTCGCGCTCCACGAGCTCCTCGCCGCGCGCGACGGCGTGCGCGCCGACCGCCTCGCGCCCGCGGCGAAGATGCTCGCGCGCGTGGCGCGGGTCCTCGCGCAGCTCAACCAGTCCTGGGACGTGCTCTCCACGCTCACGCCCGCCGAGTACTCCGCCTTCCGCGCCTCCCTCGGCAGCGCCTCCGGCTTCCAGTCCTGGCAGTACCGGATGGTGGAGTTCGTGCTCGGGAACAAGAACGCGCTGATGCTCGAGCCCCACCGCCACCGGCCCGACCTCCTCGTGCCCCTGGAGAAGCTCCTCGCCGAGCCCTCCCTCTACGACGAGGCCGTGCGCCTGCTTTCGCGGCGCGGCTTCGCGATCGGGGCGGCCGCGCGCGAGCGCGACTGGCGCGAGCCGCGGGCCTACGACGAGTCCGTCTGCGCGGCCTGGGTCGCGGTGTACCGCGACACCGGCGCCCACTGGGACCTCTACGAGCTCGCCGAGAAGCTCGTGGACCTCGAGGACGCCTTCCGCCAGTGGCGCTTCCGCCACGCGACCACGGTCGAGCGCATCATCGGCTGGAAGCGCGGCACGGGCGGCACCTCCGGCGTCGGCTACCTGCGGCGCGCGCTCGATGCCATACTCTTCCCGGAACTCTGGCGGGCGCGCACCGCCCTCTAGCGCCCCGCCTCCCCATGCCCGAGCCGCCCCTGGAAACGGAACTGAAGCTCGCCCTCGCGCCGGGCGAGTGCGCGCGCGCGCCCCAGGCGCCGCCGCTCGCGGGACTCGAGGGCCGGCGCGAACGCCACCTCGCGCTCTACTTCGACACGCCCACGCGCGAGCTCGCGCGCCACGGGCTGGGCCTGCGCCTTCGCCGCGAGGGCCGGCGCTGGAAGTGCACCCTCAAGGCCGCGGGCGACGCGGCGGGCGGCCTGCACCGGCGCCCGGAG
The DNA here is from genome assembly GCA_937898635.1 of uncultured Pseudomonadota bacterium. Lineage (GTDB taxonomy): Bacteria > Pseudomonadota > Gammaproteobacteria > Burkholderiales > Usitatibacteraceae > FEB-7. Next base: position 4,743 of record CALEJW010000266.1, on the reverse strand, counting down.
TGGGAGCACGCCGCGCCGGGGCCCGTCCTCGACCTCTCGCGCTTCGCCGGAACGCCGCTCGCGCAGGTCCCGGATGCGGCGACGCTGCACGAGCGCCTCGCGCCCGTCGTCGCCACGGATTTCCGGCGCACGAGCTGGCGCCTCGAACCGGGTCCGGGCTCGCGGCTCGAGGTGTCGCTCGACGAGGGGCGCATCGTCGCCCGCGGGCGCGAGCTTCCGGTGGCGGAGATCGAGATCGAGGTGCTCGAGGGTCCGGCGTCGGCCGCCTTCGACCTCGCGGAGGCGCTCGCCGGCACGCTCGCGGCGCGCCCCGAGCCCGCCTCGAAGCTCGCCCGCGGGCTCGCGCTCGCCGCGGGCCGGCCCTCGCCCGTCCACGCCGGGGCGGCGCCGGTCGCCGATGCGCCCGACGCCCGCGAGGCGGCGCGGCGCGTGGCCTGCGCCTGCCTCGCCCACGCGCAGGCGAACGAGGCGGGCGTGCTCGCGAGCGGCGACGTCGAGTTCGTGCACCAGCTCCGCGTGGCCCTGCGACGGCTGCGCTCGGCGCTGCGTCTCTTCCGCGACGCGCTCCCGCCCGGCGAGGTCGCGCCCTTCGTGCAGGCGCTTCGCGAGAGCGCCGCGGTCCTCGGCCGCTGCCGCGACTGGGACGTCTTCGTCACGCAGACCCTGCCCCCGCTGGTGGCGGCGCAGGGCGATGCGCGGGCCGCGCGCGCGCTCCTCGCCCGCGCCCGCGCGCGCCAGCGGGCGGCGAGGGCGGCGGCGCGGGAGGCCATCGCTTCCCCGCGCCACGGGCTCGCCATGATCCGCCTCGCGCGCTGGCTCGCCGCGCCCGCGGAACCCGCCGAGGGCGCGGAACCGCTGAAGGACGACGCCTCGCGACGGCTGCGCAAGGGCGCGCGGGCGATCGAGGCGGGCGCGGCGGCCTTCGCATCCCTCGATGGCGCCGGGCGCCACCGCCTGCGCATCCTCGTGAAGCGGCAGCGCTACGCGGCGGAGTTCCTGGGCCCGCTCTTCCGCGCGGCGCGCGTGAAGCGCCACGTGCGCGCCCTCTCGCGCGTGCAGGAGTCGCTGGGCCTCGCCAACGACTGCGCCAACGCGCTCGCCCACGTCGCCGAGCTCGCCCCGCCCCCGGACTTCCTGGCGTTCGCCCGCGGCTGGTTCGCCGCGCGCGAGGCCGCCGGCATAGAGGACGCGGCCCGGTGCCTCGCGCGGGCCGCCGGCGAGCGCCGGTTCTGGCGCCGCAAGCCCGCCGCGCCCGCGGGCGCGCCCCCCGCTTGATCCACGACAAGAGGACCCCTCGCCCCGGTGCGAGACTGGACCGGCACGCGACCGCCGCAACGCCCATGGGATCCCGCTTCCCCGCCGTCCTCGCCCTCTGCGCCTTGCTCGCCGGCACCGGCGCGGCCGCCGCCGACGCCCGGCGCGGGCGCATCCTCTACGAGGCGCACTGCGGCAGCTGCCACGCCGAAAGCGTCCACGGGCGCGAGAGCCGCGCCGCCGCGAACTACGAGGCGGTGCGCGGATGGGTCCGCCGCTGGGCCGCGAACCTCTCGCTCCGGTGGACCGACGAGGAGGTCGCCGACGTCGCGTCCCACCTGAACGAGCGCTACTACCGGTTCGCCTGTCCGCCGTCGGACTGCCGCAGGACCGGCGGCGTCGGCGACGGGCGCCGGCGCCTGGCATTGGACGGCCGGAGTCCGCAGCAGGTACCTTGAGCGGCGGCAAGCCCGCCGGGGAGGACCGTCGATGTTCGAATCCGCCGAGATCGGCCACAAGCTCGGGAAGTCCGAATACCGCAGGGAGGAGCCGAAGCTGCGCCAGGCGCTGCTCGAGGCGCAGTACCGCCTGCTCGAGAACGGGAAGTTCCCCGTGGTGATCGTCGTGAACGGCGTGGACGGCGCCGGCAAGGGCGAGACGGTGAACCTCTTCAACGAGTGGATGGACCCGCGCCACATCCACACGCACGCCTTCGGCCCGATGACCGACGCCGAGCGCGAGCACCCCGAGATGTGGCGCTTCTGGCAGGCGCTCCCGCCCAAGGGGCGCATCGGCATCCTCTTCGGCTCCTGGTACACCGACCCCATCCTCAAGCGCGTGATGGGACACGAGAAGCGCGTCGTGTTCGAGCGCCGCCTCGAGCGCATCCGCCACTTCGAGCGCATGCTCGCCGCCGAGGGCGCGCTGATCCTGAAGCTCTGGTTCCACCTCTCCAAGGCGGCGCAGAAGAAGCGCTTCAAGGAGCTCCTCGCGAGCCGGAAGACGGCCTGGCGCGTCGGGCCCCGCGACCTCGAGCGCTTCAAGCGCTACGACGAGTTCGTCGAGGTGTGCGAGGGCGCGCTGATGGAGACGAGCACCGGGGAGGCGCCGTGGCAGGTGATCGAGGGCTCGGACCCCGAGTACCGCTCGCTCACGGCGGGCAAGCTCCTGCTCGAGGCGCTGGAGGCGCGGCTCGCGGGGACGGGGGCCAGGATCTCGCCCGCGGCGCCGCCGCCCGCGCCGCCGATCGACCGGCGCAACGTCCTCAACACGCTCGACTACACCGCCTCGCTCTCGCGCAAGGCCTACGACAAGCGCCTCGAGAAGGCCCAGGGGCGCCTGAACCAGCTCACGCGCCACAAGCGGATGCAGGAGCGCTCCCTGGTGATGGTCTACGAGGGCATGGACGCGGCGGGCAAGGGCAGCACGATCCGGCGCGTCACGCGCGCCATGGACGCGCGCTTCTACCGCGTGATCCCGATCGCCGCGCCCACCGACGAGGAGCGCGCGCAGCCCTACCTGTGGCGCTTCTGGCGCCACATCCCCGGCCACGGCAAGGCGGTGATCTTCGACCGCTCCTGGTACGGCCGCGTGCTCGTCGAGCGCGTCGAGGGCTTCTGCGCGGAGGCCGACTGGATGCGCGCCTACCACGAGATCAACGACTTCGAGGAGCAGCTCGCCGACGCGGGCGCGATCGTCGCCAAGTTCTGGATGGCGGTGACGCCCCAGGAGCAGCTGCGCCGCTTCCGCGAGCGCGAGAAGACGCCCTACAAGCGCTTCAAGATCACCGACGAGGACTGGCGCAACCGCAAGAAGTGGCCGGCCTACGAGCGCGCGATCTGCGACATGGTCGAGCGCACCTCCACGGAGCACGGGCCCTGGAGCCTCGTCGCCGCCAACGACAAGCTGCACGCGCGCGTGAGCGTGATCGAGCGGCTGTGCGAGCTCGTCGAGTCGCGCCTGTGAGCCGCGCTTGAGCGCGACGAGCCTCTTCCGCGCGGAGGTGGCCACGGCGATGGCCGTGGCGCTGGTGCTCGGGCTCGTGCTCCTCGCGCTGCGCCCGAAGGACCGCGCGAGCACGCGCAACGCCCTCGTCCTGCTCGGCTTCTGCGCCCTGGCCGGGGCCGCCGACACGCTGATCGGCTCCATGGGCGGGCGCGGCTTCGCGGGCATCCTCGCCGACGCGGCCACGGTGCTCGTGGGCGTGGTCCTCATCCGCATGGTGGGGATCCTCCTCTTCCGCGTGGTCCTGCCCGCGGTGCGCCTGCGGCCGGCGCGCATCGTCGAGGACCTCGTCACCACCGGCCTCATGTTCGCGTGGGGGCTCGTGTGGCTGCGCCTGGCCGGCGTGGACCTCGGCAGCCTCATCACCACCTCGGCGGTGATCACCGGCGTGGTGGCGTTCTCGATGCAGGAGACGCTCGGCAACATCCTCGGGGGCGTCGTGCTGCAGCTCGACCAGTCGATCCGCGTGGGCGACTGGGTGAAGGTCGACGAGACGAGCGGGCGCGTGGTCGAGATCCGCTGGCGCTACACCGCCGTGGAGACGAGGAACCGCGAGACGGTCGTGATCCCCAACGGCTGGCTCGTGAAGAACCGCTTCGTGCTGATCGGCTCCCGCTCGGACGCCTCCCCCCTCTGGCGGCGCTGGGTGCACTTCGACGTGTCGATCGACTGCGCGCCGCTCAAGGTGTGCGACATCCTCGTGAAGGCGATCGCGGACGCGGACATCCCGCACGTCGCCCGGGAGCCGGCGCCGACCGCGGTGCTCATGACGATCGGCGACGGCTTCGGGCACTACGCGCTGCGCTACTTCCTCGACGACCCCGTGCCCGACGACCCGACCGATTCCCTGGTGCGCGCGCACGCCGTGGCCGCCCTCATTCGCGGCGGCATGTCGATCGCCGTGCCCCGCGAGGAGCGCGTGCTGATCAAGGACAACGAGGCGCACCGCGCCGCGCAGCACGCGAAGGAGCTCGCCCGCCGCAAGGCCGCGCTCGCGGGCGTGGACCTCTTCGCGCCGCTTTCCGGGGACGAGCGGGCGGCGCTCGCCGAGCACCTCGTGTACGCGCCCTTCGTGAAGGGCGACATCGTCACCCGCCAGGGCTCGGTCGCCCACTGGCTCTACCTCGTGGTGGGCGGCGAGGCGGACGTCCTCCTGGAGGCGAACGGCGAGAGCGCGCGCATCGCGACCCTCGCGCCGGGAAGCGTCTTCGGGGAGATGGGGCTCATGACGGGGGAGCCGCGCCGTGCCACGGTCGCCGCGCGCAGCGACCTCGAGTGCTACCGGCTCGACAAGGCGGGCTTCGAGGCGATCCTGCGCTCCCGGCCCGACATCGCCGGCGAGATCTCGCGCATCCTGGCCGCCCGCCAGACCGAGCTGAGCGGCCGCCTCGAGGCCGCCGGCGCCGCCGCGCGCCGCCCGCCGCGCGACGCCGACATCCTCGCGAAGATCCGCAACTTCTTCGGCCTCGGGGAATGAAGGGGACG
>CALEJW010000265.1 GCA_937898635.1 uncultured Pseudomonadota bacterium | reverse complement strand
TCGACATGGCGGGTCTCCTCGCGGGCGCCAAGTACCGCGGCGAGTTCGAGGAGCGGCTGAAGGCCGTCCTCAAGGAGATCGCGCAGGACGAGGGCCGGATCATCGTCTTCATCGACGAGCTGCACACGATGGTGGGCGCGGGCAAGGCCGAGGGCGCCATCGACGCGGGCAACATGTTGAAGCCCGCGCTCGCCCGCGGCGAGCTGCACTGCGTGGGCGCGACGACCCTCGACGAGTACCGCAAGTACATCGAGAAGGACGCCGCGCTCGAGCGGCGCTTCCAGAAGGTGCTGGTGGACGAGCCGAGCGTCGAGTCCACCATCGCGATCCTGCGGGGACTCCAGGAGAAGTACGAGGTCCACCACGGCGTGGACATCACCGACCCGGCGATCGTCGCCGCGGCCGAGCTCTCGCACCGCTACATCACCGACCGCTTCCTCCCGGACAAGGCGATCGACCTGATCGACGAGGCGGCCGCGCGCATCAAGATGGAGATCGACTCCAAGCCCGAGTCCATGGACCGCCTCGACCGGCGCCTCATCCAGTTGAAGATCGAGCGCGAGGCGGTGAAGAAGGAGAAGGACGAGGCCTCGAGGAAGCGCATGGACCTCCTGGAATCCGAGATCGCCCGGCTCGAGAAGGAGTACGCGGACCTCGAGGAGGTCTGGAGCGCCGAGAAGCACGCGGTCCACGGCTCCGCCACGATCAAGGAGGAGATCGAGAAGGTGAAGCTCGCCATGGAAGAGGCGCGCCGCAAGGGCGACTGGGCGCGCATGAGCGAGCTGCAGTACGGCAGGCTCCCGCAGCTCGAGGCGCAGCTGAAGAAGGCCGACAAGCCCGAGGGCGCCCCGCGGCCGAAGCTCCTGCGCACCGAGGTGGGCGCGGAGGAGATCGCCGAGGTGGTCTCCCGCGCGACGGGCATCCCCGTGGCGAAGATGATGCAGGGCGAGCGCGACAAGCTCGTGCAGATGGAGGCGAAGCTCCACGAGCGCGTCGTGGGCCAGGACGAGGCCGTGCGCCTCGTCTCGGACGCGATCCGCCGCTCGCGCGCGGGGCTCTCCGACCCGAACCGGCCCTACGGCTCCTTCCTCTTCCTCGGGCCCACGGGCGTGGGCAAGACGGAGCTGTGCAAGGCGCTCGCGTCCTTCCTCTTCGACTCCGAGGAGCACCTGATCCGGGTGGACATGAGCGAATTCATGGAGAAGCACTCGGTCGCCCGCCTCATCGGCGCGCCCCCGGGATACGTCGGCTACGAGGAGGGCGGCCACCTCACGGAGGCGGTCCGCCGCAAGCCCTACGCGGTGATCCTGCTCGACGAGGTCGAGAAGGCCCACCCGGACGTCTTCAACGTGCTGCTGCAGGTGCTGGACGACGGGCGCATGACCGACGGGCAGGGCCGCACGGTGGACTTCAAGAACACGGTCGTGGTGATGACTTCCAACCTCGGCAGCCAGATGATCCAGTCCATGGCCGGCAGCGACCCGGCGCTCGTGAAGACGGCGATCATGGCCGAGGTGAAGACGCAGTTCCGCCCCGAGTTCGTGAACCGCATCGACGAGATCGTGGTCTTCCACGCGCTCGGCGAGGAGCACATCCGCGACATCGCGCGCATCCAGCTCGCCCGCCTCGTGGAGCGCCTGGCGAAGCTCGAGATGACGCTGGAGGTGTCCGAGGAGGCGCTCGCGCGCCTCGCGCAGGCGGGGTTCGACCCGGTCTACGGCGCGCGCCCGCTCAAGCGCGCGATCCAGCAGTCGTTGGAGAACCCGCTCGCCAAGGCGATCCTGGAGGGCCGCTTCGGGCCGAAGGACCGGATCGCCGTCGTCGACGGCCCCGGCGGCATCGCGTTCGAGAAGGGCGGCGGAAAGGCGAGGAAGGCGGCCTGAGGCCGCCCCGCTACTTCACGAGGTCGTCGTAGGCGAGCATCACGAAGAACCCCCAGACCAGCTCGTCCAGGGTGAAGTTGCAGTGCTCGTAGCGGTCGACCTCCACCGGGAGGTAGCGGGCGAAGAGGGAGCCCGCGAGGAAGGACTTCACGGTGTAGATCTGCTGGTGCGCGAAGGGCACCTGCTGGTCGCGCTTGGTGTGCATGGACACCATCGGGCGCGTGAGCGTGCCCGTCGTCTCGTAGCCCGCGGCCATCGCCGCCAGCGCCGCGGGACTCGCCGAGACGCGGGGCACCGTGAGGTTCAGCTTGAAGTCGTCGGCGGAGCCCGTGTACCACTTGGTCCGGTTGTCGAAGGGGAAGCCGCCGAGCGTGGCCGTGGCGTCGGCGAGGTTCACCACGCTGTAGCGAAGCACGTCCTTCACCGACTGCTCCACGGTCGCCTCGAAGTTGGCCGCGTCGTAGGGCAGCCCCGCCACCGCCACCCACTGGTTCAGGAGGCTGCGCTTCTGCGGCGACATCACGACCGGCTTCACGGACTGCTCGTAGAAGGTGCTCCAGCCCGCGACGAGCGAAAGCGGGGGATGGAAGGGATCGCCCGGGATCAAGCCCGGGAAGAAGTACTGGAAGGTCGCGCGCGCATCGCCGAAATAGTTGATCTGCATCGGGAAGCTCCCGATGGGGCCGCACATCGAGAAGCCCGCGGAGAAGACGTTCGGGTGCCGCTCGAGCCCGAGCGCGGTGATGATGCCGCCCTCGGAGGCGCCGACGAGGTAGACCTTCGCCGGCTTGCCCTTCTTCGCGGTGTAGATGTTCACGAGATCGCGGATGTCGTCCAGCCCCTGGACCACGGCGAGGCCCGTCTTGCTGTAGCTGTTGGTGGCGAAGCCGAATCCCAGGAGGTTCGCGATGTCGTTGAGGCAGATGCCCTCGGGCAGGCAGAGCTGGTCCTCGGGGATGGAGACGGGCGTGCCCGCGTCCTGGAAGCCGTGCGCCCAGATGACGAGCTTGCCGTTGTACTGCGCGGCCGGCGGCATGCAGATGCGGTAGATCGAGCCGCTCGCCTGCACGCCGTCCGGATCGCAGGTCGACTGCGCGAAGGCGGGGGCGCACATCAGGAAGAGGAATGCGACGGTGGCGGCGCGGATTCGGGTCATGGAAGCCTCCGGGTAGCGGGCGGCACGGGCGTCGAGCGGTGATTACTAGCACAGATGCGCGCGCGTGTAACGCACTTCGTGCGATGCGGGGCCGCGCGGGTTCGTTGACGGCCAGGGCAGCGACCGCGAGAATCGCGCCATGAAGAGCCTCTGGGACGACCGGGAAGCCTCCGCCCTCGCGGGCGACCTCGCGCTGCGCTGCTACACCTCGCGCCTGCTCGGGCGCGACCGCAGCCTCGTGCTGCACGGGGGCGGAAACACCTCGGTGAAGATCGTCGAGAGGAACGTGCTCGGCGAGGAAGAGGAGCTCCTCTACGTGAAGGGCAGCGGCTGGGACCTCGAGACGATCGAGGAGGCCGGATTCGCGCCCGTTCGCCTCGCGCACCTGCGCGCCCTCGCCCGGCTCCCCGCGCTGCCCGACCCGGTGATGGTGAGCGAGCTCGCGACCCACACGACGCGCGCGGGGGCGCCCGCGCCGTCCGTCGAGGCGATCCTGCACGCGATCCTGCCCCACAAGTTCGTGGATCACACCCACGCCGACGCGGTGCTCGCGATCACCAACACGCGCGACGGCGAGGCGAGGATCCGCGAGGCCTTCGGGGAGCTCGTGGTGGTCGTTCCCTACGTGATGCCCGGCTTCGACCTCGCGCGCGACTGCGCGAAGCGCTTCCCCGGGGAGGCCGGGGCGGAAACGATCGGCATGGTGCTCCTGAACCACGGCATCTTCTCCTTCGGCGAGACGGCGCGGCAGTCCTACGAGCGCATGGTCTCGCTCGTCGATCGCGCCGAGCGCTACCTCGCGAAGCGCAAGGCCTGGAGCCTGCCCCCGCCGGCGCCCCGCGCCGCGCCCGCCGCGCCGCGCGAGATCGCCGCGCTGCGACGCGGGATCGCGGCGGCGGCGGGCTTCCCGGTCGTCGTCTCACGCCACGCGGACCCCCGCAGCCTCGCCTTCTGCGCGCGCCCCGACCTCGCGCAGGTGGCCGGGCGCGGGCCCGCCACGCCCGACCACTCGATCCGCACGAAGCGCGTGCCCATGGTGGGACGCGACACCGAGGCCTACGTCGCCGCCTACCGCAGGTACTTCGCCGAGCAGGAGCCGAAGGCGAAGGCGCGCAAGACCATGCTCGACCCGGCCCCCCGCCTGGTGCTCGATCCGGAGCTCGGGCTGCTGGGCGTCGGGCGAAGCGCGCGCGACGCGGCCGTGGTCGCGGAGATCTACGCGCACACCATGGACGTGATCGAGCGCGCCACGGCGCTCGGCGGCTACGAGGCGCTGCCGGAGAAGGACCTCTTCGACGTCGAGTACTGGGACCTCGAGCAGGCGAAGCTCGCGCGCTCGGGAAAGCCCCCGGCGCTCGCGGGAGAAGTCGCGCTCGTGACCGGCGCCGTCTCCGGCATCGGCCGGGCCTGCGTCTCCTCGCTCCTCGCGCGCGGCGCCGCGGTGGTGGGTCTCGACCTCAAGCCGGAGATCGCGGCGATGCACGCGCGGCCCGACTTCCTGGGACTGGCCTGCGACATCACTTCCGAGGACGAACTCGCCGCGGCGCTTCGCCGCGCGGTCGACGCCTTCGGCGGCCTCGACATGCTCGTGCTCAACGCCGGCATCTTCCCGGGCGGGCGGCGCATCGAGGCGCTGGGCACGGAGGAATGGCGCAGCGTGATGCGCGTGAACGTCGACGCGAACCTCGTCCTCATGCGCGAGTGCCACCCGTACCTCGCGCTCGCGCCGCGGGGCGGGCGCGTCGTGGTGATCGGCTCGAAGAACGTGCCCGCGCCCGGCCCCGGCGCATCCGCCTACTCGGCCTCGAAGGCCGCGTTGACCCAGCTCGCCCGCGTCGCGGCGCTGGAGTGGGGCGAGGACGGCATCCGCGTGAATTCGCTCCATCCCAACGCGGTGTTCGACACCGGGATCTGGACGCCGGAAGTCCTCGCCGCCCGCGCCGCGCACTACCGCATGAGCGTGGAGGAGTACAAGCGCAACAACGTGCTGCGCACGGAGGTGACGAGCCGCGACGTCGCGGAGCTGGCCGCGGAGATGTGCGGCCCGCTCTTCGCGAAGACCACGGGCGCGCAGGTGCCCGTCGACGGCGGCAACGACCGGGTGATCTAGGGCACCCTGCCCGACGGGGCACGGGAAGGAGGCGAGCCATGCAATCGCGCCAGGATCTCGAGAAACGCGTGAAGGAACTCGAAGCCAGGCTCTCGCAGCAGGCGTTCGGCGGCTTTCGCGGCGTGCGCTACCGCTCGCCCTTCGAGCTGCTCGGCGTGCCCTTCGTCGCGATCGCGACCGGGCCCGACCCCGGCAAGGGCGAGATGCGCGGCCACGCGCGCGGCATCGTCGCGATCGGCGACATCGCCACCGGGGTCCTCGCGATCGGCGGCCTCGCCCGGGGCATCGTGGCCATGGGCGGCCTGGCGCTGGGCGCGGTCACTTTCGGGGGAGCCTCGATCGGCGCGGCGATCGCGTTCGGGGGCCTTGCGATCGGAAGCGTGGCGGTCGGGGGCGGCGCGGTGGGCTGGACGGCGCTCGGGGGTGGCGCCGTGGGGCAGTACGCCTGCGGCGGCGGAGCCTTCGGGGAGCACGTCATCGACGCCACCCGGGCCGACCCCGAGGCCGTGGCCCATTTCGAACGCCACGGCCTGGGGTCCTTCTGCGCGCCGCCGTCGCGAAAGCGAAGGGCGACCTAGCGGCCGCCCCGTCCCGGGCCGGGCTCAGCGCCAGCGGCGGTCGTGGCGATCCTCGAACCGCTCGTGGCGATCCTCGTACCGATCGTGGCGCCGGTCGTGCCGTCGCTCCACGGCGACGGGCGCATAGACCGGCCGGCGAACCACGGGGGCGTGCACGATCACCGGGCGGCTGCGCACGATCACGGGCGGCGGCGCGTAGTACACGGGGGCCGGGGCGTAGGCGCGCGGCGCGTAGTACACCGGCGCGGGCGGGTAGTAGGTCGCGGCCGGCGGGGCGTAGTGCGCTTCGTAATGGCCGTGGGAACCCGAGGCGATGCTGGCGCCGGCGACCGCGCCGAGCACGCCACCCAGCACGGCGCCGTGGCGGCCGTCCAGGTTGTGGCCGATCGCGGCGCCGAGGGTCGCGCCGAGCACCGCACCGAGTCCGGTGTCTCCCGCGGCGGCCTGCCCGGGAACGAATGCCGCGCTGGTGGCGATGGCGGCGATCGCGAGGGATTTCTTGAGCATCGTCGTCTCCTTGGTCCTTCGTGGACGGCCGGGGCGGGGCCCCGTGGCCGCGAGACGCCGGAAACCCGGCGCCCGTGACCAGTAACGCGCCCCCGGGGACCGCGGAGGACAGGTTCACAAACTGTTACACCGCGCCGGGAGGGCGGCCTCCGCGCTATAGTGATCGCGCCCCGGGCGTCGTCCCGCCGGGCACCGGTCAAACGCCACAGGAGAGTGAGGGCCATGAGTCACAGCAAGGACAAGGACACCAAGAAGATGGTGAAGAAGGAGCCGCTCCGGACTCCCAAGGAGAAGAAGGAGGCCAAGCGCCTCAAGAAGCTCGAGCGCCAGCGCGGCTGAAGCCGGCGGGGGGCCGCGACGGCGCCTGCATGATCACGGTCCACCACCTGAACAACTCGCGCTCGCAGCGGGTCCTCTGGCTGCTGGAGGAACTCGGCCTCGACTACCGCATCGAGCGCTACCGGCGCGATCCCGCGACGCTGCTCGCCCCGGCCTCGCTCCGGGAAGTGCACCCGCTCGGCAAGTCCCCGGTCATCACGGACGGGTCCGCCACGATCGCCGAGTCCGGCGCCATCCTGGAGTACCTCGTCGAGGCCCACGGCGAGGGCAGGCTCGCCCCCGCGCGCGGCACGCCCGAGCGGCTTCGCTACACCTACTGGATGCATTACGCGGAAGGCTCCGCCATGCCGCCGCTCCTTCTCAAGCTCGTCTTCGACCGCGTCGAGAGCGGGCCGATGCCCTTCCTCGCGAGGCCGGTGGCGCGCGCCATCGCCCGGCGGGTGAAGGAGGACTTCGTGATGCCGCAGATCGCGCGCCACCTCGACTTCCTCGAGGAGGAACTCGGGCGCCACGCGTGGTTCGCGGGAGAGGCGTTCAGCGCGGCGGACATCCAGATGAGCTTTCCCCTCGAGGCCGCGGCCGCGCGGGCCGGGCTGGACGGGAGCCGGCCGCGCCTCGCGGACTTCCTCGCGCGCATCCACGCCCGGCCCGCGCACGCCCGCGCCCTCGCGCGCGGCGGCGAGTTCTCCCTCGGCGCCTGACGGGTCGCGCGGCCTTCCTCAACCGCCGGGCGGGAGGGCTTCGACGAGCGCGAGGAGGTCGAGACCGGTTTGCTCGCGCAAGGCGAGGGCGCGTTCGCGCAGCGCCTTCGCGCACCCGCGCAAGGGCGCCAGGGCCCCGGCGAGGACCACGGTGTTTCCCGCGGCGCACCGGGGCAGGACGAGCATCCCCTCGCCGAACGCCTCGCGAAGGCGTGCGACGGCCGCCTTCGTGCCGCGGCCCCGATCGAGCAGGTTGTAGGCCGCCACGCCCGATCCGGAGAGCCGCGCGCGGCAGTTGAGGTGGAAGGGGAGGGAGTCGAGCATCCCCGCCCGCCCGTCGCCGTCGAATCCGTCGACGAGGACCAGGTCGAAGCGATCGCGCGATGCCGCCAGGAACTCGTGGCCGTCGCCGATCTCGATCCGCAGCCGGGCCGGATCGTCCGGGAGCCGGAAGTACTGCCGGGCCGCGGCGACCACCTCCGGCAGGATCTCCACGACCGTGATCCGTGCGAGCGGCCGGTGGCGATGCAGGAATCGCGTCACGGAGGCCGCGCCCAGGCCCACCTGCAGCACCCGCGCCGGCCACCGGCCCGGGGCCCGGAGCGCGAGGGGAAGCATCATCTGCCGGGTGTACTCCAGCTCGAGGGACCAGGGCCGCGCGATGCGCATCGCGCCCTGGACCCAGCGCGAGCCGAAGTGCAATTGGCGCACGCCCTGCGCCTCGCTGATCACGATTGCCGCCACGCGCCACT
>CALEJW010000264.1 GCA_937898635.1 uncultured Pseudomonadota bacterium | reverse complement strand
GCCCTTTTCTCCCCTCTCCCTCCGGGAGAGGGGTCGGGGGTGAGGGCATCCACATCTCGGGGTGAGGGTGCTTCGCTGAACACGGGCGTGATCACCGTAACGTCGGGCAAGTGCGTCCCCCCGTTGTAGGGATCGTTCAGCACGTACACGTCGCCAGGGCGCATCCGCCCGGCGTTCTTCGCGATCACCGTCTTGATGGACTCCCCCATGGAGCCCAGGTGCACGGGCATGTGCGGGGCGTTGGCGATGAGGTTGCCCTGCGCGTCGAAGAGCGCGCAGGAGAAGTCGAGCCGCTCCTTGATGTTCACGGAGTAGGCGGTCTGCGCGAGGCGCACGCCCATCTGCTCGGCCACCGACATGAAGAGGTTGTTGAACACCTCGAGCATCACCGGGTCGGCCTGGGTGCCGGCCGCGTAGCGCACGCGGCGCGCCGCGACCCGGCGCAGCACGAGGTGGTCGAGCGGCGTGACCTCCGCCTCCCAGCCGGGCTCGATCACCGTCGTCGCGTTGCGCTCGGCGAGGATGGCCGGGCCCATGACGCGCGCGCCGGGGCCGAGGTCCTCGCGGGAGTACACGGGTGTTCGGTGGCGTTCGCCGCCGCTCGTCATGTCCACGTGCTCCAGGGGCGCGGCCGGCGCCCGCGCGGGGCCTCCCGCGGCCGCGCGCTCCTCGGGCGCGTCGGATTGGCCCACCGCCTCCGCGGACACCGCCTCGGCGATCAGCGCCCGCTCCGGCATGAGGAAGCTGAAGCGCGCGCGGTAGAGGCGCTCGAAGTCCGCGCGCATGGCGGCCGCGCTCCCCAGGGGCACCGCGAGCGCGGTATCCGTCCCCTCGTACTTGAGGTGGACGCGCTTCTCGACGCGCTCGAGCGCCGCGCCCTGGGCTTCGAGTTCCGCGGCGCAGGCCTCCCCCAGCCGCGCGCTGCGCTCGGCGAGCTCTTCCCCGGCCTCCTCGAGGCGGCGCTCGACCGCCTCCTCGCGCAGCGCGCGCACCTGCGCGAGCCCCATCCCGTAGGCCGAGAGCACGCCCGCGAGCGGGTGGATGTAGACCTGGGTCATGCCCAGCTCGTCGGCGACGAGGCAGGCGTGCTGGCCGCCGGCGCCGCCGAAGCAGGCGAGCGTGTACTCCGTCACGTCGTGGCCGCGCTGCACGCTGATGAACTTGATGGCGTTGGCCATGTTCGCCACGGCGATCTTGAGGAAGCCCTCGGCGACTTCCTCCGGCGACTGCCGGGTCCCCGTGGCCTTCGCGATCTCGCCCGCGAGCGCGGCGAACTTCTCCCGCACCACGGCGGCGTCGAGGGGCTCCTCGCCCGACGGCCCGAACACCTTCGGGAAGTGCGCGGGCTGGATCTTGCCCAGCATCACGTTGCAGTCGGTGACCGCGAGCGGCCCTCCCCGGCGATAGCAGGCCGGCCCCGGGTTCGCGCCCGCCGAGTCCGGCCCCACGCGCTGGCGCTGGCCGTCGAAGCTCAGGATCGAGCCGCCGCCCGCGGCGATGGTGTGGATCGACATCATCGGCGCGCGCATGCGCACGCCCGCGACCTGGGTGTCGAACTCGCGCTCGAGTTCCCCCGCGTAGTGCGACACGTCCGTCGAGGTGCCGCCCATGTCGAAGCCGATCACCTTGCCGAAGCCCGCGCCCTCGGCGGTGCGCACCATGCCGACGATCCCGCCCGCGGGGCCGGAGAGGATCGAGTCCTTGCCCTGGAAGCGGCGCGCGTCCGTGAGGCCGCCCGAGGACTGCATGAACATGAGGCGCGGACCCTCGGCTCCGGGAGCGGAGGCACCCTCACCCCGGCCCTCTCCCAAGGGAGAGGGAGCACTCTTCTCCCTCTCCCTCCGGGAGAGGGAGCCGCTCTTCTCCCCTCTCCCTCCGGGAGAGGGGTCGGGGGTGAGGGCATCCACATTCGCGGGAGAGGAGGCACCCTCACCCCAGCCCTCTCCCAAGGGAGAGGGAGCCCTTTTCTCCCCCTCCCTCCGGGAGGGGGAGCCGCTCTTCTCCCCTCTCCCTCCGGGAGAGGGGCCGGGGGTGAGGGCAAGCTCGCTCGCCACCCGATCGACATAGCGCCTGAGGATCGGCGAAAGGTAGGCGTCCACCACCGTCGTATCCCCGCGCGAGACGAACTTCATGAGCGGGCTCGTCTCGTGGGAAACCGACACCTGGGAGAAGCCCGCCTCGCGCGCGAGCGCGGCCACGCGCGCCTCGTGCGCCGGGAAGCGGTAGCCGTGCATGAAGACGATCGCCGCCGAGCGGTAGCCCTCGGCGAAGGCCGCGGCGAGCGCTTCCCGCGCGTGGGCCTCGTCCAGGGCGAGGACGACCTCGCCGTGGGCGCCCATGCGCTCGTCCACCTCCACCACCTTGCGGTGCAGGAGCTCCGGCAGGCGGATGTGCCGGTCGAAGATGCGCGGGCGGTTCTGGTAGGCGATGCGCAGCTGGTCGCGGAAGCCGCGCGTGACGAGGAGGAGCGTGGGCTCGCCCTTCCTCTCCAGCAGCGCGTTGGTGGCGACGGTGGTGCCCATCTTCACCGCCTCGATCCGCTCGACGGGGATGGGCCCGCCGGGCGCCACGCCCAGGAAGTGGCGGATGGCCGCGAGGGCCGCGTCCGGGTAGCGCTCGGGGTTCTCGGAGAGGAGCTTGTGGGTGGCGATCGAGCCGTCGGGGCGCCTCGCGACCACGTCGGTGAAGGTGCCGCCGCGGTCGATCCAGAACTGCCAGCGGCCGGAGGGTCTCGTGCTCATGGGGGGAAGGAGCGGGCAAGCGCGAATGTGACCGGGCCACCCCGCGGTGTCAATCCGATTGACAATCGATCCCCGCGCTCGCTACCGTGAAGGGGCATCGACACCCCACCCGGAGACCCCCCATGAAGCCCCTCCACGCCCTTACGGGCGCCCTCGCCCTTTCCCTTTCCCTCGGCGTCGCCGCGCAGGTCAAGTGGGACATGCCCACGCCCTACCCGGCCACCAACTTCCACACCGAGAACATCGTCCAGTTCGCCGCCGACGTCGACAAGGCCACGGGCGGCAAGTTGAAGATCACCGTGCACCCGGGCGCCTCGCTCTTCAAGGCCCCCGAGATCAAGCGCGCCGTGCAGGGCGGGCAGGCGCAGATCGGCGAGATCCTGATCTCGGGCTACTCCAACGAGGACCCGATCTTCGGCGTGGATTCCGTGCCCTTCCTCGCCACGAGCTACGCGGAGGCCGCCAAGCTCTGGAAGGTCTCCCGCAAGGCCCTCGAGGAGCGCTTCGCGAAGCAGGGGATGATGGTCCTCTACGCCGTGCCCTGGCCGCCGCAGGGCATCTACTCGACCAAGCCGCTCGCGAGCATCGCCGACATGAAGGGCCTCAAGATGCGCGCCTACAACCCGTACACCTCGCGCATCGCGGAGCTCGCCGGCGCGCAGCCCGTGACCATCCAGGCCGCCGAGCTCGCGCAGGCCATGGCGACCGGCGCGGTCAACGCCAACATCACCTCCGGCGCCACGGGCTACGACACCAAGGCCTGGGAAGTGGTGAAGAACTACTACGACACGCAGGCGTGGCTGCCGAAGAACGTGATCTTCGCGAGCCGGAAGGCCTTCGACGCGCTCGACAAGGCTTCCCAGGACGCCGTCCTCAAGGCCGCCGCCGCCGCCGAGACGCGCGGCTGGAAGGTCTCGGAGGAGAAGACC
The DNA here is from genome assembly GCA_937898635.1 of uncultured Pseudomonadota bacterium. Lineage (GTDB taxonomy): Bacteria > Pseudomonadota > Gammaproteobacteria > Burkholderiales > Usitatibacteraceae > FEB-7. The sequence goes on along the minus strand of CALEJW010000264.1, from coordinate 12,663 downwards.
GCGTTCTACCTCGCGGAGCTGAAGAAGAACGGCATGAACGTCTCGCCCCCCTCGGCGCAACTCAAGGCCGACTTCCAGAAGATCGGCGCGACGATGACGGAGGAATGGCTGAAGAACGCGGGTCCCGACGGCAAGGCGATCGTCGACGCGTTCCGGAAGTGACCTGGCACCCTCATCCCCGACCCTTCTCCCGGAGGGAGAAGGGAGAGTTCCGCTCCCCTCTCCCTCCGGGAGAGGGGCCGGGGGTGAGGAGAATTCCGCTCCCCTCTCCCTCCGGGAGAGGGGCCGGGGGTGAGGGGAGCCATTGATGCGCAAGGTGCTCGACCTGCTCTACGACGCCGCGGCCTGGGCCGCGGCGTTTTTCATGGTGGGAGTCCTCGCGATGGTGCTCGCGAGCGTGCTCGGGCGCCTCCTCGGCTTCAACCTGCGCGGCTCCGACGCCTACGCGGGCTACTGCATGGCCGCCGCCGCGTTCCTCGCGCTGGCCCACACGCTCCGGCGCGGCGAGCACATCCGGGTGACGCTCTTCCTGCAGCGCTCCGGGCCGCGCGTGAACCACGCCCTCGAGCTGTGGTCGCACGCCGCCGGCGCCTTCTTCAGCGCGGTCTTCGCCTACTACAGCGTGCGCCTCGCCTGGCAGTCCTACACCTTCAACGACATCTCCCAGGGCAACGACGCCACGCCGCTGTGGATCCCGCAGATCGGCATGGCCGCGGGCGCGATCGTGCTCGCCGTCGCGATGGCGGACGAGCTGGTGCTGCTCCTGCGCCGCCGCCCCGCCGCGCCCCCCGGCGGCGACGGGGAAACGAGGCGGTTCGAGTAGCGCCATGGACCTCCTCATCACCGCCGTCCTCATCGCCTTCCTCTTCGCCCTCCTCGCGAGCGGGCTGTGGATCGGGCTGGCCCTCCTGGGCGTGGCCTGGATCGGCATGGAGCTCTTCACCGTGCGCCCCGTGGGCGACGCGATGGCGGTGACGGTGTGGGGCTCGTCGTCGTCCTGGACCCTCACGGCGCTGCCGCTCTTCCTGTGGATGGGCGAGATCCTCTTCCGCACGCGCCTTTCCGAGGACATGTTCCGCGGGCTGGCGCCGTGGCTGCAGCGCCTGCCGGGGCGGCTCCTGCACACGAACATCATCGGCTGCACGATCTTCGCGGCCGTGTCGGGCTCCAGCGCGGCCACCTGCGCGACCATCGGCAAGATGACGCTGCCGGAGCTGAAGAAGCGCGGCTACCCCGAGGACATGACCATCGGCACGCTCGCCGGCGCGGGCACCCTGGGGCTCCTCATCCCGCCGTCCATCATCATGATCGTCTACGGCGTCACGGCGGAAGTGTCCATCACCAAGCTCTTCATCGCGGGCGTGCTGCCCGGCCTCCTGCTGGCGGGTCTCTTCATGGGCTACACGGTCGGGTGGTCGCTGCTCCATCCGGAGCGCATCCCCAAGGCCGATGCCGAAATGACGTTCTCGCAGAAGCTCCGGACCTCCCGGCACCTCTTCGGGCCGCTCGCGCTCATCGCCCTGGTGCTGGGCTCGATCTACGTGGGGATCGCCACCGCCACCGAGGCGGCGGCGCTGGGCGTGGTGGGCTCGCTGGCGCTGTCCCGGGCGCAGGGCTCGCTCAGCCTGCGGGTCTTCGGCGAGAGCCTCATGGGCGCCACGCGCCTGTACTGCATGATCGCCCTCATCCTCTCCGGCGCCTCGTTCCTCACGCTCTCGATGGGCTACATCGGGTTGCCGCGCCACCTCGCCGAGTGGATCGCCGGCCTCGGGCTCGCGCCCTTCTGGCTCCTCCTCGCGCTCGCGGTCTTCTACATCGTGCTCGGCTGCTTCCTCGACGGGATCTCCATGGTGGTGCTCACCATGGGCGTCATCCTGCCCACCATCACCGCGGCGGGCATCGACCTCATCTGGTTCGGGATCTTCACGGTGATCGTGGTGGAGATGGCGCAGATCACCCCGCCCGTGGGCTTCAACCTCTTCGTGCTCCAGGGCATGACCGGCCGGCAGATCCCGTGGATCGCCCGCGTGACGCTGCCGCTCTTCCTGCTGATGGTGGCCGCCGTGGGCCTCATCTACTACTTCCCGGGCATCGTCACCTGGCTCCCGGACCGCATGTGAGGCGCTAGGCCTCGTCGCGCTCGCCGAACATGCGGGCGAGCTCCACCGCGCTCTTCACGCCCATCTTGGCGAAGATGCGGGCGCGGTAGACCTCGACGGTGCGCATGGCGATGCCGAGGCGGTCGGCGATCACCTTGTTGTAGAGCCCCTCGACGATGAGGTCGAGGACCTCGCGCTCGCGGGCGGTGAGGGAGGCGAGCCCTTCCTCGCGCCGCGCGGCCTCGCGGGCTTCCCCGAGCCGGCGCCGCGACTCCTCCAGCGCGGCGACCAGGCGGTCGGCGAGGGAGTTGTCGTTGAAGGGCTTCTCCACGAAGTCGAAGGCGCCCTGCTTCAACGCCTCCACCGCCATGGGCACGTCGCCGTGGCCGGTGAGGAAGATGACCGGCCAGCAGGGCACGCGGTTTCCGGCGGAGAGCTGCTCGAAGAGGTCCATGCCGCTCATCGCGCCCATGCGCACGTCGAGGAGCAGCGCCGCCGGGCTCGCGGGATCGGCGCCGCCGGCGTCGAGGAAGGCGAGGAACTCCTCGCCGGAGGCGAAGCAGCGGCAGGGCAGGTCGCGCGAGCGCAGCAGCCAGGCGAGCGCGTCGCGGATCGGCTCCTCGTCGTCGACGACCAGGATCATGGCGGCGGGAACTGCATGCGGAACTCGGTGCCGAGGTCGAGGCGCTCGAAGGCGAGCTTGCCGCCGTGGGCCTCCACGATGGAGCGGCAGATCGACAGCCCCATGCCCATGCCCTCGGCCTTGGTGGTGAAGAAGGGCGAGAAGAGCTGCTCGGCCACCGCGTCGGGGATGCCCGTGCCGCGGTCGCGCACGGAGATGCAGGTTCCTCCGCCTTCGCATCGGCGCGCGGCGATCACGAGCACCCGCCGGCCGGGATCGACCTCGGCCATGGCCTCGATGGCATTGCGCGTGAGGTTGAGGACGACCTGCTCGAGCATCACCGCGTCGCCCACGATCGCCGGCAGGCCCGGCTCGACCTCCACGCTCACCACCGTGCCCGAGCGCCGCGCCTGCAGCTCGACCAGCGCGCGGCACTCCTCGAGGAGCTGCGCCGCGTCCAGCGCCACGCGCTGGGGCTCGCGCTTCCTCACGAACTCGTGCACGCGCCGGATCACCTGCCCGGCGCGCTGCGCCTGCTGGCTCGCCTTGGCGAGCGCGGGCCCCAGCTCCTCGGCGCTGGCGCCGCCGCGCTCGATGAGGTTGATGGAGCCCGCGAGGTAGCTCGCGATGGCGCCCAGGGGCTGGTTGAGCTCGTGGGCGAGCGAGGAGGCCATCTCGCCCATCGTGGTGAGGCGCGCGGCGGTCTGCAGCCGCTCGTGCTGGAGCCGCTCGCGCTCTTCCGCGTTCTTTTCCTCCGTCGCGTCGAGGATGGAGCTCATCCAGCCGGTCTGGCGCCCGTCGGCATCCCGCAGCGGCGCGTCGTAGATCACCACGGGGAAGCGCTCGCCGTTCGCGCGCCGGAACTCCGTCTCGAAGGGCGCGGCGCTCGCCTGCCCCGAGAGCACCGCGTCGACGCGGCGCTGGTACTCGTCGAGCCGCTCCGGGATCCAGTAGGGCATGGGCGGGCCGTGCCCGACGAGCTCGGCCTCCGCGAGGCCCACCATGCGGCAGAACGCGGGGTTCACGAAGGTGACGCGCCCGTCCATGTCGCGCGCGCGCAGGCCGATCACGGCGGAATCGCCCATCGCGCGGCGGAAGGCCACTTCCTCGCGCAGGCGGCCCTCGACCGCGACCCGGCGCTGCACGTCGCGCATGAGCGCCCACAGGCTCCAGAAGAGCAGCACCGCGAGCACCACGGTGCCGCCGCGGATCACGTTGGTGATCCAGTCCGGGGGGCCGCGCAGGCTGTTGGTGCCCAGGATCAGCGTCGCGCCCGGGATCTCGAGCGGCGTCTGGTGCGTGTACACGCCGCGGCCGCGGCCCGCGGAGGCGCGCCGGGCCTGCACCGTGCCGGTCACGTCGGAGAGCGTCACCTCGTGCGACTGCGCGAAGGACCAGGGCACCATCTCGTCGAGCGCGCGCTCGAGCCAGTACACCGCGACCAGGAAGGACTCCGCGGCGCCCTTCACGGGAGCCACCATCACCAGGCCCGCGCCCCAGGGCGCCGCGAAGGGCGGGCCGAAGACCGCCTCGCCGCTCCTCAGGGCCTTGGCCATGGCCGCTTCGATCGCCGCCGTGGGCGTCGCGCCGAGCGGGTCCATGCCCGCGATGGACGAGTCGCGCGCGAGGATCTCGGCGCTGGCGCCGCCCTGGGACACGAGGGCGACCACCAGCGACTCGCGGCCGCGGCGCAGGAACACCTGCAGCCGCGCCTCCAGCGCGGCGCGGTTCAGCTGCCCGGCCGCGAGGTCGGAGGCGATGAGCTGCAGCGCCTCGGCCTCGCGCTCGAGCTGGAACTTGAGCGACTGGCGCACCCAGAGCGAATCGGCGACGAGCTGGTTGTCCACCTCCGCGCGCTCGTGCCGCTCGGAGAGCGTGAGCAGGAAGGAGGTCCCGCCGAGCAGCAATACGACGATAACGGCGGGCACCCACCAGCGCAGCCGCCGCCAGAACCGGTACGCGGGCGTGGCGGGCAGGGGGTCGGCCGGGGGGCCGGCGGGCGGCGGGGCGGTGGCGAGCGACACCCGGGTATCGTGGCTCCCCGGCGACGCCCTGTAAACGGGCATGTGGAAATCCACCATGCCCGAAGGCGGCCGATCGCGGCACGATTCCCGGAATGCGCCCCGCGCCTCGCGCGCGGGGAGCCCCCCATTTCCGCCGGAGAGGACCGACTTGAAGCGCAGGGCTTTCGTCCGCGCGGCCGCCTCGGCCGCCTTGCTCCTCGCCGCGGGCCGCGCGCTCGCGCAGCGCCCCATCGTCATCAAGTTCAGCCACGTGGTCGCCCCCGACACGCCCAAGGGCAAGGCCGCGGACTACTTCAAGACGCTCGCCGAGGAGCGCACGCGCGGCCGCGTGAAGGTGGAGGTGTACCCCAACAGCCAGCTCTACAAGGACAAGGAGGAGATGGAGGCCCTGAGCCTGGGCGCGGTGCAGATGCTCGCCCCGTCGCTCGCGAAGTTCGGGCCCCTGGGCGTCACGGCCTTCGAGGTCTTCGACCTGCCCTACATCTTCGACAACTACCGGGAGCTGCACAAGGTGACGGAGGGGCCGGTGGGCCAGGGGCTGCTGCGGCGCCTCGAGCCCAAGGGCTTCCTGGGTCTCGCCTACTGGGACAACGGCTTCAAGGTGATGAGCGCCGACCGGGAACTGCGAACGCTCGCCGACTTCCAGGGCCTGCGCATGCGCATCCAGTCCTCCAAGGTGATCGACGCCCAGATGCGCGCCCTCGGCGCCAACCCGCAGGTGATGGCCTTCTCCGAGGTCTACGAGGCCCTGCGCACCGGCGTGGTGAACGGCACCGAGAACCCGCCCTCGAACCTCTACACCCAGCGCATGCACGAGGTGCAACGGCACGTAACGCTCTCCAACCACGGCTACCTGGGCTACGCGGTGGTGGTGAACCGCAAGTTCTGGGAAAGCCTGCCGTCCGACATCCGCGCCGCCCTCGAGGGCGCGATGAAGGAGGCCACGCGCTACGCCAACGAGATCGCCAAGAGCGAGAACGACGCGGCGCTGGAGGCGGTGCGGCGAAGCGGCAAGTCGCGCATCCTCGCCCTCTCGCCGGAGGAGAAGCGGGCCTGGAAGAAGGCGGTCCTCAAGGTCCACCAGGAGAGCGAGGCGCGCATCGGCAAGGAGCTGATCGAGTCCATCTACCGGGAGACCGGCTTCGACCCCTCGCGGCTCTGAGGCCCCGGGGCCGCGCCCCTTCGCCGGCGCCCGGCGCTTGCCGCAGAATGGAGCCCCGCGCGCCTTTCAACGACAGCCATGTGCCTCATCGCGATCGCCTGGCAGGCCCACCCCGGCTTTCCCCTCGTCGTCGCCGCCAACCGCGACGAGTGGCGCGACCGGCCGGCGCTCGCGCTGCACTGGTGGGAGGACCACCCGGAGATCCTCGCCGGGCGCGACCTGCGGGCAGGCGGGACCTGGATGGGGATCACGCGCTCGGGCCGCTTCGCGGCGGTCACCAACTTCCGCGACCCCTCGGAGCGCAATTCCACGGCGCTCTCGCGGGGCAACCTCGTCACGGAGTTCCTGCTGGGCGGGGAGACGCCGGAGCGCTTCCTCGCGGGGCTCGCCGGCCGGGCCGCGTCCTACAACGGCTTCAACCTGCTCGCGGGCGACGCCCGCTCGCTCTGCTACTTCGGCAGCCGCGAGGGGGAGGTCCGGGAAGTCGAGCCCGGCGTGCACGCGCTCTCCAACCACCTGCTCGACGAGCCCTGGCCCAAGGTGAGCCGGGCGCGCGAGGCGATGCGGGAAGCCGCCGGCGACGGCGACGCGCCGCTCTTCGCGATGCTCTCCGACACCACGCCCGCGCCCGATGCGGAGCTTCCCCACACCGGCGTGGGGCTCGAACGCGAGCGCTGGCTCTCGCCCGCGCTCATCACCGGCGAGGCCTATGGCACGCGCGCTTCCACGGTGCTGCGCGCGGGGGCCGACGGCCTGGTGCGGGTCGAGGAGCGCACCCGCGGGCCGGACGGCGGGGTCGTCTCCGCGGCGGCCGAGGAGTTCCGCCTCGGCGTTTGAAACGGCGGCGGTTACGGGGTCCGCGCCCGGATGCCGGAACCTTGATAACCGTCAAAGGTGTAGGGAATATGCCCGTTATCTTGGGAGACGCGTTCCCGCCCCGGGAGCCTCTTCAGGGATACGACCATGACCTCGCCCCGCACGCGTCCCCTCACCCTGCTCACGGCCGTCCTCGCGACGGCGATCCTCGGCCTGGCCGTTCCCGCGGCCGCGGCGGACAAGCCCGCCCCGGCGAAGACGGCCGCCGCCCCCGCGAAGCCCGCGGCCACCGCCAAGGCGCCCGCGGGCAACCGCGAGTGCCTCGATTGCCACGAGGAGCTCAAGGAGTTCCACGACCCCGGCAAGCACAAGACCGTCGCCTGCACCGAGTGCCACGCGAACACCGCCGAGCACCTCAAGAGGAAGAGCGTGCGCCCGGTCACCACGACCGACCCGGCCAAGTGCGGCTCCTGCCACAAGAACCAGTACGAGACGATGTACAAGATGAACTTCGCGAAGACGGCGAGGAACGAGAAGAGCCAGTTGACCGGCGTCTCGCCCAACCCGGCCTGGGAAAAGCTCATGGGCCCGCACGGCTTCACGAAGGAGCACAACATGCCGCGCTCCCACGCCTTCGCGCTCTACGACCAGCTCGTGGTCGACCGCGCCTTCGGCGGGCGCTTCGAGAACAAGTACGGCTGGGGCGACCTCGCCCGCGCCGGCGGCAACTTCAAGATCTGGGACTTGCTGGTGGACAAGTTCCCCGGCGAGCCGCACAAGGTCTTCAAGCCCGGCACGGCCGCGGCCGCGAACCCGGTGTGCATGAGCTGCAAGACCGCGGACCACATCCTCGACTGGGCCTACATGGGCGACCCGGAGCCGAAGGCCAAGTGGAGCCGGCTCTCCAAGGTGAACGAGTTCGTGAAGGACGTGAACCACGCGCTCAACTGCATCTTCTGCCACGACCCGCACGGCGCGCAGCCGCGCGTGATCCGCGACGGCCTGATCCAGGCGCTCACGCGGCCCGAGAAGGACACCCTGTGGCACAAGGACCCGAAGGCCGGCAAGGTGGACGTGAAGGAGCTCGGCCAGCGCGGCTTCACCCGCAAGATCGCGATCCTCGACAAGTACGACACCAAGCTGCAGTGCGGCCAGTGCCACGTCGAGTACAACTGCAACCCGGGCACCGACTCCTCGACGGGCAAGCCCGTCACGATGGCCGACCAGCGCACGAACCACTTCCCGTTCAAGGAGGTGAACGACCTCGCGCAGCACTACCGCGACCTCAAGTTCCGCGACTTCAGGCACGCCATCACCGGCGCGATGCTGTGGAAGGCGCAGCACCCGGACGTCGAGGTGTACTACGGCTCGGTGCACGACAGGGAAGGCGCGATGTGCCACACCTGCCACATGCCCAAGGCGAAGGACGCGAAGACCGGCAAGACCTACACCTCGCACTGGCAGACGAGCCCGAAGGAGTACGTGAAGGAAGCCTGCCTGGGTTGCCACAAGACCTGGAACGCGGAGCAGGCGAAGTACACGGTCGATTCGCTGCGCAACCGCTACATGGGGAAACTCCGCAAGGCCGAGTACTGGCTCACCCGCATGATCGACAAGTTCGAGGAGGCGAAGAACCTCGGCGTCGACGAGTCCGTCCTCGCCGCGATGCGCGAGAAGCACTACGAGGCGCACGTGCACTGGGAGTTCTGGACCGCCTCCAACGGCTCCTACTTCCACAACCCGCAGCTCGCCGACCAGTCGATCAACAAGGGCATGGGGATCTCGCAGGAGGCCATCAAGGTCCTCGACGAGGCGATGGCGAAGAAGCGCGCCATGGCGTTCGTGCCGACGGCGATGACGCCGGCGGCGGCGCCGAAGTAGGGGCGCCCCGCGCGTGGACGGCTTCTGGGCGATCGCCGCGGCGATGACGCTCGCCGCCGTGGCCTTCGTGGCCGCGCGGCTCGTCTTTCCGCGCGGCTCCGCCGTCCACGCGCAGCCGCGCGAGGCGAACCTCGCCGCGCTGCGCGCCTCGTGGGCGGAACTCGAGCGCGATGCGGCCGCGGGCCTGCTGCCCGAGGACCAGCGGGAGGCGGCCCGGAAGGAACTTGCCGAGCGCGCCGCCGAGGAGCTGGATGAGACGGCGCAGGCCACCTCTCCGCGAAGGCCCGCCTGGGTCGCGGCCGCCGCGGCGGCGATCCTCATCCCGCTCGCCGCCTTCGCGTTCTACGGCGAGGTGGGCAGCCCCGCGGCCATCGGCACCGCACGGGCCTTCGGGGAACTCGAGGGCCCGCTCACGGCGGAACGCCTGCCGGCGCTTCGGGAGCAGCTCGCGAAGCACGTGGCCGCGAGCCCGTCCGACGGGCGGGCGTGGGCGCTCCTCGGTCGCATCGACCTTGCGCTCGGCAGCTTCGCGGAGGCGTCCCGCGCCTTCGGGAACGCGACCCGGACCTCGCGCAAGGTCGCGGCCGACCCCGACATCTGGATCGACTACGCGGAGGCCACCGGCATGGCGGAGGGGCGGACCCTGGTCGGCCGCCCCGAGGCCTTCATCGCGAAGGCGCTCGAGATCGACCCCGCGCATCCCCGGGCGCTGGAACTCGCGGGGAGCCTCGCCACGGAGAAAGGCGACCACCGCGCGGCCGCCCTGCACTGGAAGGCGCTGCACGCCCTCCTCGACGCCGGCGACCCGCGGCGCTCCGAGCTCGGCCTGGCCATCGCCCGCGCCGAAAGGCTCGCCTCCACCGGGGGCATGACGCCGCGCTGATCCGGGTGCAGAATGGGCACCGTCTGCAACGCGGGAGACAGGCCCATGAACGACAGGACCGTCAAGGACGCCTACATGGAGGTGGTCGAAAGCCAGCTCCAGACGGGGGATCCGCCGGAAACCAAGGCGACGCTCGATCGACTGCTGGCGGCGGGCTACGGCAACGGCGAAGCGATGCAGCTGATCGCCGCCGTCGCGAAGAACGAGATGCAGGCGATGATGGCCGGCTCGCGGCCGTTCGACAACGCGCGCTACGCGAAGCTCCTCGCGAAGCTTCCCGAGATCGACTGAGCGGGGCGCCCCGCCCCTAGACGATCGGGCCCACGTCCACGACGTGGCCCACCTTCACCACCAGCGGCCACTTGTGCTTGTGGGTGAAGAGCCCGCCCACCTCCACGCCGCCCGCCTTTTCCATCACGTGGATCACGGCGGAATACGGGTAGTAGTGGGTGACGCCGTCACGCTCGCCGACCGCCGCGAAGTGGTCCTGCGCGGCGAGCGTGAGCCTGGCCTCGTCGATGTGGTAGGCCGTGTGGTAGTTGAGCCCGATGGCCTGGTTCAGGTACCTGTCGAAGAGCGCCTTCATTTGCCTCCCTTCGCCCGCGCCACCTCGGCGGCGAGCTGTTCGCCGGTCTTGTAGTGCGGCACGCGGAAGACGAGCCGCTTCGCGCGCTGCCAGAAGGCGTTGGATCCCTCCACCTCCTCCTTCCAGTAGCGCTCCGCGAGCGCGAGGTTGCCGCGCTCGTCCAGGAGAAAGGCGTCGCGCGAGCCCGCGCCGCCGAAGATGTAGAGCCGGCCGTCGATGATCCGCCAGGTGTCCGCGTCGCCGCCCCAGGGGATGCCGTAGGCGATGCCGTTGGCGCAGTAGCCGCCGTACTGCGGGATGTACTTCGCGGGCGCCTCGTCGAAGAGCTTCTTGTGCTCCGCGCTCGCGAATCGGAAGGTGACGCCCTTGTGCACGGACTTGTGGGCGGGGCTGCCGGCGCGGTGCCGGCCCTCGGTGAAGTAGCTCACGACGTCGTGGCCGAAGAGCATCAGGTGCTTGTCCTCGCCGTCGGCCACGGCGTTCACCGGGCTCAGGCCCTGGCCGGGACTCTGGGTGAGGAGCGGGGCGCAGCCGGCCAGCGCGATGGCGGCGGCGGCGAGGAGGGGGGCGAGCAGGCGCTTCATGGAGGTCCTTTCAGGTTTCGTCGTCTTCGTCGATGCCGGCCGCCGCGCGCGAGAGCCGGTCCCGGACGGCCTCCCACGCGGCATCGGCGGGTGGCGCTTCGACAACGATCAAGTCCGCGCCGTTCGCGTCGAGTTTTCGCAGGTTTGCGTAGAGATCGTGGCCGTAGGCCGCTGCGGTCGCCGGGGCGACGAGCCACTCGCCGGGGCCGGTCGCGTCGGGCCGGGGACTCCTCGCCAGCACCGCGAGGCGCCTGCCCTTCGCGCGCTCGCCCGCGATCCGTTCCCCGAGCCCCTGCGTTTCGACGAGGACGACGGGCGTGCGCGGCGCGTAGTGCGAGGCGAGCGTGCCCGAGGCGCGCGGCGCCTGCGCGTCGCGGTCTTCCGGCATCGCGCCGAGCACGGCGGCCAGGGCCTCGCGCGTGACGGCGCCGGGGCGCAGCAGCACCGGGCGGCCGCGCGAGAGGTCCACGATCGTGGATTCGAGCCCCACCTCGCAGGCGCCGCCGTCGAGCACGAGGAGCTCCGGGCCGAACTCGTCGCGCACGTGCTGCGCGGTGGTGGGGCTCACGTGGCCGAACTTGTTGGCCGAGGGGGCGGCGACGGCGCCGCTGCCGACTTTCGCGAACTCGCGAAGCAGCGCCTGCGCGAGCGGGTGCGAGGGGCAGCGAAGGCCCACGGAATCCTGCCCGCCGGTAACGATCGCCGGCACGCGCGGAGACTTTTTCAGGATCATCGTGAGCGGGCCGGGCCAGAAGGCGGCGGCGAGTTTCCTTGCCGCCTCGGGCACGTCGCTCGCCCAGTCCTCCAGCCTCGCCTCGGGAGAGACGTGCACGATGAGCGGGTGGTCGGCGGGGCGGCCCTTCAACGCGAAGATCTTCGCGACCGCGTCGGGATTCGTCGCGTCGGCGCCGAGGCCGTACACCGTCTCCGTCGGCAGCGCCACGAGCTCGCCCCGGCACAGGCGTTCGACGGCGTCGGCCAGGCCGCCCGCGGATGCCGCCAGGGGCGTCGATGCGCTCATGACGACATTATCCTCCGCAACCGCGCCGGCTTGCCGTCGCCCTCACCTCAAGCGGTGCTTCCCATCGTGAGGACCATGCGGAAGCGCGAATCGCCGGAGCGCATGCGCGAGTAGGCCTCGAACGCGCGCTCCAGGGGCAGCGTCTCGATCAGCGGCCGGATGCCGGCGAGGACGCTGAAGTCGAGCGTCCGCTCGCTCTCGAAGGGTGAGCCGGTGATGGCCCCCTGCACGATCCGCTCGCCGGAGACGAGCGGGCCGGGCTGCACCTCGAGGGGAGCCTTGCCCACGCCCACCACGACGAGCCGGCCCTGCGGCGCGAGCCCCGGCATGAGCGCCGAGACCGCCGCGCTGTCCGTGATCGTGGTGAGGATCACCTGCGCGCCGCCCATCGCCTGCAGCCGCGCCACGGCATCTTCCGCGCGAGCGTCCACATAGAAATGGGCGCCCAGGCTCAAGGCATCCCCGGCGATGTCCGCGCCGCGGCCCACCGCGACGACCTTGAAGCCCATCTTGCGCGCGTACTGGAGCGCGAGGTGGCCGAGGCCGCCGATGCCCTGGATGGCGACGAGATCCCCGGCCTGCGCGCCCGATTTGCGCAGCGCATTGAACGTGGAGAGCCCCGCGCACAGGAGGGGCGCGGCCTCCTCGGTGGCGAGCTCCTCCGGGATCGCGACGAGGCCCGTCGCCCGGGCGAGCATCATCTCCGCGTAGCCGCCGTCGCGCGAGCTGCCCGTGATCGGCTGGTTGCGGCACAGGTTGAACTCGCCGCGGCGGCACTGGACGCACTCGAGGCAGTGCCCGCCCTTGCGGCCGACGCCGACGCGCTGGCCGATCTTCCAGAGGGACGGGGCGCCGGGCCCGATCGCGGCGATGCGGCCCACCACTTCGTGGCCGGGCACGCGGGGATATTTCAGGCCCGGCTCGAGCCCCTCGATGGCGCCCGCGTCCGCGCCGCAGATGCCGCAGGCTTCCACCTGGATGAGCG
>CALEJW010000263.1 GCA_937898635.1 uncultured Pseudomonadota bacterium | reverse complement strand
GTCGTACCGGAACCAGGGGATCGTGTCGAGGTCCTGCACCAGCGGGCGCTGCGGCACGGGGTCGCCGGCCCGCGTGTGAAGGCCCGGGATCCCCGCGAGAGGAAGCCCGCGCTCGGTGCGGTCGAGCACCTCCAGCACGGTTTCCTCGGCCTCTCCCACCGCCACGGCGTCCACGTCGGCGTCGCGGAAGACGCTATCCGGGCTCATGGTCGCGTGCCAGCCGCCCCAGAGCAGGCGCGCCCCGGGAAAGGCCGCGCGGATGCGCCGCGAGGCTTCCAGCGCATAGGGCAGCACGCGGGTGGCCACGCTCAGGCCGATCACCTGCGGCTCGAGCGTGCGCAGCAGGTCGATCACCGCCGCGTAGTTGGCCTCGTTCAGGGAGTATTCCGGCGAGTTGTGCGCCAGGCGCTTCACGAACACCAGGTCGCAGCGGTAGCCGAAGCCGCGCACGTGCGCGGCGATGGAGCGCGTGCCGAGGGCGAAGTCGTCGGCGAAGTTGAGGAGCGCCAGCCGCGTGGCCCGGGGCCGGCGGCTGCGGTCGACGGGCTCGGCCGGGGCGACGAACTGGACGGTGGCGGAATGCATCGCGCGACCGTATACCGGCCGCCCGGGAGCGTCAATCGCCCCCGCGGCCCCCCCGCCCGGCCGCGGCCGCATCGGCGCGGATGATGCCCGGCAGCGCCGAGGCGAGGCCCACGAGGACCCAGAACCACATGTAGATGGTGGGCTCGCGGAAGATGGGGTTGCTCATGCCGTCGAAGATGTAGGAGAGCATGCCCGCGAAGGCCGCCACCGCGACCCGGCACCAGGGCTCGTCGCGCCGCGCGGCGATCTTCAGCAGGCGCAGGAGCGTGGCCACCACGAGCCCGTAGTAGGCGAGGACGCCGAAGAGCCCCATCTCGGCGCCCACGAACATCGCCACGTTGTGCACGGGCTCGAAGAGGCGGTAGTCCGTGTTGTGCGTGTACATGTCGAACATGTAGTTGCCCGCGCCGTTGCCGAAGAGGAAGTTCTCCTTCCAGATGGACCAGGCGACGGGGAACTGGTCGAAGCGCACCAGCAGCAGGTCGATCGGCGCATTGAAGAGGCGGGCGAAGAGCTTCGGGATCACGATCGGGCCGGTGACGATGGCCGCCAGGAGCGCGACGAAGAGGCTCTTGCCCACGTGGCGCTCGCGCCACAGGACGAGCGCCACCATCGCCGTGGCCGTCGAGATCATCGCGCCGAGCCAGGCCGAGCGCGAGAAGGTGACCACCAGCGCCGTGAATCCGGCGGCCATCGCCGCGGCGGCGAGCAGGCGCATGCGCGCCGGCAGGTCGCCCTTGTAGAAGAACATCACCAGGAAGGGAATCGTCATCGCGAGGTAGGTGCCCAGCGCGTGCGAATCGTAGAGCGTGCCCGTGGCGCGGATGACGTCCTCGATGCCCGGCACCTTGTACTGCTGGTCCAGCCGGTCGCCCGCGCCCTTGTCCAGGATGAGGCCCGGGGGCAGCACGCTGTAGTACTGCAGCACGCCGATGATCGACTCCACCACCATGATGAAGCCGATGGAGCCCAGGAGCCAGGGCAGGTGCTCGCGGCGGAAGTGGCGCGAGACGTAGAAGTAGACGAGCGCGTGCTTCAGCTGGTGCTCGAAGGCGAAGATCCCCAGGGGCTGCTCGGCCCCCCACTGGGAGATCGCGTTGGCGAGGAGGACGAGGCCCACCCAGAAGTCCAGGCGCTGCGGGCGCGGCAGGCCCTCCTCGCGCAGCACGAAGATGCGGAACGCCCAGGCGCCGTAGAGCCCGAGGAGCAGCATGTCCACGAAGCCCACGCCGAGCGTGCCGGAATAGAGCGAGGCGTCGCGGATCGTCTGGGAGAAGGTGTACTCGTCGAGGAAGGTGAACTTCGAGAGCCCGGCGAGCGGCACGCTGAAGAGGAGCAGGATGAAGGTGAAGCTGGAGAAGCGCCCCGCGGTCGTCATCGCCACCGCCGTCATCGCGATGCCCACCACCGCCACCACGAACCAGCGGCCCTCCAGGTTCCACAGGGGATAGACCGCCACCGCGAAGAGCGCGCCCAGCGCCACGGCGAGCCCGAGCGCGAGCCAGCCCGAGGCGACGACGACGGGTCGCCGCGCCGGGGAGGCTTGACTGCTCAGGTCCGCGTCGGTCATCGGGGAGGGCAAGGGAAGGTTCCGGTCACGCACATGTTACCCGGCCGGCGGGGGCGGGTGCCGGGTCCCCGCGGCGCTCGCCCCCGGCCCACTTTCGTTTCCGGCGCCGGTAGGCCACACTTCGGCCTGGCAACCCC
>CALEJW010000262.1 GCA_937898635.1 uncultured Pseudomonadota bacterium | reverse complement strand
GCCTCGTGGCAGGTGCCGCAGGCGTTGGTGTACGGGATCGGCATGGCCTTGCCCGGCTCGACGCCCTTCACGCCCTTGTTGGTGATGCGCGGCACGTCGAAGAGGTGCGAGGTGATGTCGTTCATCCAGTACTTCTTGCCGCCCTTGCCCTCGATGCCCTCGCCCAGGCCCGCGCCCGTCTGCATGGTCTTGGTCATGTGGCAGTCCACGCAGGCGATCTTGCGGGTGTGCGCCTCGCCCACCGTCTTCGCGGTGTGCTCCTTCATGTCCACCTTGTGGCAGCTCGCGCAGAGCGTGTCCTTGCCGTCGCGCGCCTCGGCCTTGAGCTGGAAGCGGATGCCGGCCTTGCCGTGCGGGTCGTGGCAGTCGGCGCAGTTGAGGACCTGGTTCTCGTTGGTGTAGTGCTTCGAGCGGACGAGGTCGGTCGCCTGCTGGTGGTGGCTCTTGGAGTGCACGCCGTCGGGCCAGAAGTCCTTCTGCGCCGCGTCCTCCCGCGAGGTGTGGTTCACCAGGTACTCGTTGCGGCTGATGCCGGGGGTGAGCATCCGGTTGTCCTTGTTGATGGGCTGGTCCGTCTTCATGGTCCCCTGCGGCCGGCTGTGGCACTGGTTGCAGATGACCATGGAGCGCTCGGAGGCGAGCTTCGCGGGGTTCACGATCGTGGACGCCCTGCGCCGCAGCGTCGCCTTGGCGTGCTCGGAGCCCGGTCCGTGGCAGGTCTCGCAGCCCACGTTCAGCTCGTTCGGCACGCCGTCGCCGTCGATGTCCATCTCCCCGTTCGGGTCGTTGGCGGCGTCCGCGACGAAGCCGCCTTCCACCGTCGGCGTGAGCGAGTAGCCGGCGTAGTGACAGGACGCGCACTGGATCTCGAAGGACTTGCCCTTCGGGGGATCCTTCAGCTTGCCCTTGGCCTCGTCATAGAGCCAGTCGCCGTGGTAGTCGCGCCAGGGCTTGCGGGTGCGGTCGGCGTAGGCGTCCTTGCCCTCGGTGTTGTACTGCAGGAAGGGGTAGGTCTCGGCGCCGACGCGGATGAGGTAGCGCTGCTTGTACACGGGGCCGCCGTAGGTCTTCTCGACCGGGTAGACGCGGGGCTTGTCGGCCTTGTCGCGCGCGTTCTCGGTCTTCAGCTTGAGCGAGCCGTCCTTGTCGGTGAAGAAGGTCGCGGTGAAGCTCACCGACTTCATGTCGGCGGGGGCCTTTTCCGAGACCTGGTACTTGTCGAAGCCGCGGCCCTTGTCGAAGCCGTGCAGGTAGAACTTCGCGCCCGCCTGGAGCTTCTTCAGGCCGTCGTTCATGCCGGGGAAGCGCGAGGTGTCCTGCAGCTTGCTCGGCTTGCCCACGACCATGATGCCCAGCTTGTGCGCGGTCTTCGTGAAGCCGGCGTAGTCGTCGTGGCACTTCATGCACTTGGAGCTGCCGATGTAGGTCGCGTTGGCCGGGGACTTGCCCGAGACCTGGATCGCGAGCGGCTTGGCGGAGAGCTCGGCCGTGGTCATCGCCTTGTTGGTGAGCGTGCCGCCGGGCAGGTGCCGGTCGTCGTCGGGCACCACGTACACGAAGTACTTGCCGGCCGGCGCGTTGGCGAAGGCGAAGCCGCCCTTGCCGTCGGTCACCGCCTGCGGGTACTTGTCGCCGTTGGCGACGAGGTTGTCCTCCATCGGCTCGTCGTCGTCGACGTTGCGCCGGATGTTGAACGAAGGCGCCTTGCGCATCTTCGCGACGTCGGCCGCGGGCACGAGGAACACGGTCGCGCCGGAAATCGCCTGCTTGCCCCCGTCGGTGACCGTGCCGCTCACCGCCTGCGCCGAGGCCCCGAGGGGCGTCCACGCCAGTGCCGCGACGGCGGCGAGTGCTGCCATGCTGGTTCGTGCCTGGATCTTCATCGCTCTACCCCTCGTGTGTCGATGTGGACTTCCCGTGGCCGGCCGCCTTTCGCGGCGGGCCCTGCGACAGCTCTTCCTCGAACAACTCCCTGAACAGTTCCCAGACCCGGCCCTTCGCCTGCCGGAGGGCCTTCCTGCCTTCCTTCGTCGCGACGTAGGTGCGCCGGTTTCGCCCCCCCGCCTTCTCCACCGTCGAAGCGAGAAGACCGCTTCGCTCGAGGCCGTGGAGGACCGGATAGAGCGTTCCCGGGCTCAGGCGATAGCCGTGATGCGCGAGCTCCTCCATGATTCCCAGCCCGAAGATCCGCTCCCGGGTCGCGTGGTGCAGCACGTGCAGCCGGACGAGGCCACCGTAGATTTCCTTCTCCTTCATCCTCGAAAGCCGTTATCGGCGGCCGATATCCGTTGCCGACAAGGTACGCTCGTGACCGCGGGCCCGCAAAGAGGCCGGACTGACACAGATCAAGTCGCCGGCGAAAATGGCGGTGCGACGCGGGGGGGTATGCAAGCCCCCCGGGGGCGAACCGCGGGAGATACGGGTTTATCATTCGGGTTGGCGCCTTCCGGCGCCGGCTCCCGCGAACCGCCCGACACCCGCCCCGCCATGGTCACCCGGCTCTTCTCCCGCACTCCCCTCCACGAGCACCCCGAGGCCGCGCAGCGCGTCCTGGGCGTGGCCCAGCTCGCGCCCGACGCCCCCGAGCTCGCCGCCCTCCTCGCCGCCGATCCGGAATCGGAGGTGCGCGCCGCGGCCGCCGCGCGCTGCGGGGACCTCGCCGCGCTCGCCGGAGCCCTGGCGAAGGAGCTCGAGGCGAGCGCGCGAGAGGCGATCGCCACCGCCCTGGGCCGCGTGCTTTCGGCCACGGCCGACGGTGCAGCCGCGCGCGCCTTCCTCGAAAGCGCCGCGTGCACGGACCCGGTGCGGGCCGAGGTGGCGCGCCACGCCGCCGACGCGGAACGGCGGCTGGTCGCCATCGCCGCCCTGCGCGACGAGCCCGCCCTCGTCTCGATCGCGCTCGCCGCGGGCCACGCCGAGACGCGGCTCGCCGCGGCCGAGTGCGTGCGCTCGCCCGAGGGCCTCGCCGCGCTGGTGGACGCGGCCCGCAACAAGGACCGGGGCGTCGCGCGCCTCGCCAGGCAGCGGCTCGAGGCGATGAAGGACCGCGCGGGCCAGGAGAGCGAGGCCGACGCGGTACTCGACCAGCTCGAGGCGCTCGCCGGCACGCCCGGCCCCATCCTCACCGCCGTCGTGGACCTCAACCGCCGCTGGCAGGCCCTCGACATGCGCGAGGACGCCGCGCGGCTCGCGCGATGCGAGGCGGCGCGCAAGGCGCTGCAGGCGCGCTTCGACCGCGAGCAGGCCGAGCAGGCCTCCCGCGCCAAGCTCGAGCGCGTGATCGGCGAATGGTCCGCGGCGCTCGCCGCGCCGGACGGCCCCGCGGACCTCGACCGGCTGCGCGCCGAACTCGCGGGGTTCCGCGAGCAAGCCTCGTCCCTCGGTGACGCCCAGGCCGCCGCGAAGCTCGACGAGGCGCAGGCCCGGCTCGACGCCTGGGCGCGGGAGCTGGAGGCCGTGGCGGGCGCCGAAGCGCTGGTGCTGGAAGCCGAGCGCCTCGCCGCCGACACTTCCGTGGACAACGCGCAGCTCCCGGAACGCTGGCAGGCGCTCGACCGCGCGATCCGCACCCCGGCTCTCAGCCGCCGCTTCGAGGCGGCGCTGGTCGTCGTCGAGCAGCGAAGGCTCGCGCAGGCGCAGGCCGCCCGCGAGGAAGCCGGCGCCGCGCGCAACCGCGTCCACGCCCTGCTGCACGCGGCCGAGCAGGCGCTCGCCGCGGGACAGCTCCACGCCGCCCGCGCGGCCGTGGACGAGATGAAGGCGCTCAAGGCCGAGGCGGGCGCGCTGCCCAAGCCCACGCAGAGCCGCATGGGCCGCGTCGGCCAGCAGCTCGGCGAGCTCGAGCGCTGGGAATCCTTCGGGCAGCAGACCGCGCGCACCCAGCTCTGCGAGCGCGCCGAGGCGCTCGCCGCGCAGCCCCTCGACGCGGCGCGCACCGCGGCGGAGGTGAAGAAGCTGCGCGAGGAGTGGAAGGCGCTCGACGCCCAGCACGCGGGCGTGCCGCGTTCGCTCTGGGAGCGCTTCGACGGCGCCTGCGAGAAGGCCTACGCGCCCGCCGCGCGCCACTTCGCCGAGGCCGCCGCGCAGCGAAAGCTCGCGCGCAAGCAGCGCGAGGAGTTCATCGCCGCGGCCGCGGCCCACGTGCCCACGCTTCTCGGCGAGACGCCGGACGCGCGCGCGATCGAGCGCTGGCTGCGCGAGACCGACAAGGGCTGGCGCGAGGGAACGCTGGGGAGCGTGGACCCCGGGGCGTGGAAGAAGCTCGACGCGCGCCTCAAGGAGGCGCTGGCACCCCTGCGCGCCGTGGTCTCGGCCGCGCGCGACGAGGCCCGGTCGGGCCGCCTCGCCCTGATCGCCGAGGTCGAGGTCCTGGCGCCGCGGGCCCTGGAGCGCGAGGCCCCGTCCCTCGTGAAGGCGATCCAGGCACGCTGGCAGGAGCACTCGAA
Source organism: uncultured Pseudomonadota bacterium (assembly GCA_937898635.1). Classification (GTDB taxonomy): domain Bacteria; phylum Pseudomonadota; class Gammaproteobacteria; order Burkholderiales; family Usitatibacteraceae; genus FEB-7. The sequence continues at coordinate 3,236 of CALEJW010000262.1, read as the reverse complement.
GGCGCACCCGCTCGTCCAGCGCGACGAGCGCGCGCTGTGGGAGCGCTTCCGCGCCGCCTGCGACGCGGTCTTCGAGGCGCGCCACGCGAAGCGCAAGGAGGAGGACACGCGCAAGGGCGAGGGCCGGCGCGGGCTCGAGGAGGTGTGCGTGCAGCTCGAGACGCTCGCGCGCGCGACGGAGAAGGACGAAAAGGAGGTCCGCGCGGGCCTTCGCGACCTGCAGGAGCGCTGGCGCGCCCTCGCCCGGGGCACGGACCCGGCGCTGCGCGCCCTCGAGGGACGCTTCCGCGGCGCGGTGAAGGCGGCGGAGTCCGCGCTCGCGGCCCGCGTGCGCCAGCGCGAGGCCGCGGTGTGGAAGACGCTCGCGGAAAAGGACCGGCTTTGCGCCGCGCTGGAAGCCGCGATCCTCGCGGGCGACGGCGCGATGACGCCCGACGCCGCGCGCGAGCAGTGGGAGGCGCTGCCGGCGCTGCCCCCCGCGTGGGAGAAGAAGATGCTCTCCCGGCGCGACTCGGCGCTCGCCGCGCTCGCCGACCCCGCCGCGGCCGGCGAGCACCGGCCCCGGATCGAGCGCGGCGCCCAGGCGCGTCGCGAAAGCCTCCTGGAGCTCGAGATGGCGCTCGGGCTCGAGAGCCCCGCGGAGCTGCAGCCGCAGCGGCTCGCGCTGCAGGTGAAGCTCCTCAAGGAGCGCTTCGGGAGCGGCGCGTCGGACAACGGCGGCACGCCCGGCGACCGACTCGTCGCGTGGTGCGCGCTGCCGGGCTTCGTCGAGGGCCGCGACCGCGAGCGCGGCGAGCGCGTCCTCGCCGCCATGGGCCCGGCGCGCTAGGCCGGTGCTCGAGTTCGCCAACCCCTTCGCGAACGAGGGGGGCGTGATCCGCCTCCTCGAGCCGAAGGGCTGCGACCGCGAGGCGGTCGTGGACCGCATCCTCTCGGGGCGCTACGACAAGCCCTTCGTGATCGAGGACGAGGGCCTGCGCTCGCTCTACTTCACGCGCGCCTTCATCCAGAGCGAGATGCGCCTCGCGGACCCGGTGGCGCTCGAGTTCGCCTACACGAGGAAGATGATGGGGTTCCTCCTCTTCCTGGATTCGCCCCGCGAGATCCTCATGCTGGGCCTGGGCGGGGGATCGCTCGCGAAGTACTGCCGCCGCCACCTCCCCGCGGCGCGGATCACGGCGGTGGAGATCGACCCGCACGTGATCGCCTTCCGCGACCAGTTCCTCCTCCCGCCCGACGGCGAGGGCTTCCGCGTGGTGCGCGCGGACGCCGCCGAGTTCGTCGCGCGCTGCGAGGAGACGCCGGACGTCGTGATGATCGACGCCTTCGACCGCGACGGCGTGGCGCCGTCGCTTTGCACGCGCGAATTCTACGAGGACGTTCGCGACCTCCTCGCCCGGCGCGGCGTGATGGTCGCGAACCTCGTGGGCGAGAAGGCCGAGCGCCTCGCGCACCTGGCGATGATCCGCGAGGTGTTCGGCGGCAACGTGATCCTGCTGCCCATCGAGGAGGACGGCAACTTCGTCGCCTTCGCCTTCCGCGACCCGGCCTTCGAGCCGCGCTGGCGCTGGATGGCCGGGCAGGCGAAGGCGATGCGGGCGCGCTACGGGCTGGACTTCCCGAAGTTCGCGGGCAAGCTCGAGCGCAGCCGCAAGCTCGGCTACCTGCGCCGCGAGCTGCACGCCCCGCCGCGGGCCTGAAGGCGCGCGCGGCCCGCGTCAGTCCGGGCCGAACTTGCTCGCCACCCCCACCAGCAGCAGCGTGTCGGTGGTCTTCAACCCCGGCAGCGGATTGCTCGTGTAGCGGCTGGAGAGCGTCACGTTGAAGTTCCAGCCCGCCGCGATGGCCGTGGCGAGCGTCGCGTCGAAGTTGGCGCGGTACTCGCCGGAATCCTCGAGGTTGGGGAAGACGGAGAGCTTCTGCTTGAAGGTCGTGCGCTCGAAGAGCCGGTGGGAGGACTCCTCTCCCAGCACCACCTCCACGAAGTCGTTCGAGGTGGTGGTGAACTCCTCCCGCGTCACGCCCAGGCCGCCGAAGACGTCGAAGCTCGCGTCCTTCGTCGCGACGACGTGCCAGCCCAGCCCTGCGCCCAGGCTCGTGCGCAGGTCCAGGCGCTGCAGCTTGTCCTTCTCGGCGTTCGCCGAGCCGAAGCCGAAGAGCCTCTCGCCGAGGTTGCGGTCGTAGCGGCCGCCGATCTTGTAGAGCTCCGCGGTCTTCGTGGTGACGCCGTCGTTCCTCGACTGGCTGCGCAGCGCCGTGCCGGAGAGCGTGTACTTGTCGGCGGCGGTGGCGCGCACCGCGTCCGCGCCGAGGCTCGCCGCGTTGGCGTCGGTGTTGCCCGCGCTGTAGCTCAGGCTCAGGGAGAGCGTGCCGCGCCACTGGCCGTCGGTCTTGTCATCGGCGAGGGCGGGCGTGGCGAGCGCGACGGCGAGCGCCGCCGCGAGGGCGGGAGTCTTCATGGCGAGTTCCTTTCGGGGTGGTCGGAAGCGGGCCCCCCGGGGAGCCCAGCCTTATGGAGGCCCGCCCCAGTCGAAAGGTTCCTCCGCGCTCGCGAGGAGGAAGGTCGCCGCGTTCCACGATTGCCCGCGCATGCCCCCGAGGGATGCGGTCTGGCCGTGCAGCCATTCGCAGAAGGCCCAGTCGCCCAGCGCGTTGGCCTGCGCGAGGCGGCCGAGGGCGCGCTTCGCGGCCTGCGTCTCCCCTACGCGCGCGAGCGCGGTGACCCAGAGCCCGCCCACGAAGGGCCAGATGCCGCCGTTGTGGTACTGCCACGCGAAGTTCTGGCTGTGGCGCTCCATGTAGGGACGCCACAGGGGATTGTCCTGCGCGATGGGCTCGCAGGTGACGCGCACCGGGTACGGGTCGTCCACGCCCGCGGCGAGGAGCGCGCGCATCACCGCGCGCGCCTCGTCGTCGCCCGCGAGGCCGCAGAGCACGGCGAGGATGTTGCCGAAGACGTCGCCCTCGTCGCCGAAGGCGGCGAAGTTCACGAAGGAGAGGAAGAGCCCGCGGTCGCGCGCGTGCGTGCGCGCGTGGTCGGCGAGCCGCTCGGCGCGGTGGTGCGCCGCGCCGTTCGCGTCGAAGGGGCGGAAGAGGTGGTGCGCGTGCTCGCGCGTCGAATCCGCCATCGCGAGCCCGTAGCGGCGCTTCACCAGGTACCACAGCGCGTTCGTGTAGAGCACGAAGCCCGAGCGCGGCATGATGTCGGCCCAGTCGCTCGCCTCGTTCTGCTGCAG
>CALEJW010000261.1 GCA_937898635.1 uncultured Pseudomonadota bacterium | reverse complement strand
GCCTCGGGGTGGCCCTGGAAGCTGAAGGCCGGGCGGTCGGTGCGCTCGAGGCCCTGGAGCGTGCCGTCGAAGAGCGAGCGGTGCGTGGCGCGCGTGTTCTCCGGGAGCGAGCGCTCGTCCACCGCGAAGCCGTGGTTCTGGCTGGTGATGTGGACGCGTTTCGTGTCGAGGTCCTGCACCGGGTGGTTGGCGCCGTGGTGCCCGAACTTCATCTTGACCGTCTTGGCACCACTCGCGAGCCCGAGGAGCTGGTGCCCCAGGCAGATGCCGAAGGTGGGCGTGCCGGATTCCACGATGCCCGCGATCGCCTCGATCGCGTAGCCGCAGGGCTCGGGGTCCCCGGGCCCGTTGGAGAGGAACACCCCGTCGGGCTTGAGCGCGAGGGCCTCGGCGGCGCTCGTCTGCGCCGGGACGACGGTGACGCGGCAGCCGCGCTCGGCGAGGTTGCGCAGGATGTTGTGCTTCACCCCGAAGTCGTAGGCGACGACGTGGAAACGCGGCGTGGCGCCGGCGCCGTAGCCCGTCCCCAGCGCCCAGAGCCCGCCGGTCCAGTCGTAGCGCTCGCGGCAGGAGACCACCTTCGCGAGGTCGAGGCCCGCCATCGAGGGCGCCGCGCGCGCGGCCTCCAGGGCGGCCCCGGCGTCCGGGTCGGCGCCGGAATCCCCGGTCACGATGCAGCCGTTCTGCGCGCCCGCGGTCCGCAGCAGGCGCGTGAGGCGGCGCGTGTCGATGCCGGCGATCGCCACGACCCCCTGGCGCGCGAGGAAGGCGGGCAGCGGCTCGGAGTTGCGCCAGTTCGATTCCAGCAGCGGGAGGTCGCGGATCACGAGGCCCGCGGCGAAGACGCCGCGCGACTCCGAGTCCTCGAAGTTGGTGCCGGTGTTGCCGATGTGCGGGTAGGTGAGGGTCACCACCTGCCCGGCGTAGGAGGGATCGGTGAGGATCTCCTGGTAGCCGGTCATGGCGGTGTTGAAGACCACCTCGCCGACCGTGCGGCCGGGCGCGCCGATGGCAATGCCGCGAAAGACGGACCCGTCGGCGAGAACCAGGAGGGCGGGGGTCTTCTGCGACAAGGACGGCTCCGGAAACGGGGGGAACGACGGGCGCAAAAAAACGGGAGGAGCTTTTTGCGTGGTCGCAGGCTCATCCCGCTTTCATTGGCCCGAAATGATAGCAAATCGGCGCATCTTCTTCAACGAGCGGCGCGGGGCCGGAGGATAATGCCCCTCGTCCATGCATGCCCTCCACGCGCTCGCCGGCGCCACGCTCCTCCTCGCCGTCGCCTGGGTCCTGTCCGAGGACCGCCGGGCCGTGCGCTGGCGCCTGGTGGCCTCGGGCCTCGCGCTCACCGTCGCGCTCGCGGGCCTGCTCCTCGCGGTGCCCTGGCTGCGCGATGCCGTCTTCTCCCTGAACGCGGGGTTGCAGGCGCTGGAACGCGCGACCCAGGCCGGCTCGAGCTTCGTCTTCGGCTACCTTGCGGGCGGGCCGGCCCCCTACGCGGAGACGAACCCGCCTGCCGCCTTCATCCTCGCCTTCCGCGCGCTGCCGCTGGTGCTGGTGGTGAGCGCGCTCTCCGCGCTCCTCTTCCACTGGCGCGTGATCCCCGTCGTGGTGAATGCCTTCGCCTGGGTCCTCACGAAGACCATGGGGCTGGGCGGCGCGGTGGGCGTGTCTTCCGCGGTCAACGTCTTCGTGGGCATGGTGGAGGCGCCGCTCGTGGTGAAGCCCTACCTCGCCCGGCTCACGCGATCCGAGCTCTTCATGGTGATGGTGTGCGGCATGGCGACCATCGCCGGGACGGTGATGGCGCTCTACGGCGCGATCCTCGCCCCCGTGGTGCCGGACGCGATCGGGCACATCATCGTCGCCTCCTTCGTGGCCACCCCGGCGGCGATCGTGATCGCGGCCCTGATGGTGCCGGGCGGCATGTCGCAGGAGGACGCGGCGGCGATCCCGCGCCAGGACGCGAGCGCGATGGACGCGGTCACGCGCGGCACCGTCGAGGGCATGCAGCTGCTCCTGCAGATCGTCGCCCTGCTCCTCGTCCTCGTGGCGCTCGTGCACCTCGCCAACGCGCTCCTCGGCCTGCTGCCCGGGCCCGGCGGGGAGCCGCTGTCGCTGCAGCGCATGCTGGGCTGGGCCTTCGCCCCCCTCGCCTGGGCCGCGGGACTTCCCTGGGCGGAGGCACGGGCGGGCGGCGCGCTCCTGGGGACGAAGACGATCCTGAACGAGTTCGTGGCCTACCTCGACCTCGCGCGGCTGCCGGCGGGCGAGCTCTCGGCGCGCTCGCGGCTGCTCATGACCTACGCGATGTGCGGGTTCGCCAACTTCGGCAGCCTCGGCATCCTCATCGGCGGCATGGGCGCGATGGTGCCGGAGCGCAGGGGCGAGATCGTGGCGCTGGGGATGAAGTCGATCGTCGCGGGGACGCTCGCGACCTGCCTCACCGCCGCGGTGGTCGGGTTGTTCCTCTGAGCCTGCCG
>CALEJW010000260.1 GCA_937898635.1 uncultured Pseudomonadota bacterium | reverse complement strand
CGCCGATGAGGCCGGATTGGGGCAGGCACTGGCCGAGCGGCTGCGGTCGGAGGGGGAGGTCGTGGCCGTGGTGCGCGCGGGCAGCGCGTACTCCGCCGAGGGGCAGGCATACACCGTCGCGCCGACGCAAGCCGCCCACTACGATTCGTTGTTCGAAGATCTCGACGCGCGCGGTTGCATGCCGGAGCGAATCGTCCACCTGTGGGCGGTGACCGGGCGCGACGCGCCGGCCCACGCGACCCTGATCGAGCGATGCTTCCATGCGCCGGTGCTTCTCGCCCAGTGCCTGGGCCGGCTGGGGCTCGCCGAGGCGGTGCGGCTGACGTTGGTCTCGGACGAGATGCACGAAGTCACGGGCGGCGAGAGCGTGTGCCCCGAGAAGGCCCTGGTGCTCGGCCCGTGCCGCGTGATCCCGCTCGAGTATCCGGAGATCGCCTGCCGCAGCGTCGATCTTCCGCAGTGGTCCGGCGCGGCCGGAGCGGGCGGTCGGGTTCTCGAGGCCCTGGTGACGGAATTGCGCAGGGACGACGCCTCGGAGGTGGCCGTCGCCTTCCGCAACGGCCATCGCTGGATTTCGCGTCACGCGCCTGCGCGCCTGGAGGCCGGGAGCGGTCCGCCCGCGCGCCTGCGCGAGGGTGGCGTCTACCTCATCACGGGGGGCCTCGGCGGCATCGGCCTGAGCATCGCCGGCTACCTGGCCGAGGCCGTGCATGCGCGCCTGGTCCTGGTGAGCCGCGGCGGCCTTCCGCCCGAGACGCAGTGGGACGAGTACCTCGACAGCCACGGGGAGAAGGACGCTGCCGCACGCCGGATCAGGGCGGTGCGCGAGCTTCGCGCCAAGGGCGCCGCGGTGCTGGTCGAGGCCGCGAACGTCGCCGATCGCGGGCAGGTGGAGGACCTCGTGGCGCGCGTGCGGGAGCGTTTCGGTGCCTTGCACGGGGTGGTCCACGCGGCCGGGGTGGCCGGCGGCGGGGTGATCCAGCTCAAGACGCCGAAGGCCGCCAATGCGGTGCTCGAGCCCAAGGTTTCGGGCACCCGCATCCTCGCCGAGGCGCTGCAGGATTCGCCGCCCGACTTCCTGTTCCTGTGCTCCTCGATCAACGCGCTCGTCGGCGTTCCCGGCCAGGTCGACTACACGGCGGCGAACGCATACCTGGACGCGTTCGCGCTGCGCAATTCGGCGGCGTCGCCGACCTTCACCGTTTCCGTCAATTGGGACACGTGGCGTGACGTGGGCATGGCGGTCGACACCGAAGTGCCGGCCGCGATGGCCGCCGAGCGCGAGGCGAGCCTGAGCACCGGCATCACGCCTGCCGAGGGCGTGGACGTTTTCCGGCGGGTGCTCGCCGGCGCATGGCCGCAGGTCTTCGTCTCCCCCCGCGTGATGCAGGCCCGGTCGTCGTCGGCCGTTTCCGAGCCCGCGCAGGAGGCGGTCTCCGGATCGACCTACCAGCGCCCCGATCTGGATGAGGACTTCGTCGCGCCTCGTGACGAAACGGAGAAGCAGCTCGCCCGGATGTGGAGCCAGCTCCTGGGCATCGATCGCATCGGCGTGAACGACAACTTCCTCGACCTGGGCGGGCATTCCCTGCTGGCGACGCGGCTTCTCGCGCGCCTGAGGATCGACTTGAATGTCGACCTGACCCTGGAGGACATCTTCGTCGATCCGACCGTGGCGAGCATCGCCCAGCGCATCCGCGCGGCCGGTGTATCTTCAGCGAAGGCGGGAGAGGCCGTGCGCCGCGACGCCGATCGCGTTGCGGTCGACGCCGAGCCCTCCGATGACAAGGGCCCGTCGGACCTGCTCGGCCGCGTGCACGCGGCTTCGACGAGCCGGCTGGTTTCGAAATGACCGTCTTGAGGAAAGTGCGCATGAATTCGCCGGATAAACCTGATGTCATGGCCACTCCCGCCGGGCCCGAGGCGGCGGCCCGGACCCGATCGACCCGGGAGCCCGGCGATGCCCGCGGAAGCGCTCGGGTCCAGGAGCTCGCTCGTGTGCGACGCCGCCTCTTCGAGGAGAACGAGGGCAGCCTGATCGCCGTCGTGGGCATGGCGGGCCGTTTTCCCGGCGCGGCGAACATCGAGGAATTCTGGGACAACCTGGCGAAGGGGGTGGAAACCATCCACTTCTTCACCAAACAGGAGTACGAGGCCGCGGGCCTCCAGCCGGAGATCCTCGATCAGCCGGGCTTCGTTCCTGCCCGGGGCGTGATGGACGGGGTGGAGTTGTTCGACGCCGCGTTCTTCGGGTTCTCGCCGAGGGAGGCGGAACTGCTGGATCCGCAGCAACGGATCTTCCTGGAGTGCGCGTGGGAGGCGCTGGAGCGCTCGGGCTGCGACCCGGAGCGATTCAAGGGGCCGATCGGCGTCTACGGCGGTCAATCCCATGATGGCTACGCGTACATCGTCGGCTCCCGGCCGGACCTCGTGGAGATGGCCGGCGGTACCTTTGCGCTCGTCGGCCTGGGCCAGGGCAGCGACTACCTGACCACGAGGGTGTCCTACAAGCTGAACCTGCGCGGCCCGAGCGTGAACGTCCAGTCCGGGTGTTCGACCGGGCTCCTGGCGGTGCACGCCGCGTGCCAGGGGCTGCAGAACTACGAGTGCGACATGGCCCTGGCAGGGGCGGTGAGCGTGATGCACCCGCGAGTCGGCGGCTACGTCTACCAGGAGGGCACGCTTCTCTCCCCCGACGGCCACGTGCGGGTATTCGATGCGAACGCGGGGGGGACGGTGTTCAGCGAGGGCGTGGGCATCGTCGTGCTCAAGCGCCTGTCGGACGCACTTGCCGAAGGGGACCGGATCCGGGCGGTGATTCGCGGCACCGCGACCAACAACGACGGCTTCGAGAAGTCGAGCTTCACCTCGCCCAGCGCGGCGTCCCAGGCGGAGCTCATCTCGCTGACCCAGGCGATCGCGGGCGTGGCGCCGGAAACGGTCAACTTCGTGGAGCTCCATGGCACCGCCACGATTGTCGGGGATCCCATC
>CALEJW010000259.1 GCA_937898635.1 uncultured Pseudomonadota bacterium | reverse complement strand
CGCCGCGAGCATCGCGTCGGCGACGGGCTCGAGCACCACGAGGCTGTTCTCCGAGGAGCAGCTCGTCGCGTTGTCGAAGCACTTGGAGAGCACGATCCGCTCCGCGGCCGCCTCGAGGTCCGCCGTCTCGTCCACGATCGCCGCGACGTTGCCGGCGCCCACGCCGAAGGCCGGCGTGCCGCTCGCATAGGCGGCGCGCACGTTGGCCTGGGAGCCGGTGGCCACCACGAGGTCGCAGGCGCGCATGAGCTCCGCGGTCGCGTCCTTGGTGACGGGCGCCGGGAGCATCTGCACGAGGTCGCGCGGCGCGCCGATGCGAGCGAGCTCCGCGTGCACGAAATCGAGAAGCCGCGCGCAGGTCGAGGCGCCCTTGGGCGAGGGCGCGACGATCACCGCGTTCCTCGCCTTGAGAGCGTTGATGATCTTGTTGGCGGGCGTGGCGGCGGGGTTCGTGGACGGCGTGATGGCGCACACCACGCCCACGGGACGGGCGATCTCCACGAGGCCCTTCGCGGGGTCCTCGCCCACGACGCCCACGGTCTTCATCCCGGCGAGATCGCGCAGCAGCCCGAGGGTCTTGCGGTGGTTCTTGCGGATCTTGTCCTCGACGTTGCCGATGCCGGTGTCGGCGACGGCGAGCTCGGCGAGCTCGCGGTTGCGCCCCGGCTCGAGGATCGCCCAGCCGGCGGCGGCGACCAGCTCGTCGACGCGGGCCTGGTCGTAGCCGTCGGCGATGGCCTGGGCCGCGCGCGCGCGGGCGACGAGCGCCGCCACGGCCCCCATGTTCGCCTCCCCGCGCGCCGCGTCAGCCGGGACGGGCATGGGAACTCCGGGAGGCGCGCAGGCGCTCGAAGGCGGCCTTCGCGAGCGGCCAGGCAAGGCCCGCGGCGGCGAGGGCGAGGATGCCGCCGCTCAGCGGCCGGGTGAAGAAGACGGTCCAGTCGTTGTCGAAGCTCACCATGGTCGTCATGAAGTTGGTTTCGGCGAGCGGCCCGAGGATGGTGCCGAGCACGAGCGGCGCGATGGGAAAGCCGAAGCGCTCGAAGAGGAAGCCCAGCACGCCGAAGGCCGCGATCACGTGCAGGTCCGAGAGGTTGTTGCGCGCCGCGAAGGCGCCCACGAAGCAGAACACCACGACGAAGGCCGAGACGATGGCCTCCGGCGCGTCGAGCACCTTGCACAGCGGGCGGATCGCGAAGAAGCCGAGGATGCACATGCCCACCACGCCGAGGAACACCGTCGCGAAGACCGTATAGACGAGGTCGGGGCTCGAGACGAAGACCTGCGGCCCCGGCTGGATGCCGTGCAGCAGGAAGGCCGCGAGGATGATCGCCGTGGCGCCGCTGCCGGGGATGCCCATGGCGAGCAGCGGCACGAGCGCCCCGCCCACCGAGGCCGTGGCCGCCGACTTCGCCGCGACGATGCCCTCGGGCGCGCCCTTGCCGAGCGCGGCGCGGTTCTTCCCGTACTGGCTCTCGAGGCCGTAGGCGACGAAGGCCGAAACCGTCGCGCCCGCGCCCGGGACGATCCCCACGACGATGCCCGTGGCGGTGCCGCGCGCGAAGGTCGCCTTCATCCCGAGCACCTGCGACAGGCGCGGGAACGAGGTGCGGAAGCGCGCCACGCCCGTGCCCGCCTCGCCGCCCTCCCCCGCGAAGCCGGCGCCCATGCGCGTGAGGACCTCCCCGATGCCGTAGGCGCCCACCATCACCAGCAGGAACTCGATGCCGTCGAGGAGGAAGGGCTGGCCGAAGGCGAAGCGCTCCGCCCCGTAGATGGAATCCACGCCGACGGTCGCGATGAGAAGGCCCAGGCACAGGCTCACGAGGGAATTCACGAGGGAGGCGCCGGAGAGCGTCACCACGCTCGCCAGGCCGAAGAAGACGATCGCGAAGAATTCCGGCGTGGAGAAAGCGAGCGCCAGCCCCGCCACGGGCTTGGCGAGCGCCACCATCACGACGGCGGAGGCGAGGCCGCCCACGAGCGCGGCGACGAGGGACCAGCCGAGCGCGAGCGAGGCCTCGCCGCGCTTCGTCATCTCGTAGCCGTCCCAGAGCAGCGGCACGTCCATGGGCTCGCCGGGAATGCGGAAGAGGATGGAGGTGATGGCGCCGCCGTAGGTGCCGGAGACGTACATCGCCGTGAGGAGGATGAGGGCGGGGCCCACGCCCATCTTGTAGGTGAAGGGCAGCGCCAGCACCACGCCCATCACCAGCGTGAGGCCGGGCAGCACCGCGACCAGCATGCCGAGCACGAGCCCCACCACGAGCACGAGGAAGTTCAGCGGCGTGAAGACGATCCCGAAGCCGAGGGCGAGGTGCTGGAGGATCTCCACGGCGCCGCTCAGCTCACCCCGATCGCCGCGAGGAGCGCGATCGAGAGCGACTTGAAGGGCCCCTCGCCCAGCGGCAGCGAGATGTAGGCCACGCGCATGAACATCACCACCAGCACGAGGCTGCCCGCGAGCCCCGTGGCCGTCGCGAGGACCGGACGGCGAAGCCCCCCGAACCAGGTGAAGGCCGCGAGGAAGAGCGCGGTGGAAACGAAGAAGCCGGTCCACGGCACCACGAGGACATAGCCGAAGACGAGCGCCACGCCCGCGGCGAGGCGGCCCGGATGGGTGACCGGCGCGGCCTGCGCCGCCGCGGGAGGCTCGCTGCCGCCGCCGCGCGAGCGCAGCGCGAGGCGCTTGGCGATCTCCCAGGCGCACAGCAGTCCCATGAAGACGATGATCGCCTTGGGCCAGGCGTCGGGGCCGATTCGGCCCCCGCCGCCGGTGAAGGCCTCGATGCGCGTGGCCGCCCAGTAGAGCAGCACGGAGGCGACGAGCATGAGGCCGTGCGGCAGCACGAGCCGGAGGGTCTTGGGCATGGCGGTTGCGCGGTGCGCGAAGGAAGGCGCGCGGGCGAGGAGCCCGCGCGCCGCCCCTGGCGGCCGATCAGGACTTCTTCGGCATGTTCGCTTCGATGAGGGCGAGCTGCTCGGCCAGGAAGGCGCCGGACCTGGCCGCCGGGATGTAGCTGTCGGCGAAGGCGAGCTCGTCGGCGAGGTACTTCTTGAACTCCGGCGAGTTCGCCGCCTTGTCCATGGCTGCCGACATCGCCGCGAGGTGCTTCGGGTCGGTGCCGGCGCGCATCACGATCGCGCGGAACTGGCTGATGGCGAGGCTCACGCCGAACTTGTTGGCGAGCTCGATGCCCTCGTAGCCCACCTGGGGCTGGTCGGCGAAGAAGACGATGGGGCGCATCTGCTTCGAGTCGAGGAAGGACTTCACGTCGCCCGCCTGCTCGATCACGATGTCGGCGTGCCCGCCCAGGACCGAGGCGTAGCGCTCGCCGGGCTTGGCGAACGGCACGGGGCGGAACTTCGCGCCCTGCTCGTTGAACTTGACCACGTGCATCTCGTCGGGCCCGCCGAAGCCGGTGATGCCCACCTTGAGCTCGGTCTTCTTCGCGTCCGCGAGGAGCTCGCCGAAGTTCTTCCACTTGGCGTCGGCCTTCACGAAGAGGCCGCTGGGCTGGCGGATCATCACGCCCAGGGGTGCCAGGTCGGCGAGCGTGTAGCGGCCCTTGCCCCCGGCGAGCGTGCCGAGGGTGTCGGCGATGAAGACGCCGATCGAGTGCCCGTCGGGCGCGGAGGACAGGAGCTTCGCCATCCCCGTGTTCCCCGTGGCGCCGGGGATGTTGAGGATCGGGAAGGAGGTGCCCAGCTCCTTTTCCAGGAGCGAGCCCAGCCGCCGGGCGAGCTGGTCGGCGCCACCGCCCGCGCCCCAGGGCACCACGAAGTCCACGGGCCGGGACGGGTACTTCGCCTGCGCGAAGGCGAGCTTCGGCGCGAGCGCCAGGCCTGCGCCGGCGAGGACCAGCGTGCGGCGCAGGGGGTTGATTCGGGATCGATCCATTTTCGTCTCCTCTTGTCGTGGTCGGGTCGGGCCCGCTTCCCGCCGGTGCCCGCGCGATTCGGCTGCGGCGTAGACTATGGTGCAGTTTGCGGTGCACAAAAGTCCCGTTTTCCTCGATTTGCGAGCGAGGCGCTTCCCGAAATGGAAAGCAACCAGTCGAATGCCGCCGCGGTGCGCGCCTTCCGGGTGCTCGAGGTGGTCGCCCAGCACCGCGACGGCTGCGCCCTGGCCGATATCGTCTCGGCGGTGGAGCTGCCCAAGCAGACCGTGCACCGGCTCGTCGGGCAGCTGCAGCTCGCGGGCCTCATCGTGCGCGAGCCGGGCACGCGGCGCGTGCAGCTCGCCGGCCGCGTGGAGCGCTTCGCCCTGGGCGCGCTCATGAACGGTCCCGCGCGCGCCGAGCGCCACGCGATCCTCGCCGCACTCGTCGAGGAGATCGGGGAAACCTGCAACCTCGCCGCGCTCGCGGGCACCGACATCGTGTACCTCGACCGCGTGGAGACCACCTGGCCACTGCGCATGCTCCTCGCGCCGGGCTCCCACGTGCCGCTGCACGCGACCGCGAGCGGCAAGCTCCTGCTGAGCCTGCTGCCGCGCGCGCAGCGCGAGCGGCTCGTGGAGCACGTGACGCTGCGCGGCTTCACGGAGAGCACCATCGTCGAGCGCGAGGCGCTCGAGCGCGAGCTCGAGGAGACGCGCAAGCGCCGGGTCGGCATCAACCGCGCCGAGCACCTGCGAGGGATGTACGGCATCGCGGTGCCCGTCATGCTCGACGCGAGGCGCGCCTGCGCGGCCGTGGCGTTGCAGGCGCCCGAAGGCCGCGCGACGCTCGAGGACCTCATGGCGCACGTGCCGAAGCTGCGCGACGCGGCGGGGCTGATCGCGAAAACGCTCGGCGCCTCGGGCGACTAGCTAGGCGAGAAGGATCCCGAGGGAGACCACCGCCATCAGGGCGAGGGTGAACTGGCGGAAGCGCCGGTCGTTGAAGCGCGGGAAGACCCGCGTGCCCAGGACCATGCCGCCGTAGTAGCCGGGCGTGAGGAGCGCGGCGAGCCCGGCCGCGCCCCAGGTGAGCACGCCGTTCCAGGCGAGCCCGGCGAGCCCCGCCGCGGAAATCGCGCCCACGAAGAAGGTGAGGTTCGCGCGCGTGGTCTCGATGCGATCCGGGCCCGCCAGCAGGTAGAGGATCACCGGCGGGCCGCCCATGCTCGTCGCGCCGACCAGCGCGCCGGAGACCGCGCCCACGCCGATGGCGGTCGGCAGGCGCTGCGCGCCGGCATAGCGCCAGCCCGAGAGCATCGCGGCCGAGAACAGGATCACCGTGCCCGCGATCACGCGGCGCATCAGCACCGGGTCGGCACTCACCAGGATCCAGGTCCCGGCCGGCACCGTCACGCAGGCCGCGGCGATGATGGGCCCGATCACCCGCCAGCGAACCAGGGCGCGCGTCTGCACCAGCATGGGCGTGGCGGCGAGCGATTCCAGCAGCAGCACGACCGGCACCGCGGCGAGGGGCCCGAGAAGGAGCGCCATGGGCGGCGACATCATCATCGCGCCGCCGAAGCCCGTGATCCCGCGCACGACGCCCGCGGCGGCGGCGATCGCGGCCGCGGCCGCGAGCGTCTCAGGCGCGAAGGGATCCACGGGCCGCGCGGGCGGGCGGGTCGCTCTTCGCCGGCCGGGGGCTCATGCGAAGGTCGCGGCGAGCCGCTGCGCGGCCTCGTGCAGGCGCGGCGCCAGCTCGATCGCCCGGGTGAGCGGCAGGCGCGCGGTGGCCGCGTGCACCGCCACGGCGGCGACGGTCTCGCCGCCCGGGAGCTTCACCGGCACCGCGACGCAGGCGACTCCCAGCACGAACTCCTCGTCGTCCACCGCGTAGCCGGCCTCCACGATGCGGTCGAGCTCGCGGGCGAGGAGCGCGCGGTCGGTGATCGTGTGCTCGGTGAAGCGCTGCAGGGGAATCGCCTCGAGGAGGGCTTCGCGGTCCACCGGCGGGAGCGAGGCGAGCAGGAGCTTGCCGCTCGCGCTGCAGTGCGGCGGCACGGTGCTGCCCACCGGAAGGTGCAGGCGAAGGGGCCAGTCGGCCTCGACGCGGTCGAGGTAGACCACTTCGCCCTTCCTCAACATCGAGAGGTTGCAGGTCTCGCCCACCTCCGCCACGAGCTCTCGCAGGATCGCGCGGCGCAGCGTCGCGACCGCATCGTTGGTGAGGATCGCGAGCCCGAGGCTCGCCAGGCGCGGACCCACGGCGTAGGCGCGCCCGGCGGGCTCGCGCTGCACGTAGCCCGCGTCCTCGAAAAGGGCGAGGGTGCGGTAGAGCGTGGGCTTGGGCAGGCCCGTGGCCTGCATGAGCTCGGTGAGGGTCGAGGGCCGGGGGGCGCGCACCAGGGACTCCAGCACCGCCAGGGCCTTGAGGGTGGAGGAGTTTTCCAGGGCCGGGTCGCGGCGCGCGCGGTCGGTGCCGGTTTCGAGGACGGTGGACATGGGGCCAGCCTACCCCGTTTGTTCCGTTATAGCAACCATTTCGTTCCGCTTAACGGAATAAATGCTTGCGTGGCCCGAAATGCTGCTATATTGTTCAGCCTTTAGAGACCATTCATTTCATCTTTGAGAACACGAGAGGACGAACCATGAACGACATGGCCCAGGGCAACCGCGAAGTGGTGAAGGGAAAGACCCGGATGACGCCGTCGGAGGCCTTCGTGGAGACGCTGGTCGCCAACGGCGTAACCGACGTCTTCGGCATCGTGGGCTCGGCCTACATGGACGCGCTCGACATCTTCCCCGCCGCCGGCATCCGCTTCATCCCCGTGGCGCACGAGCAGGGCGCGGTGCACATGGCCGACGGCTATTCGCGCGTCTCGGGCCGGCACGGCGTGTGCATCGGCCAGAACGGCCCCGGCATCACCAACTTCGTCACGGGTGCCGCGGCAGCCTACTGGGCGCACTCGCCGGTCGTCCTCATCACGCCGGAGACGGGCTCCATGACCATGGGCCTCGGCGGCTTCCAGGAGACGGAGCAGCTGCCGATCTTCTCGAAGATCACCAAGTACCAGGGCCACGTGATGAACCCGAAGCGCATGGCCGAGATCACGGCGCGCTGCTTCGACCGCGCCATGCTCGACATGGGCCCGACGCAACTCAACATCCCGCGCGACTACTTCTACGGCGACATCGAGTGCGAGATCCCGCAGCCCATCCGCATCGGCCGCGGCGCGGGCGACGAGGCGGCGCTGGACGAGGCCGCGAAGCTGCTCGCCGCGGCGAAGTTCCCGGTCATCCTCTCCGGCGGCGGCGTGATCATGGGCGAAGGCACGGCGGAAGCGGTGAAGCTCGCCGAGCTCCTGCACGCGCCCGTCGCGGTGAGCTACCTGCACAACGACGCCTTCCCCGCCTCGCACCCGCTGTGGGCCGGCCCGCTCGGCTACCAGGGCTCCAAGGCCGCGATGAAGTTGATCGCCAAGGCCGACGTGGTGCTCGCGCTCGGCACGCGCCTCGGGCCTTTCGGGACGCTCCCGCAATACGGGATGGAATACTGGCCCGCGAACGCGAAGATCATCCAGATCGACGCGGACGCGAAGATGCTGGGCCTCGTGAAGCCCATCGGCGTGGGGATCAACGGCGACGCGAAGGCCGCGGCCTCCGCGCTCGCCGCACGCCTCGCGGGGAAGACGCTCGCCTGCCACGCGAACAAGGCCGAGCGCGATGCCGCCATCAAGGCCGAGAAGGCCGCGTGGGAAGCCGAGCTCGACAAGTGGGCGCACGAGACGGACCCGTACTCGGTGGAGATTTCGAAGGGCTCCTCCGCCATGCACCCGCGGCAGATGCTGCGCGCGCTCGAGCGCGCCATGCCCAAGGGTGCGATGGTCTCCACCGACATCGGCAACATCTGCTCGGTGTCGAATTCGTACCTGCGCTTCGACGAGCCGCGCTCCATGCTCGCCGCCATGAGCTTCGGCAACTGCGGCTACGCCTTCCCGGTGGCCTGCGGCGCGAAGGTGGCGCGGCCCGACCGGCCCGCGATCGCCTATGTCGGCGACGGCGCGTGGGGCATTTCGCTCAATGAACTCCTCACCTGCGCGCGCGAGAAGATCGGCGTGACGGTGGTCGTCTTCAACAACGGCCAGTGGGGCGCGGAGAAGAAGAACCACGTGGACTTCTACTCGCGCCGCTACCAGGGCGTGGAGCTGGTGAACCCGAGCTGGGTGGCGGTGGCGAAGAGCTTCGGCTGCGAGGGCGTGGTGGTGGACAAGGTGGGCGACGTGGGCGCGGCGCTCCAGGATTCGGTGAAGCGCCAGGCGGAGGGGAAGACCACCGTGATCGAGATGATGGTCACGAAGGAGCTGGGCGACCCGTTCCGCCGCGACGCGCTCTCGAAACCCGTGCGGCACCTCGCCAAGTACAAGAAGTTCGTCTGAACGACCGGCCGCCGGCGGTTC
>CALEJW010000258.1 GCA_937898635.1 uncultured Pseudomonadota bacterium | reverse complement strand
AAATCTGAAGTACCCTCCGGGGTACCGTGGGTTCGAATCCCACCCTCTCCGCCAGATTGCCGGAAGGACGCCGGGCCGCGCTGCGGCCCGGCGTCCTCGCTTCGGGCTCCGCCATGAGCCCGTCGCCGCCGGTAAACCGCCGCCGCTTCCTCGGCCAGCTGGGCCTCGCCGCGGGCGCGCTTTGCCTGAAGGGCTGCGGCGGGGGAGGCTCCGGCGGGGCCGCGCCGCCGCCGCGTCCGAAATTTTTCCTGGGCGTCGGCATCGAGAACACGTGGATGGTGCAGGCCGACCCGGCGATCGACGGCGCGAGGCGCTCCCTCGACGAATTCGCGCTCACGGGACACGACGCCCAGTGGCGCGAGGACCTCGAGCGCGCCGCCGGCCTCGGGATCAACTGCATTCGCTACGGCATGCCGTGGCCGCGCATCGAGGCCGCGCCGGGATCCTTCGACTTTTCCGCGCTGCGCGAGCGCCTCGCGTTCCTCGCTTCCCTGGGCATCACGCCGATCCTCGACCTGATCCACTACGGCACGCCCGCGTGGATGAAGGACGGCATCGGGGACCCGCTCTTCCCCGAGGCGTTCGAGCGCTATGCGCGGGAGACGGCGCGCGCCGTCGGCGACCTCGTCACGCACTTCACGCCGTACAACGAGCCGCAGGTGGCCACGGCGCTGTGCGGCGCCGTGGGCACCTGGCCGCCGTATGCCAGCGGCCAGGCGGCGTTCGCCACGATCGGCGTGCGCGTGGCCCGCGCGATGGTCCTCGCGTCCGCGGGCCTGCGCGCCGTCCTCCCGGCATGCAAGCTCGTCTCCGCCGAGTCCGTCAACTGGGCGCTCGCCGACGAGCTGCTGCCGGGGCTCGCGGGCCAGGGCGCCGAAGCCGAGGACATGCGCGCCGCGATCGGAAGCTTTCCGGCGAGTCTCGCCTACGGGAAGGTCGCGCCGGAGCACGGCTTCGGCGCGGGACTCGCGAGCCTGGGCGCGTCGCGTCCGGAACTCGCCTGGATCCACGGCCAGGCGCAGCCGCCGGACATCGTGGGCTACAACCACTATCCCGATCTCGTGGACTACGCGGCCTTTCCCGACTTCACGCGTGGCGGCAGCGGGCCCGTGGATGAGGCGGCCGACGAGGCCGCGCGGCGCGTGGAGCAGGGGCTTCGCCGCGCGCGGGCGTATTTCGGCCGGGACATCTTCCTCACCGAGACGAGCGCCGGGCTCGGCCACGAAGCCCGCGCCGCCTACGCCTCGGCCCTGGGGCGCATGGCCGCGCGGCTGCGCGCGGAAGGATTCCCGCTCGCGGGCCTGAACTGGTGGCCGCTGCTGCAGGCCGTGCGCTGGGAGTACCGCGAGGAATCCTCCCGGCCACTCGGCGACTTCCTCGCGCCCGGGGGCTGGAACAACGGGCTCTACGACGTCGTGGCGGAACCGGATGGGCGGCTGCGGCGCGTGCCCACGCCCGCCATCGCCGCGTTCCGGAGCCTGTCGCAGGTTCTTCCCTAGCGCGGCCCTTCGCGGGGATCGTCTCGCGCCTTGCCCGAGCCCCGCGATGGGCGTAGCTTGGGGCGGACGATTCACAGGGGGCCGCGACGCGGCATTTCCCCGCGCGATTGCGAGGCACCATGAATCCCTCCCGAACGGCAATTTCCGTCGTCGCCGCGGTTGCGGCGGCGCTCTTCCTCGCCTTTCCCTCGCGGGGCGCGGAGACCGGGCCTTCGCCCGGCCGACGCCCTGCCACGCAGGCCGAAGGCGAGTTCGCGCCGGCGAAGGCGGAAGCCGCGCCGCAGCGGCGCTGGCCCGCCGGGCGCGCAACGGCGGAAATCGTGCTGGAGCGCGTCGCCGCGAAGCGCCTGGAAGCGGAAGCCCTGCAGTCGCCGGCCAAGCCCGGCACGCCGTTCCGGATCGGGTTCGGCCGGGAGGTGCCCGCGCTTCGCGAAGCCTCCGTCGCGGCATCGCTGCTCGAGTGGATCCCCGCCGGGGACGAACGGGTCGCGGCGCTGCGCGTCGTCTCGCCCGAGGCCTTGGGCGTTCGCCTCGGCCTGCGCGTGGAGGCGATCGCGCCCGAGGCCCGCCTGCGCTTCTACGCGAGCGCGACGGACGAGGTCTTCGAGGCGACCGGGCGCGAGATCCTCGCCGCCATCGACCGCAACCTCGCCTCCGGCGACACCGGGGAGGAGGCCATCACGTGGTGGTCGCCGGTCGTCGAGGGCGAGGGCATCACGCTGGAGATCGGCCTGCCCGACGGGGTATCGCCCGAAGCGGTCCGGGTTTCCGCGCCGCGGCTCTCGCATCTCTTCGCGTCCCCGCGCGAGCCTCGCCTCCTGCAGGCGAAGATCGGCCAGTCGGGCGCCTGCAACCTCGACGTCGTCTGCCACCTCGCGACCTGGGGGACCGAGTCCCTCGCCACGGCACGGATGGTGTTCACCGACTCGGGCTCGTCCTACCTCTGCACGGGCACGCTGCTGAACGACACCGTGCCTGCCACCGCCGTCCCGTACTTCCTGAGCGCGCACCACTGCATCTCGACACAGACGGTCGCCTCCACGCTCCAGACCTACTG
>CALEJW010000257.1 GCA_937898635.1 uncultured Pseudomonadota bacterium | reverse complement strand
TGTCGACCAGCCCGATGAACAGGAAGAGCGCGGTGAAGCCCACGTTCCAGATGAAGGTGTAGACGAGGTCGCGCCCGTAGCCGCCCTTCCAGCGTCGGAACACCGGGAAGATCTCGAGCGGGTGCGGGGTGGCCGCGCGGCGCAGGACCTGGTCGCGCTGCTCGGGCGTGAAGGTGGGGTCGTAGCGGGCCATGGCGAGCATCCTATCGCGGGGA
The DNA here is from genome assembly GCA_937898635.1 of uncultured Pseudomonadota bacterium. Taxonomy (GTDB): domain Bacteria; phylum Pseudomonadota; class Gammaproteobacteria; order Burkholderiales; family Usitatibacteraceae; genus FEB-7. Next base: position 11,898 of record CALEJW010000257.1, on the reverse strand, counting down.
GCCGCAGGCGGCCGCCGCCCTGCGACGGATGGCGCTCCGGCGGCGCGAATGGCCTCCCGCCGGCGCGGGCGGCGCGGGCGACGGTGCGGGCGGCCTCGGGTAAAATGGCGCCTCGCCGCGGGTGTAGCTCAATGGCAGAGCAGAAGCTTCCCAAGCTTACGACGAGGGTTCGATTCCCTTCACCCGCTCCATCTCCCGCGCGATTGCCCCCCCGCTCCCCCACCTTCGCCGCCCGCGTGTCGGCCTGGCAGCGCCGGCACGGCCGCCATGGCCTGCCGTGGCAGGGCACGCGCGACGCCTACCGGATCTGGGTCTCGGAAATCATGCTGCAGCAGACCCAGGTCGCCACCGTCGTTCCTTATTTCGAGCGCTTCCTCGCGCGCTTTCCCGACGTGGGCGCCCTCGCCGGGGCGCCCGTCGAGGAGGTGATGCGCCTGTGGAGCGGGCTCGGGTACTACGCCCGCGCCCGGAACCTCCATCGCGCCGCGCAGGCCGTGGCCGGCCGGCACGGCGGCCGGTTCCCGCGCGAGGCGGCGGCGATCGCCGCGCTTCCGGGCATCGGGCGCTCGACGGCGGGCGCGATCGAAGCCCTTTCCACGGGCGCGCCGCGGGCCATCCTCGACGGCAACGTGAAGCGGGTCCTCGCCCGCCATTTCGGGATCGCGGGCCCTGTCGATTCGGCGCCGGTTCTCGCGGCCTTGTGGGATCTCGCCGAGTCGCTGGTGCCGGCGCGCGGCGTGGTGCCCTACACGCAGGGGCTCATGGACCTGGGCGCGACCGTCTGCACCCGTTCCCGCCCCGATTGCGGGCGGTGCCCCGTGCGCAGGTCGTGCGTCGCCCGGCGCGAGGATCGCATCGGGGAACTGCCGGGACGCAAGGCGCCGCGGGTGCCGTCGCGTCGCGAGGTCGCGATGCTCGTGGTCGTGTCCCGGGGCGAGGTGCTGGTCGAGCCGCGGCCGCCGAAGGGCATCTGGGGAGGGCTGTGGAGCCTGCCGGAAGCGCCGGCCGGCACGGATCCCGCGCCGTGGGTCGAGCGCCTGACCGGGCTTCGCGTGGAGAGGGTCGAGGCCCTCCCGGGCTTCGCCCACGCCTTCACCCATTTCACGCTCGGTGTCACGCCGTGGCTGGTGCGCGTGCGAGGCGCGCGGACGCGAAGGGCGCCGGCGCCGGCGGCGTGGCTCGCGCTCTCGCGGGTGGCGGACGCCGCCCTGCCCGCGCCCGTGAAGAAGCTCCTCGGGCGCCTGCCGCCGGGGGCGGCTACTCCACCAGCTTCCGCTCGCGCAGGAAGCGGTGCAGGATCTCGATCCGCGCGCCGGGGTCGGTGAGCTCGAGGAGCATCTGCTTCACGGCGACCCGCAGCGGCAGGATCTCGGCGAGCCTGAACCCCACCCAGCTCGCGTCGTCGTAGCGGTGCGGCGGCGCGAAGCGGGCCTCGCCCACCGCCTCGATCACCTTCCTCACGAAGCCCGCGCTCGGCGCGAGCCCGGGCGTCTCGACCGGGTCCTCCGCCGCGATCCGCGCGATGTCGCCGAGGATGAGTCCCGCCGGCGTGGTCTTCGTCGCCAGCAGGCGGAAGCGCTCGCCGCCCTCGGCGGTCACGTTCAGGATCCCCAGGGTGCGCATGTCCCACTCGCCGATGCGGGCGAGGCAGCCCACGGACTCGGGCACGGCGGGCGCGCCGACTTCCTCGCCCTCGCGGATGAGGCACACGCCGAACGGGAGCCCGTCGCGCAGGCACGCCTTGGCCATGTCCATGTAGCGCGGCTCGAAGATGCGCAGCGGCAGGCGCGTGCCGGGGTAGAGCACCGTGCCGAGCGGGAAGATCGGCACCGTCTCGGCGGGGGGCGGCCCCGCGGAGAGGAGGTTCATCACGAGCATCGCCGCGCGTCCCTAGGGCCGGTCGAGGTCGCGGTGGCGCAGGATCAGCGGGTGGCGCTCGCGCAGGAGCCCCGCCAGGCGCTCGGCGAGGTACACGGAGCGGTGCCGCCCGCCCGTGCAGCCGATGGCGACGGTGAGCGCGGCGCGGCGGTCGAGCGCGAAGCGCGGCAGCCAGCGCTCGAGGAAGGCGTGGATGTCCTCCAGCAGGCGCGCGGCGTCGGTCTCCTGCTCCAGGAAGCGCGCCACCTCCGGGTCGCGGCCGGTCTTCGGGCGCAGCACCGGGTCGTAGTGCGGGTTGGGCAGGAAGCGCGCGTCGAAGACGAAGTCGGCGTTGAGGGGCACGCCGCCCTTGAAGCCGAACGATTCCACGCAGACGACGAGCCGCGAGTCGTCGGACTCGAGGAGCTCGCGGATCCACTCGCGCAGCTGGACCGGGGTGAGGGAGCTCGTGTCCACGCGGTGCCCCATCTCCGCGATGGGCGCGAGGAGCGCGCGCTCCATCGCGAGCGCCTCCTCGAGCGTGCGGCCCTGCCCCGCGAGGGGATGCGGCCGGCGCGTCTCCGAGAAGCGGCGCACCAGGCTCGCGTCGCTCGCGTCGAGGAAGACGAGGCGCACGTTCGTGCCGCCCGCGCGCTCCTCGGCCACGACGCGCGGCAGCGTCTCGATGGTGTCGGCGCTGCGCGCGTCCGCGCTCACGGCGACGCGCGGCTCTCCCCGCGTGGCGAGGAAGGCGACGAGCCCGCGGATCATGCTGGGCGGCAGGTTGTCCACGCAGAAGTAGCCCGAGTCCTCCAGGGCCTTCAGCACGACGCTCTTGCCGGAGCCGGAGACGCCGCTGACGAGCGTGAGCTGCATTCAGTCGCCCCGCGGCTCGCGGTCGGCGGGGTCCCCGCTCCTCATCGCGGCGGCCTGGCGGGAGATGAAGTCGCGCGTGGAGTCGATGCCGCGCGTCATGAGGATGTGGTTGCGCACCGCCGCCTCCACCAGCACCGCGAGGTTTCGCCCCGGGGCGACGGTGAGGGTCACGGTGGGCACCTCGACGCCGAGGACGCTGCGCGTGCCGGAGCGCGTCGTGAGGCGCTCGCGCTCCTCGAGCTCGCCCTCGCGCGGGAACTCGAGGTGGACGATGAGGCGCAGGATCTTGCGCGGGCGCACGGCGGTCTCGCCGAAGATGGAGCGGATGTTGAGCACGCCGAGGCCCCGCACCTCGAGGAAGTCGCGCAGCATCGGCGGGCAGCGCCCCTGCACCGTCTCCGGCCCCGTCTGCTGCAGCTCCACCACGTCGTCGGCGACGAGGCCGTGCCCGCGGGAGATGAGCTCGAGCGCGAGCTCGCTCTTGCCGATGGACGATTCGCCCGTGATGAGGACGCCGATCTCGAGCACGTCGAGGTAGACGCCGTGCAGCGACGTGACCTCGCCCAGCTCGCCCTGCAGGTAGGGGCGCAGGACGTTGATCACCTGCTGGCTCTTCTCGGCGGAGGCGAGGACCGGGATCGCGGCCCGGGCGCCCACGGCCTCCAGCGCCGGCGGCACCGCGAGGCCGTCGCCGACGATGATGCAGAGCGTGGCGCCGCCCGCCAGGCGATCGAGCATCTCGGTGCGCGCCGCCTCGCCCAGGCGCGCGAGGTAGTCGAGCTCGCTCGCGCCGAGCACCTGGACGATGAGGGGGTGGATGAGGTTCAGGTGCCCGATGAGCCCGAGCCCGGGGCGCGAGAGCATCTCGTTGGTGAGCTCCCGGTGGCTGCCGGAGGCGCCCGCCGCCCAGGTGAGCCCCAGGCGGTCGCGCCGGTCCTCAAAGAGCTGCTGAATGCTGAGGCGGGGCATACGGCGACCATTCCGTGAGCAGGCGGTGGGCCGTGGCGACGTCGCCCGCGGCGAGGAGCTGCTCGCGCAGGTCGCGGTCGCTGAACATCTGGGCGAGGTCGGAGAGGAGCTCCAGGTGCTGCTCGGTGGCGTGCTCGGGAACGAGCATCGCGAGGACGAGCCGCACCGGCTGCCCGTCGGGGGACTCGAAGGGCACCGGGGACTGGGTGCGCACGAAGGCGCAGAGCGTGTCCTTCAGGTTCTTCAGCCGGCCGTGCGGGATGGCCACCCCGTAGCCCAGTCCCGTGGACCCGAGCTTCTCGCGGTCGAAGAGGCTGTCGAAGACGCGCGCGCGCGGGATCTGCCGGGTGTTCTCGAAGAGGAGCCCCACCTGCTCGAAGAGGCGCTTCTTGCTGCCCACGTCCAGGTCGAGCGAGACGTGCGCCGGCGGGAGCAGGGGGGCGAGTCGGTTCACGGGCGCGGCACCGGGCAGCGGGCCGGCCGGCTCAGGAGGCCGTGCGCTTCGGGCTTGCGTCATGGCGTCCCTCCTGGAACTTCTCCTTGTGCCGGATGATCTGGCGGTCGAGCTTGTCGACGAGGCCGTCGATCGCCGCGTACATGTCGGCGTCGTGGCAGGCGACGTGGATGTCCTTGCCGGAAAGGTGGACCGTCGCCTCGATCGTCTGGTCGAGCTTCTGCACCGACAGGATCACGTTCACGTCGATCACGTGCTCGAAATGCCGGTTGATGCGCTCGAGCTTCGTGACGACGTACTCGCGGATCGACGGCGTGATCTCGACCTGGTGGCCGGTGAGCTGGAGGTTCATCGGGTGCTCCTTTTGCGTTTCGTTCAGATGGACTTCCTGAGGCTCGCGGGCTGGATGTGCATCGCCTCGCGATACTTCGCCACCGTCCTTCGCGCGACCTGGATGCCCTGCTGCGCGAGGATGTCCGAGATGCGGTGGTCCGACAGGGGCTTCTTGCCGTCCTCGGCGGCCACGAGCTGCTTGATGAGCGCGCGGATCGCCGTGGAGGAGCACGCGCCGCCGGTGTCGGTGGCGACGTGGCTGCCGAAGAAGTACTTCAGCTCGAAGATGCCCCGCGTGGTGAGCATGTACTTCTGCGTGGTCACGCGGGAGATGGTGGACTCGTGCAGGCCCACCGCCTCGGCGATCTCGCGCAGCACGAGGGGGCGCATGGCCACCTCGCCGTGCTCGAAGAAATTCCGCTGCCGGTCGACGATCGCCTGGGTCACGCGCAGGATCGTGTCGAAGCGCTGCTGCACGTTCTTGATGAGCCAGCGCGCCTCCTGGAGCTGCCCCGCGAGGTTGCGCCCGCCGTTGTCGCGGGAGGACTGCAGGAGGTCGGCGTAGAGCTTGTTGACCCGCAGCCGCGGCATCGCGTCGCGGTTGAGCTGCGCGATCCAGCGCCCGCCGGTCTTGCGGACGGTCACGTCGGGCACGACGTAGCGCACGTCGCCCTCCCCCCAGGCGCGGCCCGGCTTGGGGTCGAGCGTGAGGACGAGGGCGCGGACCTCGCGCAGCTCGTCCTCGGAGAGGCCCATGAGGCGCCGCAGCCGGTTGAAGTCGCGGGCGGCGAGCACCTCGAGGTGCCGCGACACGAGCTCGATCGCGCGGTCGCGCTGCGGCGGGGCCGGGTCCAGCGCCTTGAGCTGCAGCGCGAGGCACTCCGCGAGGTCGCGCGCGCCGACGCCCGCGGGCTCCAGGTTCTGCACCTGCCGCAGGGCGACCGAGACGTCCTCCACCTCGAGGTCCTCGATCTCGGTGGCGCCGATCTCGCGCAGCTCCTCGAGGTCGGCGGTGAGGTAGCCGTCGCCGTTGAGGTTCGCGATCACGAGGAGCGCGAGGCGCTTGTCGCGCTCGCTCATCGAGGTGAGCTGGAGCTGGCGGATGAGCGCCTCCTGGAGCCCCGGCTCGGCGGCCGCGATCTGCGTGAAGTCGTCGCGGTCCTCGTCGTTGCGGCGGTTGCCGCCGAAGAGCTCGTCGCCGAAGGAGACCGCGTCGTCGGCCGCCGCCGGGGGCTCCGCCTCGGCCTCGGCGGCGGGCGCCGGGGCACTCGCGGCGGGGACGGCCTCGTCGCCGGCGAGGTCGGCGCGCTCGAGCAGCGGGTTCTCGGCGAGGTAGCGCTCGAGCTCCTGGTTCAGCTCGACCGTGGACAGCTGGAGCAACCGGATCGATTGCTGCAGCTGCGGCGTGAGCGTGAGGTGCTGGGAGAGCTTGAGCTGGAGGCTGTGCTTCATGTCGAAAGCCGCGGGGCGGAGGCTGCCAGTCCGCTAGAGGCGGAAATTCTCCCCGAGGTAGACCTTTCGGACCGCTTCATTATAGATGATTTCGTCGGGCTTCCCGAAGGCGAGGACGGCGCCCTGGTTGATGATGTAGGCGTGGTCGCAGATGCCGAGCGTCTCGCGCACGTTGTGGTCGGTGATGAGCACGCCGATGCCGCGCTCCTTGAGGAAGCGGATGATCTGCTGGATGTCGAGCACCGCGATCGGGTCGACGCCCGCGAAGGGCTCGTCGAGGAGGATGAAGCGCGGCTCGGTCGCGAGCGCGCGGGCGATCTCGACGCGGCGCCGCTCGCCGCCGGAAAGCGAGAGCGCCGGGCTCGCGCGCAGGTGCCCGATGTGCAGGTCCCCCAGCAGGGATTCCAGGCGGGTCTGGACCTCCTCGGGAGAGAGGTCCTGCAGCTCCAGCACCGCCTGGATGTTCTGGGAGACCGTCAGCCGGCGGAAGATCGACGCCTCCTGCGGCAGGTAGGAAAGTCCGAGGCGCGAGCGGCGGTAGATGGGCAGGTGCGTCACGTCCTGTCCGTCGAGCCGGACCGATCCCTGGTCGATGGGCACGAGGCCCAGGATCATGTAGAAGCACGTGGTCTTGCCGGCGCCGTTGGGCCCGAGGAGCCCGACCACCTCGCCGCTCTCGACGGTGAGCGAGACGTCGGAGACCACCGTCCGCTTCCGGTAGCGCTTCATGAGCGCCTCGGCGCGCAGCACCGAGGGCTTCGGTTCGCTCGAGACGAGCGCGAGGCGCTGGGGCGCGGGACTCGTGCTCACGGCTTGCCGCCCGCCCCCGCCGCGTCGGGCCTGAGCGTGACGGGCGGCGCCGCGGGGGCCGCCGCGGGCTTGCCGTCCGCGCCCCGCTTCTGCGGGATGATCGTCGCCTTCACCCGCGAGCCCTCGCCGGGCGCGGCGCCGGGCGCGGCGCCGGTCACCTGGAAGAAGTCCTTGCCGCGGTCGTAGGAGATGTAGTCGCCGGAGAGCTCGCCCTGGGAGCTCGTGAGCGTCGCGCCGTTGTAGAGCTTGAGCAGATCGTTGCGGTCGTCGAACTCCGCGCGCTCCGCCTTGCCCTGGATCCAGTCGTCCTCCTTCTCCCGCTTCTGGCGGAAGGTGACGGGCGAGCCGGTCGCGATGTACGTGCGGTAGCCCTGCGGGTCCTCGCGCACGAGGATCCTCGCGGAAGTGATGCGCATCGTTCCCTGCGTCACGACGACGTTGCCCTCGTAGACCGCCTCCTTCTTCGCGTCGTCCGCGGTGAGCCGGTCGGCGAGCACCTGGATCTCCTTCTCGCGGTCGGCGCGTTCGCCGCGCGCCGCCGCCGGCGCCCACAGCGCAGCGGCGAGGAGCGTCGCGAGGAGGGCGGCGGTTCGGCGTGGGGCGGTTGTGCGCATCAGCGGCGGGGCTTGTAGGTGGCGCGCACGCGGTCGAGCCTGAGAATGCGCGTCTGGTTGTTCATCTCGAGGCCCGTGGCCTCGACCCGGGCTTGCGGGTTCTCGAGCAGCACGGGTCCGGGGCTGCGGGCGATGCCGGTATCGGGGAGGACGAGGAGCCTTTCCGTGGTGAGGCGGCTCGCCTCGTGGCGCTCGTCGGCCTCGCGCTCGATCACGACGTTGCCCTCGAACCAGACCTTGTCCCCGCCCTCGAGCAGCCGGCCGCCGTCGGAGGCGATGGTCACGCGCGGCTGGCGCGGCTCGTAGGCCTCGAAATCGAGCCTCTCCAGCAGGGCCGAGTCGTCGTCGGGGTAATGTACCATCTTGCGCGCCGCGAGAGTGTAGAGGGTCCGCCCGTCCTCGCCGAACTTGCGCGCGCTGAAGTTCTGCACGATGAGGTCCGGGTCGTGGCGCATCTTCGCGTCGCCGCGCGAGCCGGAGGGCTGCACGAGCTGGTCGAGCCAGACGGTGAGGGCCACCAGCACGGCGAGGATGCCGAGCGGCAGCCAGGACGAGGGGCGCACCACGCGCTATCCCCGCTCCGGGAGGCGCCCCGCGGCGCCTTCCAGCGTTTCCTGCGCGCGCATCACGAACTCGCACGCCTCGCGCACGGCGCCCTCGCCGCCGGCCGCCCGCGTGACGAGGTGGGCGAGCGCCTTCACCTCGGGCACGGCGTTGGCGACCGCCACCGCGAGGCCGCAGCGCGCGAGCACGGGAAGGTCCGGAAGATCGTCTCCCACGAACGCGCACTGCGAGGCCTCGAGGCCGAGCTCCCCGCGCAGGCGCTCGAAATGCGCGAGCTTGTCGTCCGCGCCCAGGATCACGTGCGCGATGCCCAGCTCGCGCGCGCGCGCCGCGGTCGCCTCGGAATGCCGGCCGGAGAGAAGTCCCGTGGCCACGCCGGAGCGCGCGAGCATCTTCAGGCCGTGCCCGTCGAGGATGTGGAACGCCTTCATCGCCTCTCCCGAGGGGCCATAGTAGAGGCGCCCGTCGGTGAGCACGCCGTCGACGTCGAAGAGCGCGAGGCGCACCGCGCGTGCGCGGGTGGTGGCGTCCGTCATGTCGCTTCTCAGATGACGCCGGCGCGCAGGAGGTCGTCCACGTGCAGCGCGCCCACGAGCCGGCCCGACTCGTCCACGACGAGGAGCCGCCCGCTCACGTGGTGCGCCTGCATCACCTGCGCGGCCTCGGCGGCGAGCCGGCCGGGCCCGATGGCGCGCGGGTTTCGCGTCATCACCTCCGCGACCTTGAGGCCCCGGATGTCCTCGTGCTTCTCGAGCGTGCGGCGCAGGTCCCCGTCGGTGAAGAGCCCCGCCACGCGCCCGTCGGGCTCCACGATCGCGGTCATCCCGAGGCCCTTCTGGCTCATTTCCAGGATCGCCTCCTTGAGCGTCGCGCCCACGCCCACGCGCGGCAGCCTCTCGCCCGTGTGCATCACGTCCGCGACATGCAGCAGGAGCCTGCGGCCGAGGGAGCCGCCCGGATGGTGCAGGGCGTAGTCGTCGCTGCCGAAGCCGCGCGCCTCGAGCAGCGCCACCGCGAGGGCATCGCCCAGCGCGAGCGCCGCGGTGGTGCTCGCGGTCGGCGCGAGGTTCATCGGGCAGGCCTCCTTCTCGACGGCCGCGTCGAGGTGGACGTCGCATTCGCGCGCGAGGCTCGATTGCGGCCTGCCGGTGAGGGCGATCACCCTCGCGCCGCGGCGCTTGATGAGCGGGAGGATGCGCAGGATCTCCTCGGTCTCGCCGGAGTGGGAGATCGCGAGGACCACGTCGCCCTGGGCGATCATGCCCAGGTCGCCGTGGCTCGCCTCGCCGGGATGCATGAAGAAGGCGGGCGTGCCGGTGGAGGCGAGGGTGGAGGCGATCTTGCCGCCGACGTGCCCGGACTTGCCCATGCCCGTCACGACCACGCGCCCCTGCGCGCCGAAGATCGTCGCGACCGCCTCGAGGAAGGCCTCGCCCAGGCGCCCGGTCAACGCCGCGACCGCGGCGGACTCGATCTCCAGGACCTGCCTCGCGAGCGCGAGGACGCGCGCGGCATCGGGGAGCGGGCGGGGATGGTGTAGATTTGTCACGGGGCAAAGTATAAAGGGATTGCCCCACCCCCGCCGCCCGCCGCCACGATGCACGAAGCCCTTCCGGTCGCCCTCATCCTGCTCGGTTCCGCGGTCGCGGTGGTCGTGCTGTTCCGGCGCCTCGCGATGCCGCCGATCCTCGGCTATCTCCTCGTGGGCGCGGCGATCGGCCCCGGGGTGCTCGACATCGTCTCGGCCTCCGAGGACAAGCGCTACCTCGCCGAGTTCGGGGTCGTGTTCCTCATGTTCTCGGTGGGCCTGGAGTTCAGCCTGCCGCAGCTCATGGCGATGCGCCGGCTCGTGTTCGGCTTCGGCGGCGCCCAGGTGGCGCTCACGATGGCGCTCGCCGCCGCGATCGCGCTCGCCGCGGGGCAGTCGTGGCAGACCGGGCTCATCGTGGGCGGGGTGCTCGCGATGTCCTCGACGGCCATCATCTCCAAGGCGCTCTCGGAGCAGGCGCAGCTGCACTCGCCCTCGGGCCGCCAGATCATGGGCGCGCTCCTCTTCCAGGACCTCGCGGTGATCCCGCTCCTGGTCCTGATCCCGGCGCTCGCGCTGCCCGCGGAGGCGCTCGCCGGCGCGATCGGGCTCGCGCTCGCGAAGGCCGCGGCGGTGCTCGCGCTGGTGCTCTTCGTCGGGCAGCGCCTGATGCGCCCGCTCTTCCACGTCGTGGCGAAGCAGAAGTCGAGCGAGGTCTTCGTGCTCTTCGTGCTGCTGGTCACCCTGGGGCTCGCCTGGGTCACCGAGATCGCCGGGCTCTCGCTCGCGCTGGGCGCCTTCCTCGCCGGCATGCTCATCTCGGAAACCGAGTACCGCTACCAGGTCGAGGACTACATCAAGCCCTTCCGCGACGTGCTGCTGGGCTTCTTCTTCGTGACCATCGGCATGCTGCTCGAGCCGCGCGTGGTCCTCTCGCAGTGGGCCCTCGTGGGGCTGGTGCTGGTGGCGCTCCTCGCGGTCAAGTTCGTGCTGATCCTCGCGCTCGGGCGCGCCTTCGGCAACGACAAGCCCACGGCGCTGCGCTGCGCGCTCGCGCTCGCGCCGGCGGGGGAGTTCGGGTTCGTGCTGCTCTCCCTCGCGGGCCGGGAGGGCGCGCTCGCGCCGGCGGCCCTGCAGGTGGTGCTCGCGGGCGCGCTCCTGTCGATGCTCCTCACGCCCGTGCTGCTCGCGAACGCCGAGCGCATCGTGCTCCATTTCGTCGCGAGCGAGTGGACCCAGCGCGCCATGGCGCTGCACCAGCTCGCGGTGAAGACCATGGCGACCCAGGGCCACGTGATCGTCTGCGGCTACGGCCGCAGCGGCCAGGCGCTGGTGCGCTTCCTCGAGCGCGAGGGCGTGTCCTTCGTCGCGCTGGATGCCGACCCGGAGCGCGTGCGCCAGGCCGCCGCGGCGGGCGACTCGGTGGTGTACGGCGACGCCTCGCGCCGCGAGGTGCTCGCCGCGGCCGCGCTCGCCCGCGCGACCGCCGTGGTGGTCACCTTCGCCGACACGCCCCGGGCGATCACGATCCTCGCGCACGTGCGCGAGATGCGCCCGGAGCTGCCCGTCATCGTGCGCGCCCTGGACGACACCGACGTGGGCAGGCTGCGCGAGGCGGGCGCGGCGGAGATCGTGGCCGAGGTCGTCGAGGGCTCCCTCATGCTCGCCACGCAGACCATGATGCTGCTCGGCTTCCCGCTGAACCGCGTCCTCAAGCGGCTTCGCGAGGTGCGCGCGGAGCGCTACCAGCTCATGAGCGGCTTCTTCCCCGGGGCCACCGACGAGGACGGCGAGGCGGACGCCTCCCAGCGCAGGCTTCGCTCCGTGATGGTCGGCCCGAGCGCGGCCTGCGTGGGGATGTCCCTCGCGAGCCTGAATCTCGAGGCCTTGCAGGTGGAAGTGACCGCGGTCCGCCGGCAGGGCGTCCGCGAGACCAATCCCTCCACCGGCATGCGCCTGCGCGAGAACGACATCGTGGTCCTGCTGGGCACCCAGGAGGCGCTCGCGAAAGCCGAGATCCGGCTGTTGCAGGGCTAATTGGGGTCAGGTTCATTTTCCGATCTGTCCCCTTTTCCGCAGGGGCGGCCGCGAGGGGCGGGAGCAGTGCGGCGGTCGAGGCGAGCGGATATCCCGGCACAGAATGACTCGCTCCCCAGCACGCGGCACTTCCGGACGCTTGTCCGGATGCGCTCGAGATCCGGATCGGAGACGCCCGACTCGACCAGGCCGCGGTACTGCTCGCCACGCGAAGCTGCCGTTGCCCCGAGTTGCCGGTAGGTCTCGTGCGCGACGATGGGTAGCTCGGGCTCCCCGGTCGCGTTCGTCCGGTAGCTCGACCACGGGTACGCCGAGGGATGCCGCGCCATGCCGGCGCGAACCGGGTTGAGCTCGATGTAGCGCATGCACGTGAGCAGGTAGGCGTCGCTGTCCACGAGGCTCGA
>CALEJW010000256.1 GCA_937898635.1 uncultured Pseudomonadota bacterium | reverse complement strand
CCTGCCTCACCCCCGGCCCCTCTCCTGAAGGAGAGGGGAGAACTTTGCTCCCTCTTCCTGCCTCACCCCCGACCCCTCTCCTGAAGGAGAGGGGAGAGTTTTGCTCCCTCTCCCTTCGGGAGAGGGCTGGGGTGAGGGCATGACAAGGGGGCATTGCGATAACAGGTGTTAGGGCATAGGATTCCGCTCCCCGGGGTAATGCTCCGGCAAGGGGGTGGCCATGGAATCGGATGCCGCAGGCTTCGATGCCGTCGTCGGTCCGCAGGAGCGGGCGCACATCGCCGCGGCCCGCGCGGACCCGCAACAGTTCCCCGCCTCGGAATCCGGCGCGCCCATCGCCGGCCTCGCGCTCTCCGGCGGGGGCATCCGCAGCGCCACCTTCAACCTGGGCCTGATCCAGGCCTTCGCCCGCGCGGGCAAGCTCACCCGCTTCGATTACCTCTCCACGGTCTCCGGCGGCGGCTACATCGGCGGCTGGCTCACGGCCTGGATCCACCGCAAGGGGATCGCCGAGGTCGAACGCGAGCTCGCGCGCGTGGCACCAAGCGCCGCCGAGGAGCCCCACGAGGTCCGCTGGCTGCGCGCCTACAGCAACTACCTCACGCCGCGGAAGGGCCTCGCCTCCCTGGACACGCTCTGGGGCGCGAGCACGTACATCCGCAACCTCCTCATCAACCAGCTCCTCTTCGCGGCCTTCGTGCTGGCGCTGCTCTTCCTCGCCGCCGCGGGCCACGCCTACCTCTCGCCCCTGGCGCGCAGCGCGCCCTTCGGCACCGCCATCATCGGCATGGCCCTGATGCTCCTCGCCGCTCCCTTCGTGGGCTTCGAGTTCGCGCACCTGCGCGGCCAGGACCCGCGGCCGGGCCTCGCGCGCTTCATCTGCTGGCTGCAGGCCGGGCCCTCGCCGTGGATCATCGCGGGGCTGTCGCTCACGGGCGCGATCCTGCTCGCCTACGCGCTGCCGCACCCCGCCGCGTGGTTCCTCGCGGGCGACGCGTTCCCGGAGAAGTTCCTCTCGACGCAGGTCCTCGCCATCGTTCGCGGCGGGCTGCCCTTCGCGGCTTTCTGGCTCATCGCCTGGCTCGCCGCACTCCTCGCGTTCCGCCGGCCCGCCAACGTCTCCATGGCGAAGCTGCTGCGCCCGGACGCCGGGATCCTCGTCGCGATCTTCGCCGCGAGCATCGCCTTCGCCTGGCTGCAGGCGATCTACGCCTGGCTCGCCGGGCGCATCCCCGTAACCCACGACTGGCTCCTCGCCCTCGTCGGGCCCCTGGGCTACGTCACCGCGATCGAGCTCGCCGTGCTGCTCCTCATCCTCCTCGCCGGCACCAAGCTCCGCGCCCACGCCCACGACTGGCTGAGCCGCATGGCGGCCGTGATCATCGTGATCGGGCTGCCGATCCTCGCCGCGTTCGCGGTGTGGCTGCTGCTCGTCCCGACCATCGACTACCTGCGCGGCGGCGTGACCCTGCCCGCGGCGGCGACGGCGTGGATCGCGAGCACGCTCGCCGGCGTGCTCGGCGGCAAGAGCAGCGCCACGAACGGACAGGGGAAATCCGGCTGGCGCGGAGTGCTTCTCGCGGCGACTCCCTACATCTTCCTCGTGGGGATCTTCGCCGTGCTGGGCTACGCCGGGCGCGCGATCATGTTCGCCTTCGCGGCGACGGGGACGACGGAGGCCACGCTCGCTTCCACGAACCCCTGGCTCATCGCCGTGGAATCCAACATGGTCTTCCTTGCCGAGGGCGTGCTCGCCGAGGCGTGGCTCTTCGCCTTCCTCGTCGCCTTCGCCGTCCTCATGGTGCTCACCTGGCGGATCGACATCAACCTCTTCTCCTTCCACTCCTACTATCGCAACCGCCTCGTGCACGCCTATCTCGGCGCCTCCGCCGAGGACCGCCGCGCCAACACCTTCACCGGCTACGCGCCCGGCGACTCGCCCTACTTGCACGCCCTCGACCGGACGCTCGCGGGAAAGCCCATCCGCCCCTATCCGATCGTGAACACCGCGCTCAACCTCACCGGCTCCTCGCGCAGCGAGTGGCAGGAGCGCAAGGCCGCCTCCTTCGTGTTCTCGCCGAAGTATTGCGGATTCGAGCTTCCGCGCACCCTCTCCCCGCGGCGCGACATGAAGCTCTGCCCGCAGAACCTGCACTCGCACTTCGTCCGCGCGTGGCAACCGACGGCGGACTTCGTGAAGCGCCATCCCGACCGCGCGCTCAGCCAGGGCATCGCGATCACGATCTCCGGCGCGGCGGCGAGCCCGAACATGGGCTATCACACGTCGCGCGCGCTCGCGGCGTTGATGACGGTGTTCAACGTGCGCCTGGGCTGGTGGATGCCCAACACCCTCCACGGCCGCCTCTGGCGCGCGGGCGGGCCGCGCCTTTCCATCCTCTACCTGCTCGCGGAGTTCCTCGGCTTCACCACCGAGGATTCCCGCTTCGTCTATCTCAGCGACGGCGGGCACTTCGAGAACCTCGGCGTGTACGAGCTGCTGCGCCGGCGCTGCCCGCTGGTGGTCGCGAGCGACGCGGGGGCGGACGCGACTTTCCGCTTCGAGGACCTCGGCAACCTCATCCGCAAGGCGCGCGTGGACCTGCAGGTGGAGATCGACATCCGCGTGGAGGCGATCATCCCGGCGGAGATCGACGCCCAGGGCGTGATCGGCGAGAGCAAGGCCAACTTCGCCATCGGCCACATCTCCTATCCGCCCGCGGTCGAGGGCGGGCCGCCGGAGCACGGCTGGCTCGTGTACGTGAAGTCCTCCATTCCCGCGGGGCTGCCGGCTGACGTGGACAACTACCGCCGCACGCACCCGGGCTTCCCGCACCAGTCCACGGCGGACCAGTGGTTCGACGAGGGGCAGTTCGAGTCCTACCGCCGCCTGGGGCTCGCCGTGGGCGGGCCGCTCCTCGCGGAGCTCGGGAAGATGGAGCGGGTCGTGGGTTGGTGAGCCATCGCAGGAATCCAGCGACGAGGAGTCGTCCATGAAAATCGAGGAAACGCTCTTTCCGGTGGACCGGCCGAAGCGCAGGCCGCTCAAGATCTTCGCGTCCGACCCCATGGCCGGGCGCACCGTGGGCAACCGCGCCCGCGTGGAGGTGGAGAACGAGCGCCTCGACCCCGGGCCCGCGGGCGAGCGCGTGCAGGTGGTGGACTACAACTCCGCCATCGACCGCTACTACCCGCCGGTGAACCTGGACGATCCCAACATCCTCATGGCGGGCGGCATGGATCCCACGGAATCCGACCCGCGCTTCCACCAGCAGATGGTCTACGCCGTGGCCATGCGCACGCTCGAGAACTTCGATCGCGCGCTGGGCCGGCGCATCTACCTCACCAAGAAGGGCGTGCCGCTGCGCCTCTTCCCCCACGCCTTCCACGGCGCCAACGCCTTCTACGACTCGCGCCTGAACGCGATCCTCTTCGGCTTCTTCCGGGCGAACCCCGAGAACCCCGGCAAGAACCTGCCCGGGCAGATGGTGTTCACCTGCCTCTCCCACGACGTCATCGCCCACGAGATGACGCACGCCATCGTGCACCGCCTGCGCCCGCGCTTCCTGGAACCCAGCAACCGCGACGTGCTCGCCTTCCACGAGGGCTTCTCCGACATCGTGGCGCTCTTCCAGCACTTCTCCTTCCCGGAGATCGTGCGCGACCACATCGGCAAGGGCCGCGGCAGCCTCGCCGTGGACGACCGCCTCACGCAGCTCGCCATGCAGTTCGGGCACGCGACGGGCATGGGGGCGGCGCTGCGCTCTGCCATCGGCAACACCGATCGCATCCTGTCCGATTCGGTCGAGGAGCCGCACGAGCGGGGCTCCATCCTCGTGGCCGCGGTCTTCGACGGCTTCCGCACGGTGTTCGAGCGGCGCACGCGCGATCTTCTTCGCCTCGCCTCCGGGGGCACGGGCAACCTTCCCGACGGCGACATCCACCCGGACCTCGTGAACCGCCTCTCGCAGGAGGCATCGCGGATCGCGCAGCAGGCCCTCATCATGTGCATCCGGGCCTTCGACTACCTGCCGCCGGTGGACGTGAGCTTCGGCGATTTCCTGCGCGCCATGGTCACCGCCGACTTCGAGCTGGCCCCCGAGGACGAGATGGGGATGCGCGGCGCGATGATCGAGGCCTTTCGCCTGCGCCACATCTTCCCCGAGGGCGTCACCTCGCTCGCCGAGGAGTCGCTCCTGTGGGAGCCGGCGCCGCGCGAGCTGCCGCGCATGGAATGGGAACCCTCGGCGATGCTCGCGATGATCACGGAAGCCGCCACCAGCGTGAGCGAGGATGCGCGCGGCTTCCGGCGCTGGCGCGATCCGGCGACCTACTCGGGGAAGCTCTCGGCGCAGTACGACATCCAGTCCACGGCGATTGAAGGTGGCGGGGCGCCGACGCCCGTGGAGCTGCACGGCTACGCCATGAAGTGCGCCGACCTCCTCGGCCTCGACCCGCAGCTTCCCATCCAGGTGGCCGGCTTCCACCCGGTGTTCCGCGTGGCGCCGAGCGGGCGCCTGGCGATCGAGCTGGTGGTGCAGTTCATCCAGCAGGAGCAGGCCAGCCGCGACAACTTCGGCGGCCTGCCCGCGCGGGGAGGCACGACGCTGGTCGCGGGATTCGACGGTTCCGTGCGCTACGCCATCGCGAAGCCCCTGCCGCACTTCGGGCTCGCGCCGGAGCTCCTCGACCGGGCGACAAAGCGGCTCGAGCGCCAGGCCGAGCTCGTCGGAGCGACCGACCGCAAGGACCCCATGGTCCCGTACATGAGCGCCGACGAGTTCGCGACGCGCTCCTTCGACCGCTCGCGCTTTTCCGCGCTGCACCTCGACAGCTGATCCCGGAGGCCGC
Organism: uncultured Pseudomonadota bacterium; assembly: GCA_937898635.1. Classification (GTDB taxonomy): domain Bacteria; phylum Pseudomonadota; class Gammaproteobacteria; order Burkholderiales; family Usitatibacteraceae; genus FEB-7. The sequence goes on along the minus strand of CALEJW010000256.1, from coordinate 1,450 downwards.
CATGCCCGCGAGAAAACCGAAGAAGCCGGCCATCACGGTGCGCATGTACAACGTGGGGTTCGGCGACGCCTTCCTCGTCGAGATCCCCACGGCCGAGGGAGTGCGCCGCGTGCTCGTCGACTGCGGCACCATCGGCTCCCCGCCCAGCCACGCGCTGAAGGACGTCGTGGGAAGGATCATCGAGGACTGCACCACCGACGGCGAGGCCTGCATCGACGTGGTGGTGGCCACGCACCGCCACCGCGATCACGTGCAGGGCTTCGCCGACCCGCGCTGGTCCGCGGTCACCGTCTCGGAGGTGTGGATGCCGTGGACGGAGAACCCGCGCGATCCGGCGGCCGCGGAGATCCGCCGGGTGCAGTCGGGGCTCGCCGCGGCACTGGAGCGCAGCTTCGCCTCGCGCGCGGGGCTGGATGCGCGAAGCGAGGCCTTCGGCGCCATCGCCCTCAACGCGCTCACCAACGAGGCGGCGATGAACACGCTGCACCGCGGCTTCACCGGCAAGCCGAAGCGCTCGTTCCTCTCCTCGCCCGACGAGGGCGTGCAGACGATCACGAGCGAGGCGCTCCCCGGCGTGACGCTGCACGTGCTGGGCCCGTCGAAGGACCGCGACATCATCCGCGACATGAACCCGCCCAAGGGCCGCAGCTACCTCACGCAGGCGAGCGGCCCCGACGAGAGCGAGCGCAACGATCCCTTCGGCGACGAGTGGGCCCTGGAGGCGGACCAGTACGCGACCGGGGGCTGGCGCTTCCCGCTGGTCTCCGCCGAAGACATCGCCCTCATCCGCGCGCAGAACATGTCCACGGACCTCGCGGTCACGGTCGCGCTCGACGCCGCCGTCAACGGGACCAGCCTCGTGCTGGCGCTGGAGTTCGGCGAGGCCTGCCTGCTCCTCGCGGGCGATGCGCAGTGGGGCACCTGGCATCGCGTGATGAACGACCAGGTCGCCGCGGACATCGTGAAGCGCGCCACCTTCTTCAAGGTGGGCCACCACGGCAGCCACAACGCCACGCCCAAGGAGTTCGTGGAGCAGCTCTTCCCCCGCGAGTGCTGCACGATGGTCTCCACGCGCAAGATGGGCAACTGGGACATCCCTCGGCCGCCGCTGGTGGAGGCGCTCAAGGCGCGGACGAGCCTCTTCGCGCAAAGCGACCGTCCGCAGGACGCGCCTACGGCATTCCCCGTGCGCGAGAAGATGATGATCGAGGCGAAGGTGCCTTGCTGAGGCGTAGGCCGAAGCCTCACCCCCGGCCCCTCTCCTGAAGGAGAGGGGAGAATTCTGCTCCCTCTCCCTTCGGGAGAGGGCTGGGGTGAGGGCAAATCGAAGCGGGGAGCGGTTTTCTCCCTCTCCCTCCGGGAGAGGGTCGGGGTGAGGGCAGATCGAAGCGCCGGAGCCTCTAGTCCTCGAAGATCCGCGCAACGTCCGGCGCGGCGAAGCGATATTCCT
>CALEJW010000255.1 GCA_937898635.1 uncultured Pseudomonadota bacterium | reverse complement strand
CATGAGCACGAGCGCGGCCACCGGCGTGAGGAGCGCGGCCGCGCCCCAGCCTTCCCAGGCGAGCGCGACGGCGCGATAGCGCGCGGCGTCGAAGCTTCCCGTGCGCACGCCCTCCGCCGCCATCGCGTGGAGCTTCCTCTGGAGCGGGGCCACGCGCGCGGCGAAGACGATGCCCGAGGCGGCCATGAGCGCGATCGCCCCGCCGATCCAGCCGGTGCGCAGGAGCGGCAGGTGCGCCTGGAGCGCGAGCGCCACGCCGGTGCCGACGAGGATCGCCACGCCGGGAATCGTGAAGAGGCGGTCGCTGCGGATGATGCCCTCCATGGCGTGGGCGAGGAGCCTCGGGTCGCGGGTCCGCGCCGCGTGGGCGTGCCAGTAGAGGCCGGTCAGGATGTTGCCCAGGAACACGATCGCGGCCGCGACGTGAAGCAACTTGAGGATGGTGGCCATCGCCTTGCCCTCCGGGAGTCGAGGCCCCGAGCTTGCCTCGCCGCGCGCGGACCCGCCCGGGCATTGCGACGAACCGTTCGGGGGCGGCGCGAACGGCCGCCCGCGGGACGCCGGTGGATCGCGGCCCGGCTGCGCTTCAGGGCTTGCGGGCCCGGATGAAGGCGCTCACGAACTTGCCGTCCACCTCGCGGGCGAGCGCCTCGGCGTCGAATCCCTCCCCGGCGAGGAAGGCCCGCGCGTCGTCGCCGCCGTAGACCCGCGTGACCTCGAGGCCGATGTCGGTGAACCCCGCCGCGGCGAGCTTGCGCGCGTAGTCCTCGTCCGAGAGCGCGCCGGCGATGCAGCCCGCCCACAGCTCGAGGTTCCTGCGGATGGCCGGCGGGATCTCGCCGCGAACCACCACGTCGGAGACGGCGAAGCGCCCGCCGGGCTTCAACACCCGGAAAGCCTCGCGAAGCACGCGATCCTTGTCGCCGGAGAGGTTGATCACGCAGTTGGAGATGATCACGTCCACCGTGTCGTCCGGCAGCGGGATGGCCTCGATCTCGCCCTTCAGGAATTCCACGTTGGCCAGGCCGCTGCGGCGCCCGTTCTCCTGCGCGAGGGCGAGCATCTCGTCGGTCATGTCGAGGCCGTAGGCCTTGCCCGCGGGACCGACGCGCCGCGCGGAAAGCAGGACATCGATGCCGCCTCCCGAGCCCAGGTCGAGTACCGTCTCGCCCGGCGCCAGTTCGGCGAGCGCGGTGGGATTGCCGCAGCCGAGCGAGGCGAGGAGCGCGGCCTCGGGAACGTCGCCCGCCTGGGCGGGGTCGTAGAGGTTGGAGGTGATCGGGTCGGTCGCGCCGGGCGCCGCGGCGGTCGTCCCGCAGCAGCTCGAGGGCGAGGCCTGGGTGCCGCAGCAGGAGACGGCGCCCGCCTTTGCCCGCAGCGCGGCCTGGCCGTATTTCTCGCGGACGGCCTTCTTGATGTCGGTGGCTTCGTTCATGCCGGATTCCTTGAGCAGGTGACTTCGCAATTCCATGATAGTCGGAATGCTCGCGGCGCCAACCCGCGCGCGGGCGCGTAAAATAAGTCTTTGCTTATCGAGATTTTCCAGGAGGAAACACCATGTCGGACGTGAAGAAGGGCAACTACGGCTATTCGCGCACCGTCGCGCTTTCCTACGAGCAGGCCGTGGAGCGGGTGACCGCCACGCTGAAGGAGCAGGGCTTCGGCATCCTCACGGAGATCGACGTGAAGGCCACGCTCAAGAAGAAGCTCGACAAGGACTTCACGAAGTACGTGATCCTCGGCGCGTGCAATCCCACCCTCGCGCACCAGGCGCTCACCGGCGAGGTCGGCATCGGCCTGCTGCTGCCGTGCAACGTCACGGTCTACGAGGACCCGGACAGCGGCAAGACGGTGGTGAGCGTGCTCGACCCGGAGACGATGGTGACGCTCACGGGAAGGAAGGACATCGAGCCCCTGGCCCGCCAGGCGCGCGACAAGGTGGTGGCGGCGCTCGAGGCGGTCTGAGCGCCCGCCTCGCGCTCAGTCGAGCGAGAAGCGGTAGACGGCGTCGACGCCGGGCAGGTAGCCCGCGCGCAGGATGAGCTGCAGGCTGCGGGTGAGCTGCCACGCCACGCGAAGCGAGCCTTCGGCGTCGGCGAGTCCCTGCTGGTAGGAGACGTAGATGTCGTCGGTGAGGCGCTTGCCCACCGTCACGACCTCCGTCGTCGAAGTCTCGCCCGTCCTGCCCGCCACCGTGCTCTGCGGCAGCGTGCCGAGGGCGCCGGAAGCGTCGCGGCCCATGCGCACGTCGTCGAGGCCGAAGCCCGCGAGGATCTTGGAACTGGCCGGCAGGTCGCTCCCGAGGAGCGCGTTGGCCGCGCCCACGAGGATCGAGGCGTCCCCCGCGGACACCTCGCCCTGGCCGCGGCCGAGCACCAGCCAGGCGAGCTTCTCGGGCTCCGGCACCTCGGGCGCGGAAAAGAGGCGCACCTTCGGCCGCGCCACGGTGCCGAGCACCTCCACGCCCGCTTCCACCGGCAGCCCCTTCCTCAGCGCCAGCACGTTGAGCCCCGGGTTGTCCACGGCGCCCTGGAAGTTGAGCGCGCCGCGCTCGATGGCGAGCGTGCGGCCGTAGGCGTCGTAGGTGCCGCCCTCCGCGCGGATCGTGCCCGTGGTGCGCAGGTTCGCGCCGACGTCGCCCACGAGCCGCAGCGATCCCGCGAGCCGGGTCACGAGGCCGCGGCCGCGGAAGTGCAGGTGCTCGCCCAGGTCCAGCCGCAGGTCGAGGTGCAGGCGCTGCGCGGACTTCGCGACCGGAGCCACGGCGCCGCGCTCGACGATCACGTCGTCGGAGAGCGAAGGCGGCGCCGAGGCGGGGATCCCGAACCAGCCCGCGTCGGCGGTGAAGTCGCCCGTGAGCCTCGTGCGCGTCCCGTCGAACTCGGCGCGGCCCTCGCCGGAAACGGCGAGGAAGCGCGTCGCGAGCCGCGTGAGCGGATAGCCGCTCGCCTTGAAGGCGACGCTGCCCTTGCGCGTGCCGAGGTCGAGCGCGCCTTCCGCGGTGATCGTCCCGGCCGCGGGACGCTTCGCCGCCGCGATCGCGCGCGCGGCTTCCGGCGAAGGCTGCCAGGGGGCGGAGAGCGTGAAGCGCTCGAGGCGGGCCTCGCGATCGGAGAGCGCCACCACGACGGTGCCGTCGGCCACCTCGCTGCCGAGGGCCGGCTCGCGGAGCTTCAGTCCCGTGGCTTCGAGCCGCCCGCGCCAGGCGGGGTCGCGCACCGTTCCGGAGAGCGTGCCTTCGCCCGCGAGGCGTCCGCCCGCCCGCGCCTCGGGCCCGATCCAGCCCGACATCCACGCGAGATCCGGCACCTCCACGGTGAACCGGCCCTCGAGCGGCGCGACCGGGGAAAGCTCCCAGCCCTCGGCCCCGCGCCGCACGCTCGCCGACGCCTCGGCCTGCCAGCGGCCCGCCTGCCTGCCGCGCACGTCCACGCTCGCCTTCACGCGGCCCGCACTCGCCTCGATGCGCGCGGCGAGCGCCTCGAGACCCAGTGCCTGGCGCGGCTCGCCCACGCGCAGGTCGCCGCTTTTCCTCTGCAGCGAGACGAAGCCGTCGAGCGTCTCGGCGAGGCGGATGTCCCAGGCCCCGGCGAGGACGAGGTTCGAGCCGACCGCGGCCTGCAGGTCCAGGATGCGCCGCAGGGTGCGCACGTCCACGGCATCGACCGAGCCGCGCGTCTCGAGGGCCTTGGGCGTCCAGCGCAGGAGCGAAAGCCGGATCTCCCCGGGGTCGCCGGCGAGCCGCGCCTCGCCCAGCTCGATGCGCTCGGCGCTCACGAAGAGCGTGGCCGGTGCCACGAGCGCGAAGGAAGCGCGCCCCGTCGATTCGAGGAAGGCGAGCCGGCCGCGCCACTCGGGCAGCCGCGCGCCGGCGGCGAGGCCGCCGTCGAAGAGGGCACGCAATCCGAACCGATCGGGGAAGTCGGCCGCGACGCGGATTTCGTGCGAGGCGCGGGTGCCCTCGACGACGATGGAGCCGCCTTCCACCCACGCGTCCTTGTCGCCCTGGCGCGAGATGCCGCGCAGGTCCAGCCTCCCGCTCGCCGTTCCCGCCTCGCCGGGACGCAGCTCGAAGGCGCCCTTCGCCGCCGCCACGCGCAGCGCCCCGGGCAACTCGAGGCTCTTCGCGTCCACGGAGAGGCGCCCGGAGAGCGCGGAATAGGCGCCCGCCACGGTCGCGTCGGCATCGACGCTTCCGCCGAGCGCCACGCCGAAGGCCTTGCCCAGCGGCGCGAGGTCGGGGCTCGCGAGCTTCACCGCGAGCTCGTCGCCCGCCCTGCCCAGCGCGCCCCTTGCCACGAGCCGCGTGGCGCCGAGGGCGATGTCCGTTTCGGTCCCCGTGATGCGCGCGCCCTCGGCGGAGAAGCGCACGCGGCCCTGCGCCGCGAGACCCGCGAAGGAGCTCGTCGCGACCTGCACGTCGGCCTCTCCGGCGCCGTTTCCCGCGAGGCGGCCACGGGCGGTGAAGACGGCGTTCAGGTCTCCCGGCGGAACGCTCGCGAACGCCGCGGGATCGAGGCGCTCGACGCGCCCCTCGAAGGAGAACTCCCGCGCGCCGGCGAGCGCGAGCCGTCCACTGGCCTGCGCGAGGGCGGTGCCGCGCGCGAGGCGAGCACGCTCCACGGTGAGGACGCCTTTCGCGATCGTCGCCTCGCCGCGGATCTCGAAGCGCGGATCCGCGAGGGCCACCCGGAACGACTGGCTTTCGGCCGTCGCCACCGCGCTCACGTCGCCGGAGAGCTTTGTCGCCCGGAGCGCGGAATGCCACGAGAGGAGGTCTGCATCCTTCACCGCGAGACTCGCGTCGAGCTTTCCCCCGGACCACGCGGCGCGGCCCTGCGCGCGGGCGCCTCCAGCGAAGGAAAGGGAGAGCGACTTCGCCTCGACGCGGTCCTTCGCGATCACGAGCCTCGCGGCGGCGGCGGCGACCGGCAGGCGATCGCGGTCGAGGGGACCCGCGTCGGCGTTGGCGATCGCGACGGGGCCGGCGAGGATCGCCCCGGGCTCGGGCGCGAGCTTCGCCGTCACCGCGAGCCTCGTGCGCGGCGCGGCGAGGAATC
>CALEJW010000254.1 GCA_937898635.1 uncultured Pseudomonadota bacterium | reverse complement strand
AGGGGTACCCGAAATGAAAATGAACGAGCCGATAGGCGAAGCCCAGGTCATCGACTTCAAGCTGAACGGCGAGACGGTCTCCGCGTTCGCCGGCGAGACGATCCTCCAGGCCGCGAAGCGCCACGGCGTGGAGATCCCGCACCTCTGCTACAAGGAGGGCTACCGCCCCGACGGCAACTGCCGCGCGTGCATGGTGGAGATCAACGGCGAGCGCGTCCTCGCGCCCTCGTGCTGCCGCGCCCCGGCGAAGGACATGGAGGTCTCGAGCGTCTCGCCGCGCGCCCTGCACTCGCAGAAGCTGGTGCTGGAGCTCCTCGGCGCCGACGCGCCGGAAGCCGACCTCAAGCCCGGCGGCAACGAGCTGCGCCAGTGGAGCGCGAAGCTCGGCGTGGGCAAGCCCCGCTTCGCGGCGCGAAGCCAGCCGGCGGCGGACGCCACGCACCCGGCCATGTGGGTGAACCTCGACGCCTGCATCCAGTGCACGCGCTGCGTGCGCGCCTGCCGCGAGGAGCAGGTGAACGACGTGATCGGCTACTCGTGGCGCGGCACCCACGCGAAGATCACCTTCGATTTCGACGACCCCATGGGGGAGTCCACCTGCGTCGCCTGCGGCGAGTGCGTGCAGGCCTGCCCCACGGGGGCGCTCGCGCCGGCCAAGCGCGCCTACGAGGTGAAGGCCGACCGGACCGTGGAATCGGTCTGCCCCTACTGCGGGGTCGGCTGCCGCCTCGCCTACCACGTGAAGGGCAACGCCATCGTGCGCGTCGAGGGGCTCGACGGCCCCGCGAACCACGACCGCCTGTGCGTGAAGGGCCGCTTCGGCTTCGACTACGCGAGCCACCCCCACCGGCTCACGAAGCCCCTCATCCGAAAGCCCGGGGCGCCGAAGCACGGCGAGTTCACCGTGGACCCCACGCGCTGGCAGGAGGTCTTCCGCGAAGCCACCTGGGAGGAGGCGCTCGCCCTCGCCGCGGGCGGGCTCGCGAAGGTCCGCGACGAGCACGGCGGCGGGGCGCTCGCCGGCTTCGGCAGCGCCAAGGGCTCCAACGAGGAGGCCTACCTCTTCCAGAAGCTGGTGCGCACGGGCTTCGGCTCGAACAACGTGGACCACTGCACGCGCCTGTGCCACGCCTCGTCCGTCGCCGCCCTCCTGGAGGGCATCGGCTCGGGCGCCGTGTCGAACCAGGTCTCCGACGTCGCGAAATCGGAACTCATCTTCCTCATCGGCTCCAACCCCACCTCGAACCACCCGGTGGCGGCCACCTGGATCAAGAACGCCGCGAAGCGCGGCGCGAAGCTCGTCGTCGCCGACCCGCGCCGGACCGACATCGCGCGCCACGCCTGGCGGATGCTGCAGTTCAAGCCGGACATGGATGTCGCGCTCCTCAACGCGATGATCCACACGATCCTCGAGGAGAACCTCGTCGATCCGGAGTTCATCCGCACGCGCACCACGGGCTTCGAGGCCCTGAAGGAGAACGCGAAGGGCTTCAGCGCCGAGGCGATGGCGCCGCTCTGCGGCATTCCCGCGGAGACGATCCGCGAGGTCGCCCGCGCCTACGCCACCTCGAAGGCTTCCATCATCCTCTGGGGCATGGGCATCTCGCAGCACGTGCACGGCACCGACAACGCGCGCTGCCTCATCGCGCTCACGCTCATGACCGGCCAGATCGGCCGCCCGGGCACGGGGCTGCACCCGCTGCGCGGGCAGAACAACGTGCAGGGCGCGTCGGATGCGGGCCTCATCCCGATGATGTTCCCGGACTACCAGCGGGTGGACAACCCGGAGGCCAACGCGCGTTTCGAGAAGTACTGGGGCCGCGCCCTCGACAAGCGGCCCGGCCTCACGGTGGTGGAGATCATGGACGCCGCCTGCGAGGGGAAGATCCGCGCCATGTACGTGATGGGCGAGAACCCCGCGATGAGCGATCCCAACGCGCACCACGCGCGCGAAGGCCTCGCGAAGCTCGAGCACCTCGTCGTGCAGGACATCTTCCTCACCGAGACCGCCTACCTCGCCGACGTGGTGCTGCCGGCCTCCGCCTGGCCCGAGAAGACGGGCACCGTCACCAACACCGACCGCATCGTGCAGCTCGGCCGCCGCGCCCTCGACCCGCCCGGCGAGGCGAGGCAGGACCTGTGGATCACCCGGGAGATCGGCCGGCGCCTGGGCCTCGACTGGAAGTACGAGGGCCCGGAAAGCGGCGTGGCCGAGGTCTTCGAGGAGATGCGCGGCGCGATGAACTCCATCGGCGGCATTTCCTGGGAGAGGCTCGAGGCGCAGTCGAGCGTGACCTATCCCTGCCGCACCGAGGACGATCCGGGCCAGCCGGTCGTCTTCACCGAGAACTTCCCGACGAAGGACGGAAGGGCGCGCTTCGTGCCGGCCGACCTCATTCCCGCCGACGAGCGCCCCGACGCCGACTACCCCTTCGTCCTCATCACCGGCCGCCAGCTCGAGCACTGGCACACGGGCTCCATGACGCGCCGCGCCTCGGTGCTGGACGCGATCGAGCCGCGGGCGGTGGCCTCGCTCCACCCGCTCGACCTCGACGCGCTGGGCGCCGCTCCCGGCGACGTGATCACCGTGGCCTCGCGCCGGGGCGAGATCGCGCTCGCCGCCCGCGCCGACGACGGCACGCCGCGCGGCTCGATCTTCATCCCGTTCGCCTTCTACGAGGCGGCGGCCAACCTCCTCACCAACCCGGCGCTCGACCCCTTCGGCAAGATCGCGGAGCTCAAGTACTGCGCCGTGAAGGTCACGAAGGGCGGCA
>CALEJW010000253.1 GCA_937898635.1 uncultured Pseudomonadota bacterium | reverse complement strand
GCGAAGAACGTGATCACCAACGCGGTCTCCACGGGGACCATGTGGCGCGGCCTGGAGGTGATCCTCAAGGGACGCGACCCGAGGGACGCCTGGGCGTTCGTGGAGCGCATCTGCGGCGTCTGCACGGGCGTGCACGCGCTCGCGAGCGTGCGCTCGGTCGAGGACGCGCTCGCGATCCAGATCCCGGACAACGCGAACATCATCAGGAACCTGATGCACTCCACGCTCTACGCGCAGGACCACCTGGTGCACTTCTACCACCTGCACGCCCTCGACTGGGTGGACGTGGTCTCCGCGCTCAAGGCCGACCCGAAGAAGACCTCGGAGCTCGCGCAGTCGATCTCGAAGTGGCCGAACTCCTCCCCGGGCTACTACCGCGACCTCGCGGCGCGCCTGACGAAGTTCGTGGAGTCGGGCCAGCTCGGGCCCTTCCGCAACGGCTACTGGGGCCACCCCGACTACAAGCTGCCGCCGGAAGCCAACCTCATGGCCGTGGGCCACTACCTCGAGGCGCTCGACTTCCAGAAGGAGATCGTGAAGATCCAGACGATCTTCGGCGGCAAGAACCCGCACCCGAACTGGCTGGTGGGCGGCGTGCCGTGCTCGATCAACGTCGACCGCGCGGGCGCGGTGGGCGCGGTGAACATGGAACGGCTCAACATGGTCGCGAAGATCATCGACGACACGATCGACTTCATCGACAACGTCTACATCCCCGACCTCCTCGCGATCGCCTCGTTCTACAAGCACTGGGGCGCCATCGGCGGCGGCATCTCGGGCATGAACGTGATGAGCTACGGCGACTTCCCGGACATCGCCAACGACCAGTCCAACAAGTCGCTGCTCATGCCGCGCGGGGCGATCCTCGGCGGGGATCTCAAGAACATCCACGCGGTGGACCTGAAGGACCCGGCCATGATCCAGGAGTTCGTGAACCACTCCTGGTACAAGTACGCCGACGAGTCGAAGGGCCTGCACCCCTTCGACGGCGTGACCGATCCCAATTTCGTGCTGGGCCCGGGAACCAAGGGCTCGAAGACGAACGTCCAGGAGTTCGACGAGAGCGCCAAGTACTCGTGGGTGAAGAGCCCGCGCTACAAGGGCCAGCCCGTGGAAGTGGGCCCGCTCGCCCGCTACATCGTCGGCTACGCCTCGGGCAACCCCGAGTTCAAGGAGCCCGTGGACATGGTGCTCAGGAAGCTCGACGTGCCCATCGCCGCGCTCTTCTCCACGCTCGGCCGCACGGCCGCGCGCGGGCTGGAGGCCTCCTGGGCCGCGCACAAGATGAAGCACTTCTACGGCAAGCTCATGGCCAACATCAAGGCCGGCAAGCTCGACACCGCGAACGTGGAGAAGTGGGAACCCGCCACCTGGCCGAAGGAGGCCAAGGGCGCGGGCTACTGCGAGGCCCCGCGCGGCGCGCTCGGGCACTGGATCCGCATCAAGGACACGCGCATCGACAACTACCAGTGCATCGTGCCGACCACGTGGAACGCGGGCCCGCGCGACGGGAAGAACCAGATCGGCGCCTACGAGGCCTCCCTCATGAACACGGCGATGGCCAAGCCCGAGCACCCGCTGGAGATCCTGCGCACGATCCACAGCTTCGACCCCTGCCTCGCGTGCGCGACGCACGTCATCTCGCCCCAGGGCGAGGAGATCACCCGCGTCCAGGTTCGCTAACCGGAGACAGCCATGTCGATCGAAGGCAAGGACCTCAAGTTTCCCGCCTACGTGTGGGAAGCGCCCGTGCGCCTGTGGCACTGGCTCATGGCGCTCGCGATGATCGTGCTGTGGGGCACCGGGTATTTCATCGGTTCCCCGCTGCCCTCGGTGCCGGGGGAGGCGAGCGAGAACTACCTGATGGGCTACATCCGCTTCGCCCACTTCGCGGCGGCCTACGTGTTCGCGCTGGCCTTCCTCTTCCGCCTCTACTGGGCGTTCGTGGGCAACCGGCACGCGCGCGAGATCTTCCTCGTGCCGGTCTACATGCTGAACGCGTCGTGGTGGCGCTCCTTCTTCCGGGTGGTGGGGCACTACCTCTTCATCCGCCCGAAGAACGACTGGCACCTCGGCCACAACCAGCTCGCGATGGCGGCGATGTTCGGCATGTACGTGCTGGGCGCCGTCTTCATGATCGTGACCGGCTTCGCGCTCTACGGCGAGGGAACGCTCCACGGGTCGTGGGCCAACACCCTCTTCACCTCCTGGGTGATCCCGCTCTTCGGGCAGAGCCAGGACGTGCACACCTGGCACCACCTGTGCGCCTGGTACCTCTTCTGGTTCACGATGGTGCATCTCTATTTCGTGATCCGCGAGGACATCACCTCCGGGCTCACGGTGGTCTCGAGCATGATCAGCGGCTGGCGCGACGTGAAGAACTGAGATGGGCGCCGTCCTGCAGGCCATGGGAAAGGCAGACGCCGCGGACCGCCGGGGAGGAGCCCGCGCAGCCGGGCCCGCGCGGCCGCGGTCGAGGCGGGAGCCGGTGCACCCCGGCTACTTCCTCGACACGCGCTACCTGAAGCCGCTCAAGCTCACGCAGCTCGCCCTCGCGGACGCGCTGGGGATCTCGCGCCGGCGCGTGAACGAGCTGATCCGCGGCAAGCGGGGCGTGAGCCCCGACACGGCCGTGCGCCTCGCGGCCTACTTCCGCACCGAGCCGGAGTTCTGGATGCAGCTGCAGATCGCCTGGGATGTCCACCAGGCGATGAAACTGCTCAAGTAGCCGGGCCGCGGCAACGGGGCAGGGGCCCTTCCCGGGCCCCCGCCGGCGCTTTATTTCGCCCGGCGGCCCTCCCTGCTTGACCCTCGTCAACGGGACCTTCCGCAGCCGCGCGATCATGGTCGCGTTGTAACCGCGAACGTTACAAGGCGAGGCCCGTGGCGACGGAAATCCTGGTGCTGGGTATCGGCAACGTCCTGTGGGCGGACGAGGGCTTCGGCGTGCGCGCCGTCGCCGCCCTGAACGAGGGCTGGCGCTTTCCCGAGGCCGTCACCCTCATGGACGGCGGCACCCAGGGCCTCTACCTGCTGCCCCACGTGCAGGCCGCGCGGCGGCTCCTCGTCTTCGACGCGATCGACTACGGCCTCGCGCCCGGCACGCTCCAGGTGGTGCGCGACGGCGAGATCCCGTCCTACCTCGGGATCGGCAAGATGAGCCTGCACCAGTCGAGCTTCCAGGAGGTGCTCGCGCTCGCCCAGCTCTCCGGCCAGGCGCCCGAGCGGGCCGTGCTGGTCGGCGTGCAGCCGGCCGTCCTCATGGACTACGGCGGGAGCCTCACCGAAGTGGTGCGCTCCCGGCTGCCCGAGGCGCTGCGCATCGGCCTCGAGACGCT
>CALEJW010000252.1 GCA_937898635.1 uncultured Pseudomonadota bacterium | reverse complement strand
TACCGCTCGCCTTTCGCGGGATACCGCCCCCATGCCGACGCCAAGGCGACGGGATGGAAGGAAGCGAACGACGAGGTCGCCCGGATCGGCGGCTGGAGGGCCTACGCGAGGGAGGCCTACGAGGCCTCGCAGGCGCCGGCCGGCAAGGAAAAGGCGCCCGCCGCGCCGCCCGCCATGCACCACCACGGCGGGACTTCGCCGAAATAGACCAGACCCGAACGAAGGGGGAGACGATGGGGAAGACATTCGGCCGGGCCGGCCGCCCGGCGATCGTCGTTGCCGCCGCGCTCGTCGTGGCGGGCTGCGCTTCCTTCAGTCCCGACGGCGGCTTCGCCGGCGTGGCGGAGGAGGTCCGCGCGCGCTCTGGCGTCGAGGCCGCCTGGGCACGGACCGAGGGCGAGCAGGGCGCGCTGCAAGCGCGGGTCGCGGAGCTCCTCGCGAAGCGCCCGCTCGGCGTCGAGGACGCCGTGCAGGTCGCGATCCTCAACAACCAGGGCCTGCAGGCCGCGTTCGCGGAGCTGGGCATGGCGGAGGCGGACCTCGTGCAGGCCGGCCGCCTGCCCAACCCGCACTTCTCGATGTTCCGGGCGAAGCTCGGCCACGACTACAAGATCGAGCAGGCGCTCACCTTCAACGTCCTCTCGCTCGTGACCGCTCCCCTCGCGCTCGAGGTGGAGAAGCGCCGCTTCGAGCGCGCTCGGCGCGCGGCGGCCCTCGAGGTGCTGCGGCTCGCGGCGCAGGCCCGCAAGGCCTGGATCGCCGCGGTCGCGGCCGAGGAGACGGTGCGCTACATGCAGCGGGTCCGCAAGGCCGCGGACGCCGGCGCGGAACTCGCGCGACGCATGGAGCTCGCGGGCAACTGGAGCGCCCTCGCCCGCGCCCGCGAGCAGGGGTTCCTCGCCGAGGCCGCGCTCAACGCCGCGCGCGCCGAACACGCGCGGAGCGCGGCGCGCGAGCGCCTCGTCCGCCTGCTGGGCCTGTGGGGCGAGCGGGCGCGGTTCGAGCTGCCCGAGCGCCTTCCGGACCTGCCCGCCGCGGCCGACGAGCGGCCCGAGGTCGAGCGCGAGGCGATCGCGCAGCGCCTGGACGTGCGCGCCGCGGTGCTGGAGACCGAGGCCGTCGCGCGAAACCTCGGCCTCGCGAAGGCGACGCGCTTCGTGAACGTGCTCGAGTTCGGCCCGGCGCGGGTCCTGGAGGGCGAGAAGTCGGACCCCTACAAGAAGGGCTACGAGATCGCGCTGGAGCTGCCGCTCTTCGACTGGGGCACGGCGCGCGTCGCCAAGGCCGAGGCGATCTACCGCCAGGCGCTCGCGCGCGCGGCCGAAACCGCGGTCAACGCGCGCTCGGAAGTGCGCGAGGCCTACCTCGGCTACCGGCTCACCCACGACATCGCGAGGCACTACCGCGACGAGATCGTGCCGCTTCGCAAGCGCATCGCCGAGGAGAACGTGCTGCGCTACAACGGCATGCTCATCGGCGTCTTCGACCTGCTCGCCGACACCCGCGCCCAGATCGCGAGCGTGGCCGGCTACGTCGACGCGCTGCGCGACTTCTGGACCGCGGAGGCCGACCTGCGCATGGCGATGATCGGGCCCGTGGGCGAAATGGCGGGGACGCGCGCGGCCGCCGCGCAGCCCGAGACGGCCGCGGGCCACTGACCGGAGGAACCGACCCATGACCTCGCGACGAGACTTCTTCCGCAACGCCGGCGTGGCCGGCGTCGCGCTGGCCGCGGCCTCCGTGGGCCGCGCGGCGCTGGCCGCGCTGCCCGAGCCGGTCATCATGGACAAGGCCGCGACGCAGCCGCCGCTCGTGCCGCCCAGCGGGCGTCCCTACAACCCCGTCGTGACGCTCAACGGCTGGACGCTGCCCTGGCGGATGGCGAACGGCGTCAAGGAGTTCCACCTCGTCGCCGAGCCCGTGGTGCGCGAGATCGCGCCGGGCATGAAGGCGCACCTGTGGGGCTACAACGGGCAGAGCCCGGGCCCGACGATCGAGGTGGTCGAGGGCGACCGTGTGCGGATCTTCGTCACCAACCGCCTGCCCGAGCACACGACGATCCACTGGCACGGCCAGAGGATACCCAACGGCATGGACGGGGTGGGAGGGCTCAACCAGCCGCAGATCCCGGTGGGCAAGACCTTCGTCTACGAATTCGTCGCGCGCCGGCCGGGCACCTTCATGTACCACCCGCACGCCGACGAGATGACGCAGATGGCCATGGGCATGATGGGCTTCTGGGTGACGCACCCGAAAGGCCGGCACCCGCTCATCGATCCCGTGGACCGCGACTTCTGCTTCCTGCTGAACGCCTTCGACATCGACCCCGGCAGCTACACGCCCAAGGTCAACACGATGCTCGACTTCAACCTGTGGATGTGGAACAGCCGCGCCTTCCCGGGCATCGATTCCCTCAACGTGCGGCTGGGCGACAAGGTGAGGATCCGCATGGGCAACCTCACCATGACCAACCACCCGATCCACCTGCACGGCCACGAGTTCCTCGTGACCGGCACCGACGGGGGGCCGACGCCGAAGTCCACGCGCTGGTACGAGGTGACCACCGACGTCGCCGTGGGCCAGATGCGCCAGATCGAGCTGCTGGCCGACGAGGAGGGCGACTGGGCCTTCCACTGCCACAAGTCGCACCACACGATGAACGCGATGGGCCACGACGTGCCGACGATGATCGGCGTGGACCACCGGAAGCTCGTGACGCAGATCACCGACCTCGTGCCGGACTACATGGTCATGGGCGAGCGCGGCATGGCCGACATGGGCGAGATGGAGATGCCGCTGCCGGACAACACGCTGCCGATGATGACGGGCACCGGCCCCTACGGCGCGGTCGAGATGGGCGGGATGTTCACCGTGTTCAAGGTGCGCCGCGACCAGAAGCCGGGAGACTATCGCGACCCGGGCTGGTACAAGCAGCCGGCGGGCACGCAAGCCTACGAATGGACGGGGCCCCTCGCCCAGCCGGCCCGGTTCCGCTCCGAGGGCGGGCAATCCATGCCGGCCTCGCGCCAGGGGCCGGAGATGGAAATGAAAGTGCGCAAGCCCACCGGACACTCCGGCCATTGACGATCCACCACCCCGGGAGAAGACCCATGAAGAGACTCGCCACCCTCGCCGCCGCGACTGCGCTTTGCCTCGCGGGCGCGAACGCGCTCGCCCACGGCGACGAGAAGCACCGCAAGCCCGCCAAGGCGAAGCCGATGTCGATGGAAGAGCACGCCTTCGGCCGCCAGGGCGATCCCGCGAAGGCGGACCGCACGGTCGAGGTGGGCATGAGCGACGCGATGCGCTTCAGCCCCGCCGAGATCCGCGTGCGGCAGGGCGAGACGATCCGCTTCGTCGTGCGAAACGGTGGCAAGGTGATGCACGAGATGGTCCTCGGCTCGCTCGCGGCGCTCAAGGAGCACGGCGAGATGATGAAGAAGTTCCCGGGCATGGAGCACGACGAGCCGTACATGGCCCACGTGCCCCCCGGCAAGTCTCAGGAGATCACCTGGACCTTCACGAAGGCGGGCGAGTTCCACTTCGGCTGCCTCGTGCCGGGGCACTTCGACGCGGGAATGATCGGCCGCATCGTCGTCGCCGCCCGCTGAATTCCGCCACCCGATATTCCACCCGCTTTCAGGAGACCCCGATGAAGAAGCCCCTTGCATTCCTGACCGTCCTCGGCCTTGCCGCCGGCCCCGTATTCGCGCAGTCCCACGGCATGGATCACGGGACGATGCACAAGCCCATGGCCGGTGCTCCCATGGCCATGGCGCCGGCGACCGAGGGCGAGGTCCGCAAGATCGACAAGGATGCCGGCAAGATCACGCTCAAGCACGGCCCCATCGCCAACCTCGGCATGCCGCCGATGACGATGGTCTTCAAGGTGAAGGACCCGGCCCTGCTCGGGAAGGTCGCGGTCGGCGACAAGGTGCGTTTCGCGGCCGAGGAACAGTCGGGCGCCTACACGGTGACCGCCCTCGAGCCCGCCAAGTAGGAGACTCCGGCGAACGTGACGCGCCTGTGGTCCGGTGCGGGCTTGGCGTGGGGCCTTCCGCTCGCCACGCTGGCGGCGGGCGTGTTCCTGCGCGATTGCCTCGTGCTCGCCGCGTCGGGCCCGCTGGCGCTGTGCGCCTTCTACCTGCGGATGGACGCCGACGCGCCCGCCGATCCTTTCCGCGCGTCGATACGCTGCGCGCTGGCGGGCATCGGCTCCCTGCTGGGCGCCGGGGCGCTCGCGCTCGCGACGGGCGCGGCCATCCTCGGATACTGGCAACCCTCCCACGGGACGGCGCTCGCGGGCGCGGGCCTGCTTGCCGCGTCGGCCGGAGCCTACCTCGCGATCGCGTGGGACGAAGGCGCGGCGGCCCCGCGGCGCGGCGCGGGGATGGCCTGGGCTACGCTCGTGGCCGCCGTCGTCGCCACGGTTTCGGTGATTCCGGTTTCGGAATGGAGCTGGTGCGCGCTGCCGCTCGCGATCGCGGCGCTGATGGCGATGTCGGGCTGGAGGCTGCTTCGGGAGGTGGCCACGGAGTTGCTTTGCACCTCGCGCGAAAGCCGGCCGTGACGGGTGCGAAGGAGCCGGAATCGTGAAGCCCTCTCCCGGCGAGCCTGGCGGCGCAGGCAGGATCGTCCCCGCCCTCGGCTTCGCGTTCCTCACCCCGCTCTACGATTCCGTGATGGCGCTCCTCATGAGGGAAGGGACCTTCCGGAGGGTGCTGCTGGAACAGGCGGCCATCGCCCCGGGCCACGAGGTGCTCGACCTCGGCTGCGGAACGGGCACCCTCGCGGCGATGATCGCGACGCGCAACCGCGACGTCGGGGTGACCGGGCTCGACGCCGACGCCGAGGTCCTGGCGATCGCGAAACGCAAGGCCCTCGCCCTGGGCGCCTCGATCCGGTTCGACCTCGGGCTCGCCACGCGGCTTCCCTACCCGGACGCGAGTTTCGATCGCGTCGTTTCCAGCCTGCTGTTCCACCACCTGTCCCCGCAGGACAAGTCGAAGGCGGCGTCGGAGGCAAGGCGCGTCCTGCGTCCCGGTGGCGAGTTCCACGTGGTCGACTGGGGGCGAGCCTCGAACCCGCTGATGGCGTTCCTCTTCCTGCCGGTCCGGATCCTCGACGGCTTCGCGAATACCCGCGACAACGTCGAGGGAAGGCTTCCCGCCGAACTTCGGGAAGCCGGCTTCGCGGACGCGCGGCAGGTCGGAGCCATGGGCACGACCTTCGGAACGCTCGCCTTCTGTCGCGCGACGGCGCCGGCCGGCGCCCCTGCCGCGGATTCGCGATAGGGACCCGGCGCGACGCGCCGGCTGTCGTGGAACGCGGGCCCCGGGGCCCAGGAGATCTCAGGCTCCGCTGTAACCGGTGAGATCCTTGAGGAACTGCTCCGTCTGCTTCTTGTCGAGCTTGCCCGACTTCTTCGTATCGTACTTGTCGAACATCATTTCCATGTGCTTGAGCATCTCGGCCTTGGACATCATGCCGTCGTGGTTCATGTCGCAGGATTGCATGAACTTGTGCATGTCGAACTTCTGCGCGGAGTCCGCGGCGAACGCCGCTGGAGCCATGGCCAGGGAAGCTGCCGTCAGCGAGACGGCGATGGCATCGAGATATTTCATTTTCAGTTCCTTTCGGAGTGGATCAGGCGGGATTCGCCGGCGGCCCCTGCCCGGGTGCTCCATGCACGCGAAGGCGTCGGGACATCGAAGACTAGTGGCGCCCGGATGACGCCGACATTGCGTGCCCATGACGGAAATGTCGGGAGATCGTCATCTTCGCGTGCTTCGCTCTGGGGCCGGACCGAGCAGCAGGCCGGAGGGGATCCGGCCCGCTCGTCTCGAGGGACGGACCCACGGGTCACGCGCCGCCGCGCTCGAGCGCGGCCCGCTGCGTGGCGGAGACCGGCGAGTTGTCGGCGAGGCGGTGCATGTGGCCGACGGGGTCGTCGACGTGGACCAGGCGGCCTTCCTCGAAGCGGTACTCCATCGGGCGAAGCTGCCAGCCGCCCTCGTCGCCCAGGAAGACGTACTGCCTGTCCGCGGAGACGGCGCCGACGCGCAGGGCGGTGTTCGCCGCGGGCGCCTTGCCCGTGGTGGGGGCGCCGAACTGCGGCGTGACGATGCGCGAGCCGGCCTCGTCGTTGGTGGTTTCCCACGTGACGTCCGCAAGGGCGGCGACGGGAGTGGCGAACGCGATGGCGAAGCCGAGGGTGGTGAGGGTTTTGCGGATGCTCATGATGTGCTCCTTCGAGTGGTCGTCCGTCGCTTCCGGCGGCGGGCCCGGCGATGGCCGGTACGGTTCCCACTCTAAGGGGTGGGCGTTGACCGCCCGCCGACGCGGCGGTTACATCGCTGTCAGGCCATTTCGGATTCGCCCGAGCTCCTCGAGGCCCAAAAAAGACGGGAGCGCCCGGCACCGAATGCTCGTCCCTGGGCACGGTGAAACGCGAACGCTCCCGTCGGCCTCAAGCTGCGGGCGGTCGCCCCCCGGGAAGAATCCCGAGGACGCCGCCCTGTGCCACCGGTTCAGAACCTGTAGCGGATGCCGAGCGCCAGTCCCTTGGGATCGGCGCCCACTCCGGCCGCGGGCGCACCGGAGACTCCGAAGTTGTACGCCGCCGCCTCCTCGTTCCTGATCTGCGTCCAGAAGGCGTAGAGCCACGTCGAGGGATCCACGTCGTAGACGTACCCCAGCGCCCACTGCTCCGCACCCAGACCGCGGGTCGAGCATGCATTGCCGGAGGCGAGGCTGCAGCTGCCCGCCTCGGCCTTGCCGTAGCTCACGATGGCATGGTGCCGTCCCATGCGGTGGTTGACCGATCCCACCCACGCGTCGCGCTCGTACTCGCGCACCGCCCCGACGCTCGTCGTGTACTTGAGGTTCTCCCAGACCAGCAGCAATTCCGTGCTGGAGAAGAGCTTGTAGCCCACGCCGACCTTGTTGGCGCTGTCCTTGGATGACGCGCCCGCGGGGGGGGCGAACAGCGTTCCGGTCGATCCCGTGCCGGGAACGAGCGTCTGGAGTGAATTCAAGGCAAAGACGTCCTCGCGCTCCTCGTAGGCGTAGCTCGCGAACCAGGGCCCCCGGTCGTAGCGCGCGACCGCGGAAATCACCGAGGGCTTGATCCCGCTCGCGGTCTTCTGCTCGTTCAGGCCGTAGGCGAATTCACCCGAGAAGCCGGCGAAGACCGGGCTTCGGTACATAACCAGGTTGTTCAGCCGGGTGTCGAAGCCGGCGTTCTGCTGCTGGGCACCGGCCGCGTTGCCACCGATGGTCGTCCCCGCGACGGCGTTCACGCTGGTCACGTTGAAGCCGGGGCTGCCGAGAATCCCCTTTTGCGTCGCGATGCCGGTGGCGAAGAACGGATCCTTGCCCTGGACGGCGCGCTTGTAGGGGCTGTCGATGTTTCCCCCGTAGAGCACGGAACCGAAGCTGCCGACCAGGCCGAGGAAGGTGTCGCGTCCTCCGACGGTGCCCGAGCCCCCGTCCGCGGCGACGGAGGTCTCCACCTGGAACACCGCGCTCACTCCGCCGGCGATCGGGCGCACGCCGCGGATGCCGAAGTTCGAGGAGTTCGAGCGCAGGATCGAGCGCGAAGGCGAGTTCGAAGGCGAGAGTCCCGGCGCGCCGACGAGACTGTTGAGCGCCGTCGCGCTCGCGGTGGCGCCGGTCCGCTCGACCGTGCCGGCATCGGCATTGAGCGTGCCGTAGAGCGTCACCGTCGCGCCGAGGACCGTCGTGCTGAGATCCTTCGGCCCGGCCGGCCGAGGTGCCTGGCCGGCTGCGGTCTCGGCGATGCGCCCCTTCACGAGGCTTCGCAGTTCCTGCACCTCCTTCTTCAGGGCCTCGATCTCCGCCCGGAGAGCGGCCGCGTCGTCGGCGGCCCGGGTGACGCCGGGCGCCAGCAGGGCGCCGGCCATGATCGCGCCGGCCATGGACATTGCGCTACGTTTCATTCTTGCTTCCCCCTTGGAAACGGAGGATCGCGCCGTGTCGGCCCGCGTGCGCGGCGAAGGGTGCGCTTTCGGCGGCACCCGACGCTTGACGCACGCGATCGCGAATGCGGGCTCGCTCCTCCCGGACCGTTGCCGCCGCGCTGAGTGGCGGATACCGGAGAATCCGGCATGCCTCCACCCTAGGAGCGTGCAGGTGACGGAAGGGCAACGGGCGCGTTACAAGTTCGTTCGGTCGCTGTCAGGCATGTGCGGCCGAAGCCGCGCACTCCCGTCATTGGCCTCGCGAGTGCTGGAAGGCGAGGCGCAGCTCGGGCGTGAACGGCGAGTTGTCGGCGAGCCGGGTCATGTGTCCCACGGGGTCGTCGACGTGGACGAGGCTCCCGCCTTCGAATCGGTACTCCATCGGGCGGAGCTGCCATCCGCCCTCGTCGCCGAGGAAAACGTACTGCCGGTCCGCGGAGACGGCGCCGACGCGCAGTGCGGTGCTCGCGGCGGGCGCGCTGCCCGTAGTGGGAGCGCCGAAGCGCGGCGTGACGATGCGCGATCCGGCCTCGTCGTTGGTGGTCTCGAAGAATTCGCCCGCCATTGCGGCAATGGGAGCGCAGAGCGCGATGGCCAAGCCGGTCGCGAGCTTGTGAGTAGTCATGTTCTTGTCCTCCTGCGAGGTTTCCGCCCTTCCCGGGCGGGACCGGCGATGGCCGGTACGCTTTCAATGTATTGGCCGGTCGCTTACCGGTCGAATACGCGCGAATTACAAGTTCGTGCGAAATCGTCAGCTGCGGCGCCGCGTTCCGGGCTTCGGTGGGCCGGAACGGCGACATTGGGCGGCCGGGACCGGCCCTGCTCCGGAATGCGACCGGGACATTTCATCCATCTGCCGGCGCATCGCGTCGAACTGCCGGCGCATTTCGGGCTACTTCATGGTCGGCCGATCGACGGCGCCCGACATGAGCCACATCATTTCGGACATCCTCTTCACCTTTGCGGCCATATGCTCGCGCTTTTCTGGCTTCAGGCCTGTCTTCGCCACGTCGTCCTGCATCCGGCCCATTTCCCTGGCCATGTCCCTCATGATTCCAGCCATCGCGTGGTGCCGCTGGAACATGGGGGAAGCTTCGCTCGCGGGACCGGTTTTCGGTGCAGGCGCCGTCAGTGGAGCCTGGGCGAACCCCGCTGTCGACGATACGAGTGCTGCGACGGCGAGAGATCTCCCGATCGAAATGCGCAATGCGATGTGGCTCATGGCGATCTCCTCGCGTGGCGGGCGAGAGCCGCAATGGCTCTTCCCCGTGAACGTCTCCGCTCGATTCCGTTTTGGCTCTCCCACGGGCGACGACGAAATCCCCGCTTCTCGATTCCGGGGCCCGGGCAGTCAGTTACGTCGACAGTCCGGAATGTCGACCCCACCGGGAGTAGATTGCCTTCAGGGCGAACGGCGGAAGCGCCGTCGTGAGCACGATCACGAGCAGGAGCGCGGCGTAGAGCTCGGCATTCAGGACACCGTTCGACAGTCCCACCTGCGTGAAGATCAGGCCGACTTCTCCGCGTGGAACCATGCTCAGGCCGATCACGGCCTGGCGAAGGCGTGTCTCGCGAATGCAGTAGCCGGCAAGCCACTTGCCGGAAACCGCGATGACCAGAAGCGCCGAGCCGAGCTGCCAGACGAAATCCGAGCCCCAGTCGACGGCGCGGAAGTCCAGAGATGCGCCCACCATCACGAAGAAAACCGGCGTGAAGACGTGGATCAACGGCCGGAACTGATGTTCCAGTCGTTCCGAGAGCGCGGGGGAGGCGGCGAGCACGCGGTTGATCGCCGCGGTGAACGGGAATCCCAGCCGTCGCGCCATGCTCAACTGGAAGCGCTGGCCCATCGCGATCCCTGCGGCGAAGCCGCCCAGAATCACGGGCGCGCCCACGAGGTGCGCCAGGTAGCTGAACAGCATGATCAGGCCCAGTGTCATCGTGACCAACAGGCCCGGCGAGGCACTTCTACGGTCGAGGTGTTCGATCGCCCAGGCCATCATCTTCGCAGCGATTGGAGCGAGCAACAGGAAAAGCACGATGTAAAGGCTCACCTGGCCCGCCAGGGCCGGCGTGATATCGCCCTTCACCGCGAACTCGTACAGGAAGGCGAGCGCGATGACGCCAAGGACGTCGTCCAGAACGGCGGCGCCGATCACGATCTGAGCTTCGTCCGAGGATCGCCGCTTGAGATCGGTGAGGACTCGCACCGTGATTCCGATGCTGGTCGCCGTGAGCGTGCCGCCGATGAAGAGGCTGGGAATCGGTGGCAGTCCGAAACCGTAGTGGCTCACGCCCGCGCCGAAGAGGAAGGGCAGGCCGAAGCCGGCGAATGCCACCACCACCGGCTTTGCGCCGGCCTTCGCAAGGCGAAACACGTCGGTATCCATGCCTACCTCGAACAGCAGGAGAATGATGCCGATCTCGGCGAGGATCTCCAGAGTCTCGGTGGGCGAAATCCAGCCCAGGAGCGACGGCCCCAGGATCAGACCTGCCGCGAGCTCTCCCACGACTGAAGGCACTCCGAGACGCGCTGCCCCTTCGGATAGAAGACGCGCGCCCAGCAGAATGATCGCGATGAGCAGGAAGAAGCCGTGCAGTTCCATCGGGGAACGCCTCGCCTAGGAGCGCGTTGCGCTGCCTGCTGGCGGGATCTCGTGGTCCAGCAGTTTCCCTGCGCTGAGAACCGCGCCGGCCAGCAGCACGCCGGCCGTTGCCCAGAAAAGCCCGCGTCCGATCAATCCGAATCCGAGGCCGGCGAGGACCGACCCGAACGCCTGGCCCAGGCTCGTCGCTGCGGCGAGCCTTCCCAGCGCCGCGCCCTGCGCGGAACCGGCGGCGAGCGACGTCCGGTAGCTCATGATCGGCGCAAGCAGTCCGGACCCCGCGGCGACAAGGCCGATCGCGACCACGAGCCACCCGAACCCGAACGTCGATGGCAGGAAAAGCAGGCCAATCGCCATGGTCGCGAAAGCTGCCGGAGCGATGAGGCGGGTAGGCCAACGCCGGATCAGGAGGGGAAACACGAGTCCCTGGGTCGCGGCCATCACCAGCATGCAGGCCACGAACAGCCGACCGAGCCGCTCGGGGCCGAATCCGAGCATCTGCTGCCCGTGCAGGACGAGTCCGACCTCGAAGCTGCCCAGGCCGAGCGTCAGGAGGAAGGTGAGCATCAGCAGGACGTTCACCGATTTCGAGTCCTGCGGTGCGGGCGGTTCCACGGCAGCCGCGATTTCGGTGGGGCTTCGCGCGCGCCGCGGCACCTCCAGGAAGTCGAGAACCCAGACCGCCGCGCCAAGCGCCGACGCCGCAAGGAAGGGCAACGAGATCAGGGCCACGTCCGCGCGCCTCGCGGCGGAATGCAGCCATTGCCCGTCCGGGTCCGACAGCCATCCGCCCAGCATCGGCCCCGCCAGGAATCCGAGCAGGCCGGCTGCGCCCATCCAGGCGAACCGTCGGGCGCGGAGCTCCGGCGCGCCCATGTCGGCGATGTAGGCCGCGGCGACAGGCAGGATCGACGCGGCGAACAGTCCGCCCAGGACCCTCGAGGCGTAGGCGAACCACAGGTTCGGGGAAAGCCCGAACGCTGCCAGCATCGCGACGAATCCGCCCAGGCCGGTCAGGATGACCGGGCGCCTGCCCACCCTGTCGGAAAGCCGGCCCCACAGCGGTGCGAACAGGAACATCGAGAATGCGTAGATCCCCGTCATCACGCCCACGTGCGAAGACAAGGAAGATCGTCCCGAGTCCCCGAGCAGGCGTTCCAGGAACGACGGCAGTACCGGCAGCGCGACGCCATAACCTAGCGCCACCACGAATACCGATGCCATGAGCCAGAAGAACGGCCCCGTGTTCAGCGCGGTTCTCGGGGGACTCGTCATCGGTGTCGCTCGGCAACCGACGATGAGCGCGGTCGAAAGGCGCAACGTGCGAGCGGCTCCGGACGGAGCCGCCGCGAACCCCGGCATGCGGGAGCGCGGTCGAGGACGTGGCCCTTCCTGGTCACGGCATCGCCAGCCCCGCCGGCGGTCGCCCTCATGGAGCGACGAATCCGCTTCTTGTCCGTTCGACATCGAAACGCGACACGATCGCCGGATCGGGATGCAGAATGCGCTTGTCCTTGTCGCAATAATCGAGCCGGGAGAGCAGGTCCCGGATCACGTTGAGCCTCGCGAGGCGCTTGTCGTCCGCGCGCACCACCGTCCACGGCGCCGCGTCGTGGTGGGTCCGCGCGAGGAGCGCATTCCTCGCGCGGCTGTATTCGCCCCAGAGCTTCAGCGCCTTGCCGTCGACCGGGCTCACCTTCCACTGCTTCAGGGGATCGCGCTTGCGATCGCGAAGGCGCTTTCTCTGTTCCGCCTTGCCGATGTCGAGGTAATACTTGAACAGCCGTATGCCGGACCTCACGAGCATCTTCTCGAAGTCCGTCACCGTGTCCATGAACTGCGCGTACTCGCGCTTCGTGCAGAATCCCATGACGCGTTCCACGCCGGCGCGGTTGTACCAGCTGCGGTTGAAGAGCACGAACTCCTGTTCGGCGGGCAGGTGCGGCACGTAGCGCTGGAAGTACCAGCTGCCGCGGTCGCGGTCGGAAGGCTTGCCCAGTGCGACCACGCGCGTCTCCCGCGGGCTCAGGTGCTCGACGATGCGCTTGATGACGCCGTCCTTGCCCGCGCTGTCGCGGCCCTCGAAGATGACGAGGATCTTGTCGTCGCACCTGATCAGGTGGTTCTGGAGTTTCACCAGCTCGATCTGAAGCCCGCGAAGCGACTTCTTGTAGTCCCGTCTTCCCATGGTGCCCTTGCTCATGGCCGAAGTCCGAACCGTCGTCGAGACGGTGGTCGAGCGCTCCGTCAGGCGTATTCGCCTGCGCAGCGGCACCAGACGCACGTGCAGTCCAGGTGATCGCAGCTCGCGTCGTGCCGGCGGCTGCGGTAGCGCCACGTCGCCCACGGGTGCAACAGGCGCCTGGCGAGCGTGGGTCGGTAGAAGCCGGAAAGGAACGCCCGCGCATCCGCCGACTTCTCCTGGCGGCGAAGGAGCCAGGAATAGCCCCGGTTGCCGAATGCGGCGAATAGCGCACGATTGACCACGCCGGAGCGCTGCAAGTCCCCGAACTCGCGCCGCCACAGGACGTCGTAGTCGCTGCCCTCGAGCAGGCTTCGGGCGGCGAGGACGCCGGAGACGATGGCGTAGCGCATGCCGAATCCCCAGAGCGTGTCCTGGAAACCGGCCTGCTCGCCGACCGTCGGTCGAAGGCCCGAGTAGGCCGACACCGGGATGCGGAAGTTGCCGACGCCGCCGTGGGCGCGCGGATTGCTCATCCTGAGGCCAGCCAGGCGCTCGAACGCCTCCACGGTGCGCGTCACGTACAGCGACTCCTGCTTGAAGCCCGTGAACATGCAGCTCTTCACGGTGCCGCGCCCGTGCATCACCAGGAGATAGGCGTATCCCTCGGGCGCCAGGTCGTCGTCGCAGATCACCCAGCAACCATCGGCCATGTCGGTGTCGAAGTGGTATCCGACGGCGATGGCGTCGGCGGCATGCGGGCCCGTCGCGAGGATCGCCGGGCCGTCGACCTTCGAGAGCCGGTGATCGAAGCGGACGTCGACCCCGAGGGCGAGCGCCTGGGAGAGCAGCGCGGAGTCGAGCGTTCGCGGGCCGGGGCCGCGCTCCACGACGTAGAACAGGGGATCGCGGCTGCGAAAGGCGTACCGGCGGCCCCGCGAATCGAACGCGGTGCCTGTCGGGCACGGCAGGTTGGCGAACGCCGTGGCGATTCCCAGGCGCTCGAATTGGACGAGCACGTCCTCCCCGCTCGTCCAGTTCTCCAGCCCCTGCAGGTCGCCCTGGAAGCGATAGCCGACTTCCCGGTGGGCCTCGTGGACGACGACCTGCCTTCCGGCGCGAGCCAGCGTGATGGCGGCCGCAAGCCCGCCAGGGCCGGCGCCCACGACGCGAACCGATCCGCCGTCCGATTCCGGAGTCGTCTTGCTCATGCTTCGTCGTCCGTACCGATCACGAGGCGGGATCGAGCCGCGTATCGGTGCCGGGGTATGACGAGGTTGGTGGGGGCGGGCACGTTCCTGAACACCCTTCCCGCAAGGTCGAAGGTCGACCCGTGGCACGGGCAATAGAAGCCTCCTCGCCAATCGCGATCGAGATCGGCGGGCGCGACTTCGGGCCGATAGGTCGGGACGCAGCCAAGGTGAGTGCAAATGCCGACGCAGACGAAGACTTCCGGCTCGATCGAGCGCGCGGAATTCCTGCAATAGGCCGGCTGTCGCGATACCTCGGACCCGGGATCGGCCAGGCGCCTCTCGTTGTCGGGAAGCAAGCGCAGCATGTCCCGCGTCCGGCGAACGATCCAGACGGGTTTGCCTTGCCATTCCACCGTGAGCAGCATTCCGTCCTCGAGCCTGCCGATGTCGACTTCCACCGGAGCGCCAGCCGCCCTGGCCCTTTCGCTGGGCAGGAGACTTCCGATGAAAGGCAGGGAGGCCGCGGCGACGCCCATGCCGCCCAAGGCGGTCGTCGCCGCGACAAGCATCGTTCTTCGCGCCGGGTTGCCCGGAAGGGTGCCCCGCGCAGCCGGGCGGCCGCAGTCGGCCGGCGGCTCGCCGAAGTCTGCCGAGACGTCCGCTTCCGAGCCCGGCGTTCTGGAAGGGGCCACTCAGCCGCCGAGGTCGCGCTTCACTCGCCCGAACTCGTCTTCTCCGATCTCGCCGCGCGCATAGCGCTGCTTGAGAATGTCGAGAGATGCCTCATTGTCGGCGAGGGTGGCGTTGGAACGCTTGGCGAACCACATGACGAGCGCCACCACCAACGCGAACGGCAACAGCCACCAGAGAAGCATCACGAAGCCACCTCCGAACATCCAGCCTCCGTGTTCCATTCCGTACATGACTTCCTCCTTTGTCGGCGGTTTGACGCCGCGGGCACGTCAGGACCGGCCGCGGCGGAGATCGCCGCGGGCGGCTCGCGCGGGCGAGAGGACCGACGCAAAAACGTTGTAGAGCGGCGCGAAGAGCAGTCCGGCGTAGATGCCGTAGAGAAACGACTCGACGAGCCCGAGCAGGAAGCTCGGCCACGTGATCCAGGTGAATCCCGGCAACAGCTTCAGCCAGGTCTCGTACATGCGCTGGTCGAACGCCAGGTCGTAGGCCACGCACAGCACGTAGGTGACCGCAAGGAACGAGCCCATGGCCAGGCCCAGGGCACGCCAGTCGAGCCTACCCATGAGAGTGTCCTCCGCGGTGCTGCGCGCCCTTGTCGGCGGCGCCGGAATACTTTTCGGGCGCCTTCTCGAACTTTTCACGGCAGGAGGCCGAGCAGAAGTAGTAGGTCCGGCCATCGCGCACCGCGGCGCCGCCGGCGCTCTTCGGATCCACGGGCATGCCGCATACGGGATCCTTCTCTTCGTCGCGGGGAGTGGCGTCGCCGTGCCCGCCGTGGCCATGCCCGCCCATCATGTGCGCGCCGCAGCCGCGGCGCATCATGAAGTAGAAGAGCGCGCCCCAGACCAGAAGCCACGCGAGGCTCTTGAAGCTTTCGGATTCCACGTCTGTTCCCTCATTTGACATTTCGCAGCGGCACCGGCATCGGCCGGTACGGGTTCCAGTCTGCGAGCTTCGTCCTGAGCGGGGGATTACGGGAACCTTACAAGGCGGTTCGCGGGATTCGCGAGAGGATCGGGCGCCGCGTTTCATTACGGGACTGTAAGGTTCTCGTCAGCCCCTGGTCCGCGCGCGGTCGGCACAATGGGTCGAACACTCCGCAATCACGATCCACGACGACAGGAGAGACACCATGAAAGCCATCCTGATCACGACCCTCGTTTCCGGACTTGCGCTCGCGCCGGCCGTCTTCGCCAATGACGCTCACCACCCGGACAAGGACCGGCCCGCGATGTCGGCTGCGTCGCCCTCCGGGCAGCTTCCCGCGGACCAGGCCGCGCACCTCATGCAGGAGAACGTGAAGCGCATGCAGGAGCAGCTCGAGAACGTGCGCCGCGCGAAGGACCCCGCCGAGCGCGAGAGGCTTCTCGCCGAACACCTGCAGACGATGCGCGAGAACATGGCGCTGGGCCGGTCGATGATGCAGGGCGGCAGCGCAGGGATGGGCGGCCAGGGCGGCATGGGAATGATGGGCGGCCAGGGCGGCATGGGAATGATGGGCGCCCAGGGCGGCATGGGAATGATGGGCGGCATGCACGGCGCCGCCGCGGCGCCCTCCGGCGAAGGGACGAAATAGGAACGCGGCCCGATCGGCAGGCCCTCCAGGATCGGCTCGAGCATGGACCGGCCCGCATTGACCCGAAGCGAGGCGGCTGCGCTCCCGGCGGACGCCTGCAGCCTGTGCGGCGCGGGCGTTCCTGTCCTTTCCCTCGGCCGGATCAGCGGCGGACAGTGCTGCGAATCCTGCTACCTGGACTGCTGCAAGGGTGACACGGGCGCGCTCGATCCGGCCCATCAGGGATTCGCCGAAGCGCTTGCCGCCGCGCTG
This sequence comes from uncultured Pseudomonadota bacterium, assembly GCA_937898635.1. Taxonomy (GTDB): domain Bacteria; phylum Pseudomonadota; class Gammaproteobacteria; order Burkholderiales; family Usitatibacteraceae; genus FEB-7. Next base: position 6,032 of record CALEJW010000252.1, on the reverse strand, counting down.
GACCTGCGCGAGCACGAGACGGGACTGCACTCGAAGCGGGTCGCCTGCCACACGCTGGTCCTCGCGCGCCGCTTCATCGCCGAACCGGCGCTCCTCCACCAGGTCTACTGGGGCGCCCTGCTGCACGACGTCGGCAAGATCGGCGTTCCCGATGCGGTGTTGCTCAAGCGCGGGGCGCTCGATGACGGGGAGTGGGACCTCATGCGGCGCCATCCCGAAGCGGGTCGGCGCGTTCTCGCGCCAGTGCCGGGCTTCGAGGAAGCCGCGAGGATCGTGCTGTGCCACGAGGAACGATTCGACGGCAGCGGCTATCCCGGCGGCCTCGCCGGCGAGCAGATCCCGCTCGGCGCGCGGCTCTTCGCGGTGATCGACACGCTCGATGCGATGACTTCCGACCGCCCCTACCGGCGCGGACTGGGGTTCGACGCGGCGAAGTCGGAGATCCTGCGCCTGAGCGGCTCCCAGTTCGATCCGCGGGCGGTCGAGGCCTTCCTCGAGGAGGAAGACACCCTGCGGGACATGGTCGCCGTCAAGTGCGCCATCGCGCCGGCGCCTTCGTGACCCGGAGCCGAACGCGATGATCGACCCCGACCAGGAGACCGTTATGCATACCCACGATCAATCCCCCGGGCAGGCGCGACCGGCGCAAGCCGGAAGCAAGGCGTTCGGACGCGCCTGGTGGGTTTTCGGCGGCTTCGCCGCATTCGTCGTGATCCTCTTCGTGCTGGAGCACCGGGCCCACGTGGTGGAGTGGTTGCCGTGGCTCATCCTGCTCGCCTGCCCGCTCATGCACTTCTTCATGCACGGCAGCCATGGCGGCCACGGCAATGCCCCGGACGCCCCGGAAGGACGCAGGGACGGGAGCGAGCCATGACCGGCGCCGCCTCCGACTACGGTCTCTGGACGCTCGTCGCGGTCAACTCGGCCGTCTTCATCATCTTCGCGGCGAGCTTCTTCAAGCCGCGCACGGGGCGGGACTGGCGCACGCTGGGCCTGTACTCGGGCTTCATCGTCGCGCTCTTCACGGAGATGTACGGCTTTCCGCTCACGATCTACCTGCTCTCGGGCTGGCTCGGCCGGACGTTTCCCGGCGTGGACTTCCTCGCCCACGACTCCGGCCACCTGCTCGAGGTGATGTTCGGCTGGCGCTCGAATCCGCATTTCGGGCCGTTCCACCTGCTTTCGAGCGGATTCATCTTCGGCGGCTTCTGGCTGCTCGCGTCGGCCTGGCGGGTGCTCTACGCGGCGCAATCGAGCGGCCAGCTCGCCACGACGGGGCCCTACGCGCGGATCCGCCATCCCCAGTACGCGGGCTTCATCGCCATCATGGCGGGGTTCCTGCTCCAGTGGCCGACGCTCGTCACGCTCGCCATGTTCCCGGTCCTCGTGGTCGTCTACGTGCGCCTGGCGCGCCGCGAGGAGGCGGAAGCGGCGGCGACCTACGGTGAAGCATGGAACCGCTACGCGAGTCGAACACCCGCCTTCCTGCCGCGCTGGAAGCGGGACTCGGCCCCACAATGAAGTCGAGATTCCGGAAAGGACCATCATGAAGGACAGCCCGACCCCCAGGGAACACGGCGGCGGCCCGCACGGCGAGGGCCACAATCATTCGGCGCACGGACACGAATCGCACGCGGACCACGACGGCCACGATCCCGCAGCGGCTGGCGCCTCGAGCGCGAAGGATCCCGTCTGCGGCATGACCGTACCCCTCGGCGCCGGCAAGCCGAGCGTGGAGCACGGCGGGAAGACCTACCATTTCTGCTCGCGGAAATGCCACGACAAGTTCACCGCGGATCCCGCCCGCTACGCGCAGGGCACGCGGAAGCCGCCGGCCGCCGCCGCGCCGAAGGGCACCCGCTACACGTGCCCGATGCATCCGGAGATCGTGCGAGATGCGCCGGGAGACTGCCCGCTGTGCGGCATGGCGCTCGAGCCCATGGGAGTTCCCGCGGCGGACGAGGGCCCGAACCCGGAACTCGTCGACTTCAAGCGCCGGTTCTGGATCGGGACCGCGCTCACGCTGCCTCTCCTCGCGCTCACGATGGGGCCCTTCGTCGGCCTGGGGTTCCTGCGCGAGGCGCTCGGCGAGCGCGCCGCGTTGTGGACCGAGCTCGTGTTCGGCACACCCGTCATCCTGTGGGCAGGCTGGCCGTTCTTCGTGCGCGGCGTGAAATCGGTCGTGAACCGGAGCCTGAACATGTTCACGCTGATCGCCATGGGCGTGGGAGCGGCATACCTTTTCAGCCTGGTCGCCGTGCTCGCGCCGGGGATCTTCCCGAGCGGCTTCCGCGACGCCCAGGGACACGTCGGCGTGTACTTCGAGGCGGGCGCCGTGATCGTGGTCCTGGTCCTGCTGGGGCAGGTGATGGAACTCGGCGCGCGCGAGCGCACGGGTTCCGCGATCCGCGCGCTGCTCGACCTTGCCCCGAAGACGGCGCGCGTGATCCGCCCGGACGGCTCCGAAACCGAGATGCCGCTGGAGGAGGTGAAGGTCGGGGACAAGTTGCGCGTGCGCCCGGGCGACAAGGTGCCGGTCGACGGCGAAGTCGTCGAGGGCCGTTCCTCGATCGACGAATCCATGATCACGGGGGAACCGGTCCCGGTCGAGAAGGTAGCCGGCGACGCGGTCACGGGAGCCACGATCAACGGCACCGGCAGCCTCGTGATCGAGGCCCGGCGGGTCGGCGCCGACACGATGCTGAGCCAGATCGTCGAGATGGTCGCCAATGCCCAGCGCAGCCGTGCCCCGATCCAGAAGTTCGCCGACCAGGTGGCCGGCCTGTTCGTGCCGGTCGTGATCGCCATCGCGGTCGTGTCGTTCATTGCGTGGGCAGCCTGGGGACCTGCGCCGGCGCTCGCCTACGCGCTGGTCTCCGCGGTGGCGGTGCTGATCATCGCCTGTCCCTGTGCGCTGGGCCTCGCGACGCCGATGTCGATCATGACCGCCACCGGCCGGGGCGCCCAGGCGGGGGTCCTCATCAAAAACGCCGAGGCGCTGGAGCGATTCGCGAAGGTCGATACCCTGATCGTGGACAAGACGGGGACGCTCACGGTCGGCAAGCCCAAGCTCGTCGCCGTCCTGCCGCAGGGCGGGCACGACGAGGCGGAAGTCCTCCAGCTCGCCGCGAGCCTGGAGCGCGGCTCTGAGCATCCGCTTGCCGAGGCCATCGTGAGCGGCGCGGAAGAGCGCGGCGTCGAGCTCTTCAAGGCCGATGACTTCGAGGCCGTGACGGGCAAGGGCGTGACGGGCGTGGTGAACGGCCGAAAGGTTGCCTTGGGCAACGCGAAGCTCATCGAGGATCTCGGCCTTGACGGCGCAGGCCTCGCGCAGGTCGCCAACGACCGCCGCGACCAGGGCGAGACGGTGATGTTCGTCGTGCTCGAAGGCGCGATCGCCGGGCTCGTGAGCGTGGCCGATCCGGTGAAGGAAACGACACCCGCGGCGATCGAGGCCCTGCATGCGGAGGGTTTCCGCATCATCATGGCCACCGGCGACAACGAGCGGACCGCGCGTGCCGTGGCGGGACGGCTGGGCATCGACGAGATCCGAGCCGACGTCCTGCCGCAAGACAAGGCGCGCATCATCCAGGAGTTGCAGTCCGAAGGCCGGAAGGTGGCCATGGCGGGCGACGGTGTCAACGATGCGCCCGCGCTCGCGCAGGCCGATGTCGGCATCGCCATGGGCACCGGCGCGGACGTGGCGATCGAGAGCGCCGGCTTCACGCTCGTGAAGGGCAATCTCGACGGCATCGTGCGGGCCCGGAGGCTCGCGCGCGCCACGATGCGAAACATCAAGCAGAACCTCTTCTTCGCGCTCGTCTACAACGCCGCCGGCGTGCCGGTCGCGGCCGGCGTGCTCTACCCCTTCCTCGGCATCCTCGTGTCGCCGATCTTCGCGGCGGCGGCCATGAGCCTTTCCTCGGTGTCGGTGGTCGGCAACGCGCTGCGGCTGCGCCGGGTCCGGCTCGAGGCGCCGGCGCGCCCGTGAGGGCCGTCGCCCGCGTCCCGCGCGGGGCGCGTTTCATGACACGAATGTAATGTCGCCGTCATCCGGCGAGGGACGCGAGGCAGGATTCGCGAATCCGCACCTCCATTGCGGGCCGGTTCTTGCGCCATATCAACCAGCGAGGCTCCCCGCTCCACAGAATCACCCCATGGCGTGCCTCGAGTGCGCCGCCTCTCCCCGAAAGGAAAGCGCATGAGGATCCTTCCCGCATTCGTCCTGGCCCTGCTCGCGCCCGCCGGCGCGATGGGCCAGATGATGGGCGGCGCGCTGGCGACGTCGCACTACTTCCCGCTCGTCGACGGCGCCCGCTACGAGTACGCGCACACGGGCGGCCCCTGGTCGTCGAGCACCGTCACCGTCCGCACGGGCCAGGCCTGGGCCGGCCACGCGGGCCTCGCGGCGATGCACACGACCTACACCTGCGTCGCCGGCGTGGCCTGCGCGCCGGACGCGACCGACTTCTACCGCATGGACCCCGACGGCCTGCGCTACTTCGGCGGCACCGGCGCCGATCCCTCGGGGACGCTCTTCTCCATGATGTCCTTCTCGAGCCCGGAGTGGCTCCTGAAGAACCCCGTGACGCCGGGGGCGATGATGGGAGGCCCGGGCGGCGGCTACGGCAACGCCGAGGCGTGGGGAGCGGCGGTCTACGGGACGGGAAGCATGATGGGAACGCGCAGCTACACGAGCAGCTACCGCGCCCAGGCGACGGAGACCGTCACCACGCCCGCGGGCACTTTCGCGAACGCGTTGCACGTGCGCGAGGACCGCGGCTCCGGCGTGGTCCGCGACGTGTGGTACGCGCCCGGCGTGGGGCTCGTGAGGATGACCGACGGCATGCAGACGGCGATGCTCTCCGGCTACACCATCCCCGGCGCGAACCCGCAGCCGGGTGGCGGAGCCGCGCCGATGCCCTTCATGCCGTTCAACGGGCTGTGGTGGAACCCGGAGGAATCGGGTACCGGCTACAACATCCAGGTGCAGCACGGGGTGATGGTGGCGACGATGTTCAGTTATGGCGCGAACGGCGAGCCCGTCTGGTACTACACCGCGGGGCATCTCGCGCGCATGGGCGAGGGCGTGACGGTCTCGTCCACGCTGGACCGCTACCGGGGCGGCCAGTGCATCTCCTGCGCCTACGCGCCGGCCACCGTGGCCGGCAGCGACGGGAGCTTCACCATCGTCTTCACTTCGCCCGTTTCGGCCACGGTGCAGCTGCCGGGCGGGCGCACGACGAGGATCCAGCCCCAGCCCTGGTGAGCCGTTCCGGGGATTCCGGGCGCGCAGCGCCACGGCCACGGCCGCGACTTGGCGCCGGGACGTTCGGGTAGACTTTCCGCTCACCATGCCTTCCGGAAAGTCCCGCGCGGTCGAGTTCTTCGGCGCCCAGTTCGAGCGCCAGATCGCCTCGCACGACTACAGGCTCAATCCCTTCGAGGAGCGGGCCTTGCCCCACCTCACGGGCAGCGTTCTCGATCTCGGCTGCGGACTCGGCAATCTCGCGCTCGCGGCCGCGGCGCGCGGCGCCCGCGTGACGGCCTACGACGCCTGCAAGAACGCCGTGGAAGACCTCGCCCTGCGCGCGATCGCCTCGGGCTTCGACATCCCGGTGCGCGCGATCGACCTGAAGGGCTGGCGGCCCGACGAGACCTGGGACGCGGTGAACTGCATCGGGCTCCTCATGTTCTTCGCGCGCGAGGACGCGCTCGCGGGCCTGGAGGCCGTGCGCGACGCGGTGCGCCCCGGCGGGGTCGCGGTCGTGAACGCGATGATCGAGGGCTCCACCTTCCTCGCGATGTTCGACCCCGACGAGTACTACCTCTTCCGGCCCGGGGAACTCGCCGCGCCCTTCGCCGGCTGGGAGTTGCTCCACGACAGCATCGAGGAGTTTCCCGCGCCCGGCGACACGGTGAAGCGCTTCCGCACGCTCATCGCCCGGTCGCCCTGATCCGGGCGATGGCGAATCGAGGTTCTCCGCATGCGCTCGAAGGGCGGTTTCGCACCCCTCGGTTCATTGCGCGTC
>CALEJW010000251.1 GCA_937898635.1 uncultured Pseudomonadota bacterium | reverse complement strand
CGTCGCCCTCGCGGGCGAGCGCTTCGGGCTCGTCCCGCAGGACGACTTCCCGGGGGGCGGTATAGACGAGTGCCTTCATGTGCTCTTGAAGGGGACGCTACCCTTCAGTTGGTTGAAGTGAGCACCACCCTTTGACAACTGAAGGGTAGCGTCCCCTTCAAGACCTCCAAACGGCTTCGGACGCTGGACCATGGCGCTATCCTGCGGAAAACCCGCCGTCGACGAAGATCGTCTGGCCGGTCACGTAGTCGGAGGCGCGGCTCGCGAGGAAGACCGCGGTGCCGCGAAGGTCGCGAAGCTCGCCGTTGCGTTTCGCGAAGGTGCTTTCGGCCACCTTCTCCCAGCGAGCGGGGTCGTTCACCACGGGCGCGGTGAGCGCGGTCGGGAAGAAGCCGGGCGCGATCGCGTTGGCGGTGACGCCCTCCCGGGAGAAGGCCTCCGCGAGCGCGCGCGTGAGCTGCATCACGCCGCCCTTGGAAGCGCCGTAGGGCGCGCAGTTCGGGAAGGCGCGAAGCGACTGGAGGGAAGCGATGTTGACGATCCGCCCCCAGCCGCGGCGGATCATCGCCGGGGCGAGGGCCTGGGCGAGGAGGAAGGGCGCGGTGAGGTTGATGGCGAGAGTTGCGTCCCAGTCCTCGTCGGTGAGCTCGAGCAGCGCCCCGCGGCGGTTGATGCCGGCCGCGTTCACGAGGATGTCGGGGTCGCCGAAGAAGGAGGGCGCGCGGGCGGCTGCCTCGCGGAGCGCGGCACGGTCGGCGAGGTCGGCCGGCAGGACCGCGGCGCGGCCGCCTTCGGCTTCCACGGCGCGCTTCGCCTCCTCGAGTTCCGCCGCCCGCCGCGCCACGAGCACCACCGCGGCGCCCGCCTCGGCGAGCGCCAGCGCGATCTCGCGGCCGATGCCGGAATTGGCGCCCGTGACGAGCGCGGTCTTCCCGGCGAGGTCGAAGGCGGAGGGCGCGGCCACGGACCCTAGCGCTCCACGGGATCGCCGAGCGCGAAGCGCTCCTTGGGAAAATACTTCGCGAGGCGGTCGTCGGCGGTGCGCGCGTGCGCCTCCATCCCTTCGAGCCGCGAGATGCGCGCCGTCACCTGCGCGATGTCGTGGTTCGCCTCGCGCGTCATGCGCTGCCAGGTGACCGTCTTCACGAACTTGTGCACCGAGAGGCCGCCGGAGTAGCGCGCCGCGCCGCGCGTGGGCAGCACGTGGTTGGGCCCGGAGGCCTTGTCGCCGAAGGCGACGGTGGTCTCTTCTCCGAGGAAGAGCGAGCCGTAGCAGGTGAGACGGGAGAGCCACCAGTCGAGGTCGGCCGCGTGCACCTCGAGGTGCTCGGAGGCGTAGCGGTCGGAGACCTCGGCCATCTCCTCGCGCGTGTCGCAGAGGATCACCTCGCCGTAGTCGCGCCAGGCGGCGCCCGCCGCGTCCTTGGCGGTCGGCGGCAGGGCTTCCACGAGCGCGGGCACGCGGCGCATCACCTCCTCGGCGAGCGCGCGCGAGGTGGTGAAGAGCCACGCGGGGGATTCGTGCCCGTGCTCGGCCTGTCCCACGAGGTCCGTCGCGACGATGGCCGCATCCGCCGTCTCGTCGGCGATCACCGCCACCTCCGAGGGGCCGGCGAAGACGTCGATCCCGACCTTGCCGAAGAGCATGCGCTTGGCCTCCGCGACGAACTTGTTGCCGGGGCCGACGATGATGTCGGCGGGCTTTCCCGTGAAGAGCCCGTAGGCGAGCGTGCCGATGGCCTGCACGCCCCCCAGGGTCATGATGGTGTCGGCGCCGGCGACCTTCATCGCGTAGAGCACCTGCGGGTGGATGCCCTCGCCGCGGTAGGGCGTCGAGCAGGCGATCACGTTGGGCACGCCCGCCGCCTTGGCGGTGGCGATCGCCATGTAGGCCGAGGCGATGTGCGCGTAGCGCCCCGTGGGCACGTAGCAGCCGGCCACGTTCACGGGGATGAGGCGCTGGCCCGCGACGAGCCCGGGGCGAAGCTCGATCGAGAACTCCCGCGTCGAGCCGAGCTGCGCCTCGGCGAAGCGGCGCACCTGCCCGGCGGCGAACTCGATGTCGCGCTTCACGCCGGCGTCGATGCCTTTCGTGCGCCGCTCGATCTCGGGGGCCGTGAGGACGATCTCCCCGGTCCACTGGTCGAGCTTCTGCGCGTACTCGCGCACCGCCGCCTCGCCGCGCCGCTCGATCTCGCCGAGCATCTCCTCGGCGACCTTGCGGGCGTTGCCGGCCTCGGTCTCCGGCGTCTTCGACGCCTTCTTCAGGTAGTGGATGGCCATGGCGCTATTTCCCGTAGATGAGTTCCGGCAGCCACAGGGCGATCTGCGGAAACGCGATGATGAGGACGAGGCCCAGGAGCTGCAGGCCCATGAACTGCAGCATGCCCTTGTAGATGTCGGTGAGCTCCCATTGCGGCACCACGCCCTTGAGGAAGTAGGCCGATAGCGCGACCGGTGGCGAGAGCCACGCGGTCTGCAGGTTCACCGCCACCAGGATCCCGAACCACGCGAGGTCGAAGCCCAGCTTCTGCACCAGCGGCAGCAGGAAGGGCACGACGATCAGCACGATCGGCACCCACTCCAGCGGCCAGCCCAGCAGGAAGATGAGCGCCATGATCACGAAGAGCGTCACGTAGCGGTTCATGTCCATCGCGAGGAGGGCGTCGGTGAGCATCGTGGGCGTGCCCAGGCGCGCGAAGACCGCGCCGAAGAAGTTCGAGGCCGCCACGAGGAAGAGGATCAGCACCGAGATCTCGAGCGTGCGGATGAGCGCTTCCTTGAGCTTCGCCGGGTTGAGCCGGCCGTAGGCGGCGGTGAGGAGAAGCGCGCCCACGGCGCCGCAGGCCGCGCCCTCCGTGGGGGTCGCGAAGCCGAAGACGATGCTGCCGAGCGCCGCGAGGACGAGGGCCGCCGGCGGCACCAGGCCCAGGAAGAACTGCTTCCAGACCTCCGCCATGTTCTCCGGGTGCTCCTCGAGGGGCAGCGCGGGCCCCAGCTTCGGGTTGATCATGCAGCGGATCATCGCGTAGCCGGTGAAGAGGAGCGCCAGCATCACCCCCGGCACGATGGCCGCGGCGAAGAGCGTGGTCACCGGCACCTCGAGCACGGGGCCCATCACCACCAGCATGATCGAGGGCGGGATGAGGATGCCGAGCGTGCCGCCCGCGGCGATGAGGCCCGAGGAGAGCTTCACGTCGTAGCCCGAGCGCGTCATGGACTTGCCGGCCATGATCCCGAGGATGGTGACGGAGGCGCCCACGATCCCCGTGGCCGCGGCGAAGATGGTCGCCACGAACATGACCGCGAGGTAGAGCGAGCCCCGCACCCGCGCGAGGATCTTCTGCACCGCGTCGAAGAGGCGCTCCATCAGGTTCGCCTGCTCCATCATGATGCCCATGAAGACGAAGAGCGGCACCGCGGAGAGCGTCTGCTCCATCATCGTCGCGTTGAACTGGAGCGTCATCAGGTAGAAGACGAGCTCGCCGAAGCCCCAGTAGCCGAAGACGATGCCGAGGAAGAGGAGCGTGAAGGAGATGGGAAAGCCGACGAAGATGCCCGCGAGCATCCCGCCGATCATGAGCAGGCCGATCATCTCCGGGCTCATTGCGGCCACCTCCCGGCGCGCGCCGCGTGCACGCTCTTCAGCAGCTCCGAGACGCCCTGGATGATGAGGAAGGCGACGCCGATGGGCAGGCAGCTCTTCACCGGCCCCAGCAGCGGCATCCACGCCGTGTCCATGCCGCGCTCGCCCTGCGAGACGGCCGACCACGCCCACTTCGACGACACCCACAGGAGGAGGACCATCGCCGGGAAGTAGCAGGTGAGGTAGAGCGCGGCGTCCACCTTGCCCTGCGTGCGCACCGACCATTTCCGGTAGAGGAAGTCGGAGCGGATGTGCACGCCGCGCGCGAGCGCGTAGCCCGCGCCGAGGATGAAGAGCGCGCCGTAGAGCATCCGGCTGATGTCGTAGGCCCAGGCGGTGGGCGCGGTGAAGGCGTACCTCGCGACGACCTCGTAGACCATTCCGAACATGAGCGGCACCGTGAGCCAGCTCACCACTCGCCCGACCCACAGGCTGAAGGTGTCGATGGCGACGATGGTCCGCGACATCCAGGGCGGCATGTCGTCGGGCAGGCCCGAGGTGACGTCGGCGCGCCGCCCCGCGATCATCTCGTCGGTGAGGTTGGGGATGTCGGTCATGGCTGTGCGTTCTCCTCGTCGGGTCGGCTGCGCCTCGGCGGGCGCGTGCCGCCGGGGGCGCGACGGGGGTCGCGCCCGAGCGGATCCTGCGTCGGGAAGGGCAGCCGCGGGCGGATCGGTCCCGCCCGCGGCCGCGGGAAGGCTGGCGGCGCTACTTCTTCGCCTTGGCCAGCTCTTCGGCGTAGGCCGCGCCCAGGCTCGCGTTGGACTTCTGCGCGCCCGCCCAGAAGGGGATCGTCACGTCGGCGAAGGCCTTCTGGCTGTCCCACACCTTCTTGAAGAAGGCGTTCTCGGCGGCGTGCTTCTCGAAGCTCTTCTTCGCCGCGGCGCCGTACTCCTTGAAGTACTCGGGGGGCGTGTCGTGCAGGATCACGCCGTGCTTCTCGGTGAGCTCCTTCAGCGCCTTGCCGTTCTCGTGGATGCGGTAGGCCACCGTCTTCATGAGGGAGGCGTTGGCCGAGACCTCGATCGCCTTCTGCTGGCCCGGCGTGAGCTTGCGCCACACGTCGCCGTTGATGTAGAGGTCGGCGTTCACGACGACCTGGTGCAGGCCCTGCAGGTAGTAGTGCTTGAGCACCTTCTGGAAGCCGAAGGTCATGTCCGGCTTCGGGCAGCACCACTCGGCCGCGTCGATCACGCCCTTCTCGAGCGCGGGCAGGATGTCGCCGCCGCCCATGGCGACGGAAGCCACGCCGATGTCCTTGTAGATCTGGCCGGGAATGCCGGGGGGCGTGCGGAAGCGAAGCTTGCGGAAGTCGGCCATGTTGTTGATGGGCGTCTTGAACCAGCCGAGCGCCTCGGGGCCGACGGGCTGCAGCATGAAGCCCTTCACGTTGACCTTCATCTCCTTCCAGAGCTGGTCATAGAGCTGCTGGCCGCCGCCGTAGAGGAACCACGACACCCACGCGAAGTTGTCCATGCCCACGCCCGATCCCGCGGCCGGGGAGCCGAAGAGGGTCGCGGCCGGGTGCTTGCCGGACCAGTAGTGCGTCCACGCGAAGCCGCCCTCGATGAGGCCCTTGTCCACCGCGTCCAGCGTGTCGTTCACCGCGACCACGGCGCCGGCGGGGAGCACCTCGAAGGTGACGGAATTGTTGGTGAGGCTCGCCACGTCCGCCGCGAACTCCTTGAGCATCGTCACCTCGTCGGCCGAGGTGGGGATCACGGACTGCACGCGGATCTTCACGGGCTTGCCCTGCGCGTTCGCCACGGCGGGCGCGAGCGCCAGGGCCGCGGCGGTGACGACCGCGCGGGCGATATTCCATCGGGACTGGACCATCGGGATCTCCTCCTTGTGTGGGCGGCCATGGACGACCGGCGCCGGTTTCTAGGAGCCCGCCGGGGAAGGCGGGCAGCGCCCCGGGCTTCCCGCCCGGCCTGCAAATGAAAGCGCTTGCAGGCAGGGTATGCAAGCCAGGCCCGAGCGTCAATGTGCACCGCAACATAGGGGTATCACAAGCGCTTTCAGGGCGGTGTTAGAGTCACGCCCATGCCGCGAACCCCCAATCCCCGCCTCGAGGACGTGGCGCGCGCCGCCGGCGTCTCGCTCGCCACCGCCTCCCGGGCGCTCTCGGAGCCGGACATGGTCCGCGAGGACACGCGCGACCGCGTCCGGGAGGCCGTGGCGATGCTGGGCTACGTGCCCCACGGCGCCGCGCGGGCACTGGCCACCCGGCGCACGAAGACGATCGGCGCGGTCTTCCCGCCGGTGGACAACCCCATCTTCGCGGGCGCGACGCACGCGCTGGCGCAGGAGCTTTCCGCCGCCGGCTACACGCTGCTGCTCGCGAGCCACGACTACGACCTCGCGGCGGAACTGGCCGCCACGCGCGCTCTCGTCGAGCGCGGCGCCGACGGCATGGTGCTCGTGGGCCTGGACCACCTGCCGGAGACCCTCGCGCTCCTCGTGCGCGCGGGCGTGCCCTACGAGATCGCCTGGTCGCTGGACGGCTCCGGACACCACAACTGCATCGGCTTCTCGCACCACGCCGCCTCGATCCGCGTGGCGCAGCACCTGATGGACCTGGGGCACCGGGAGATCGCCGTGATCGCGGGCGACACGAAGTGCAACGACCGCGCGCGCGAGCGCCTCGCGGGCGTGAAGGACGCGCTCGCCTCGCGCGGGCTCAAGCTTCCCGCCAGGCGCGTGGTCGAGGCGAGCTTCTCCGTGGCCAACGGGCGCGCGGCGTTCTCGAAGCTCCTCGCCCAGGCGCCGGGCTTCACCGCCGTGATCGGCGGCAACGACCCGCTCGCCATCGGCGCGCTCTTCGAGTGCCGCGCGCGGGGGATCGAGGTGCCGGGACAGATGTCCGTGGCCGGCTTCGACGACATCGAGCTGGCGGGCGAGCTCTCGCCGGGCCTCACCACGGTGCGCGTGCCTTCCGCCGAGATCGGCCACGAGGCGGGGCGGCGGCTCCTCGCGCGCCTCGCGGGGAAGAGCGTGCCGCGGGTGAAGGAGATGCCGGCGCCGCTCATCGTGCGGGGGACGACGGGGCGGGTGGGGAAGCGCTAGGGGAATCCTGAGGGCGCGTCGGGCGCAGGCGGTCCGGCTTGATTCCGCGGCGCGTTGGCGGGGGAAGGCGCGGACTTGCGATATGCATATAGTATATATATGCTTGCCGCGTGCCTCTCGATCACGATCCGGCCAAGGCGGCCGCGAACCTCAGGAAGCATGGGGTCTCGTTCGCCGATGCCGAAGGCGTGCTCCACGACCCCATGGCGCTGACTGTCGAGGACATCGATGCGGTCGGCGAGAGGCGCTACGTGACGATCGGTCTCGGCAGCGCCGGAGACGTCCTGGTCGTCGTCTACACGGAACGCGGCGGCGAGTACCGCCTGATCTCCGCGCGGCATGCCACGCGGAATGAAAGAAGGACCTATGAGGCCTGAATACGACTTCTCGAAAGGCAGGCGCGGCGCCGTCATCCCCCAAAAGGGCAAGACCCGCATCTCGATCTTCATCGACAACGCCGTCCTGGACGAGTTTCGCGCCCGCGCGGAAAGGGCGGGATCCGGTTACCAGACCATGATGAACGAGGCCCTTCGATCTTTCCTCTCCCGGGCCGACCAGCCCGTAACCGAGGAAGTCCTGAGGCATGTGCTTCGGCAGGAGCTCCCCGAATACATGCGAGGTCTCGCTGCGCGTTCGAACGAACCGGCTGCGCCGGTCGCGAAACGCCCCGGGCGCCGGCGCTCGACCTAGTCGTCATTCCTCCATGAATGCCCGTAGGGGAGCTTTGTAGCCAGTTCGGCCGCTTGAGACTGGGGGAGACTCGGCATGGACAGATTCACCGGCGGCTGCCTTTGCGGCGACGTTCGAATCGTGGCGACGGGACGCCCGTACCGCGTCGGCCTTTGCCACTGCCTCGACTGCCGCAAGCATCACGGGGCCCTGTTTCACGCCTCCGCGATATTTCCGCAGGATGCGGTGACGATCGAAGGCGAGACGCGCGACTACGCCGGGCGGCACTTCTGCCCCCGCTGTGGTTCGTCCGTGTTCGGCCGCAGCGGGGACGAGGTCGAGGTGAACCTGGGATCCCTGGACGCCCCCGACCAGCTGAAGCCGACCTACGAAAGCTGGACCATTCGTCGCGAGTCCTGGCTGCCGCCGTTTCCGCTCGAGAGGCGATACGAGCGCGATCGTGACGCCACGGGCCGCGATTGAGCGCGAGGGGTGTCCGGGCCGCTGCAATACAATTCGCCTTCCCGCCAGCCCTCCCGCCTGAAATGCCCGCCCGCCGCCCCCTCGACATCGACACCCTCTGGTCCCTCGACCGCGTCGGCTCCTTGAGCCTCGCCCCCGACGCTTCCGCCGCCGTCTGCGCCGTCGCCACGCCTTCCCTGAAGGAGAACAAGACCGCGACCAGTCTCTGGCTCCTTCCCACCGCGGGCATCGCGCCCCGCCGCCTCACGCGTTGCGGCGAAAAGGATGGCCAGCCCGCCTGGTCGCCGAAGGGGGACCGCATCGCCTTCCTCGCCAAGCGCGAACAGGAGGGAAAGAAAGACGCCGAGCGCCAGCTCTACCTCATCCCCGCGGCCGGCGGCGAGGCCGAACGCGCGAGCGACTTCGCGCCCGGCATCGAGGACTTCAAGTGGATGCCCGACGGGCGGCGCGTGGTGTTCGTCTCCTGGGTCTGGCCGGAGCTTCGCGGGGCGAGTGCGCAATCGAAGCGACACAAGGAATTCACCGAGCGCAAGGAAAGCGCCTACGTCACCGCCGAGGCGCAGTACCGCCACTTCGACAAGAACCTTCCGATGGGGCGCGTGCCGCACCTCTTGATGCTCGATCTCGCGAGCGGTCGCGTCACGGACCTCTTCGAGGGCACGGGCTTCGAGCTTCCGCGCGCCGAGCCGGGAGCCGCGCACTTCGACATCTCGCCCGACGGGAGGCGCATCGCCTTCGTGCACGACCCGGCGGCGCGTAGGGTCGCGGGCCAACCGCTCGCGATCGCCGAGCTCGACATCGCCACCCGGCGCTTCACCGCGCTCACGGGAGATGCGGCCTGGAGCCATGACGCGCCGCGCTACGGCCCGGGCGGAGAGCTCGCCAGCATCGCGGCCAACGTCGGGCGCCGCCACACGATGCCCGGCCGCATCGCGCTGTGGCAGGGCGGCAAGCGCTGGAAGGTCCTCGGCGAGCGCTGGGACGGCGACGTGGAAGCGCCGCTTCGCTGGACGAAGGACGCCCGCGCGATCCTCTTCACGGCCGAGGCGCGCGGTCGGCGGCACCTGTGGCGCCTCGATCTCGCGACGGGCGACTTCACCGTCGCCGTGCATGGTGGCTGGGTGCAGGGCTTCGACTTCGCCGGTCCCGCGGGCGAGGAGACCCTGGTCGTCGCCATCGACTGCGCCGCGCACCCCGCGCAGGTGCACGCCTTTCGCAAGGACCGCCCGCCACGCCGGCTCGAGCGTTTCAACGACGCGGTGCTCGCGCGCGTGGCGCTGGGGGAGACGCGCGAAGCGAGCGTGAAAGGCGCGCTCGGCGACGCGGTGCAGGTGTTCCTCACCTTCCCGCCGCGTTTCGATCCGAAGAGGAAGCACCCCGTGCTGCAGGTGATCCACGGCGGGCCCTACGCCGCCTCCGGCGACACCTTCGGCTACCGCTGGAACCCGCACCTCCTCGCCTCCCGCGGGCACGTGGTCGCGAGCGTCAACTACCACGGCTCGAGCGGCTTCGGCTTCGCCTTCCGCGACAGCATCATGGGCCGGCAGGGAAAGCTCGAGACCGAGGACATCGAGGCGGCCACCGATTGGATCCTTGCGAAACCCTGGGCGGACACGCGGCGCGTCTTCGCCTCCGGCGGCAGCTACGGGGGCTTTCTCGTCGCGTGGATGAACGGCCACGTTCCGGCCGGGCGCTACCGGGCCTACGTCTGCCACGCCGGCGTCTTCGACCGCGTGGCGACCTTCAGCGCGGACTCCTGGCCCGAGCGGCCGAAGGACCTGCACGCGCGCTACTGGGAGAACCCGGCGAGGGTGCGCGCGCAAAGCCCCGTCACCTTCGCGCACCGCATGACGACACCCACGCTCGTCACCCACGGCACCAACGACTACCGCGTGCCGGACCACAACGGGCTCGCCTACTACAACACGCTGCAGGCGCTCGGCGTGCCCTCGCGGCTCGTGTGGTTCCCCGACGAGAACCACTGGGTGCTCAAGCC
>CALEJW010000250.1 GCA_937898635.1 uncultured Pseudomonadota bacterium | reverse complement strand
GCCCAGTCCGAGTGGCCCCGGTGCCCGCCCCGCCAATGGGACCCCACCCAGGGTCGGTGGCCGCGGGTCGGGCCGACGCCCCGATGGGCCGGAAACGCGTGCCGGGGAGCCGGCGAAGAGAGGGAGGTGCCGCCGTGCCTGCCGTGGGGAGCCGCGGGGAGGTCGGTGACGCCCGCGAGGCCCGCGCCTGCGAGGCAGGCGAGGAAGGCGATACGCGTCGCGCTCATGATGTTCTCCTTCGTGAGCAGAACCTGCAGCCCACCCTACCACCAACGGCGCGCGCCGTGGCGCGTTGACGCGGGAGGCGGGGCCGCGCCCGGCCGTGATAGCTTCGCGCTTTCGGCTCGGCGGGCACTTCCATGTCAAGGTCGGTTGCGGCGGCGCTCCTCGCGGCAAGCGTGGCCATCGCGGCGGGCGCGCAGGCGAGCGCGCCGCCCGCGGTGGTCGCGAAGAAATGCGCCCTGTGCCACGGCGAGCGCGGCGAGAGTGCCGGCGAGGACTTTCCCCGCCTCGCCGCCCAGCACGAGGAATACCTCGCGAAGCAGCTGCGGGACTTCCGGGACGGCCGGCGCGAAGGGCTCATGGCGCGCATGGCGCGCGGGCTCCCGGAGGAGGAAATCGTGGCGATCGCACGCTACTACGCGGGGCAGCCCGTGCCGGCGCCGGCGGCCCCGGCGTCGGAGCTCGTGCCGGTCGGCCGCTTCACCTACCTGCGCGGCAACCCCTGGTCGGGCGTGCCCGCCTGCCGCACCTGCCACGGGGAAGCGGCGCTCGGCACCGCGCTGCTGCCGCGGCTCGCGGGCCAGAACGCCGCCTACCTCGAGCGCCAGATCCGCGAGTTCACCCAGCGCAAGCGCACGAACGACAACGAGGTGATGCACGTCATCGCGGAGCGGCTCACGGCGCTCGAGGCCCGCGCCGTCGCCGAATACCTGGCCGCGTTGCGCTAGCCGGCCCGGCGTTACTTCTTCTTCCCGCCGGCGGCCTTCTTCGGCGCCGCTTCGCCGGGCTTGGGCTGGTCGCCCAGGACGCTTTTCAGCGGGCAGACGGAAAACGCCGGGCACTTCTTGCAGCCGGCGACGATGGCGATGGGGCAGACGGTCATGGCATTCCTCCTGTGGATGACCGACTCTACACCCGGGAAGGCCGCCTCACGCGGCGACGGGAAAGGCGACGCTCGCCGCGAGGCCGCCGCCCTCGCGCGCGGCGAGGTCGAAGCGCGCCCCGTGCGCCTTCGCGATGCGCGCGACGATCGCGAGGCCGAGCCCGGCCCCGGAGCGGCCGCTGCGCGCCTCGTCGCGGCGCGTGAAGGGCGCCTTCAGGCGCTCGATGTCCTCGGCCGGGATGCCGGGGCCGCGGTCGAGGACGGCGAGGATCGCCTCGCCCGGGGCGAGCGACGTGCGCACGAGGATCTCGCCGCCGGCGTGGCGCACCGCGTTCTGGATCAGGTTGTCCAGCAGGCGCTGCACGGCCACGGGACGCAGCATGAGGACCGGCGTCGCGGCGAGCTCGCAGCGGACCTGCGCGCCGCTGCGCGCGGCGCGCTCGGCGCAGTCCTTCGCGAGGGAAGAGAGGTCCACCGGCTCGAAGGCCTCCGTCGCCTCGCTCCTCGCGTAGCCGATGAACTGGTCGATGATCGCGTTCATGTCCTCGATGTCCGCGACCATGCCCTTCTGGGCGTCCGGGTCCGCGCGGCCCTCGAGCATCTCGACGTCCAGGCGCAGCCGCGCGAGCGGCGTGCGCAGGTCGTGGGAGATGCCGGCGAGGAAGGTCGTGCGCTCGCGCTCCTCGTTCTTCAGGCTTTCCTTCATGCGGTTGAAGGCGCTCGCGACCGCGCGCACCTCCGAGGGACCGCTCTCGGGCACCGGCGGCGGGTCGCCGCCGCGGCCGAGATCCTCGGCCGCCTTCGCCAGGCGCGCGAGCGGCTGGTTCAGGCGCCAGGCGATGAGGGCGGTCGCGCCGATGGCGATGGCGAGCCCCGCGAGCATCCAGTAGAGGAGGGCGTCGGTCGTGTCGCGATCGACGCGGTTGCGCGGGAAGGACACCCAGAATTCGCGCCCGCCGGCGTGCAGCCGCACCCAGAGCTCGCCGGGCGAGCCCGGGCGCACGAACACCTCGGTCTCGTTGCCGAAGAGTTCGCGCAGGCGCTCGCGGAAGAGATGCATGCCGGGCCGGTCGCCGGCGGGCCGGCCGGGCATCTCGCCGCGGGCCGGGAAGACGCGGATGCCCTCCTTCTCGGCCAGTTGCGCGAGGAAGCCGCGCTCGGCGCCTGGCGGAAGCGTGTCCAGCGCGGCGTGGATCGTCTTCAGGTGGCTCACGAAGTGGCCGATCGCCAGTCCCATGCGCGGCCGCTGCACCTGCTGGCGGAAGAGCCAGAAGGCGGCCGACTGGGACGCCACGAGCGCCACGACGAGCACCGCGAGGGTGCGCCAGAAGAAGGAGCCGGCCCACCACTTCATTTCTGCGGCGTCCCGTCGGGGATGAACACGTAGCCGAAGCCCCACACCGTCTGGATGTAGCGCGGGTTCTGCGGATCCTCGCCCAGGAGCCTGCGCAGCCGCGAGACCTGCACGTCGATCGAGCGGTCGTAGCTCTCGTGCTCCCTCCCGCGGGCGCGGTCCATGAGCTTGTCGCGGGAGAGCGGCGTGCGCGGGTTCTCGGCGAAGACCTTGAGGACGGAGAACTCGCCGGTGGTGAGCGCGACCGCCTCGCCGTCGCGCGTGAGCGCGCGCGTGCCGAGGTTGAGCGCGAAGGGCCCGAAGCGCACGACGGTGTCCTCGAGCGCCGGGGCGCCGGGCGCGGGCGCGGGGGCCTGCCGGCGCAGCACGGCGTTGATGCGCGCGACGAGCTCGCGCGGGTTGAAGGGCTTGGCGAGGTAGTCGTCGGCGCCCATCTCGAGGCCGACGATCCGGTCGACGTCGTCGCCCTTCGCGGTGAGCATGATGATGGGCACCGCGGCGCCGCCGCCGCGAAGCCGCCGGCAGATGGCGAGCCCGTCCTCGCCCGGGAGCATGAGGTCGAGGACCACCAGGTCGTAGCGCGAGCGCTTGAAGTTGTGGTCCATGGCCTGCGCGTCGGGCACGGTCTCGACGGCGAAACCCTGCTCGGTGAGGTAGCGCTTGAGCAGGTCGCGCAGGCGCAGGTCGTCGTCGACCACGAGGATGCGGTGCTTGGCTTGTGCGGTCATGGGATCGATCGTACCGGGCGCCCCGGCGCTCGCGCCGCCGGGCCTTTGTAAGGAGATGTTAACAGCGCGCCCCGCGCTGCCCGCGCGCTTACAACCCGTTACCTTCGCTTGCGGTCGCGGAAACGCCTTGGCGGGACGCGAGGCATAGGCTGGGTTCACCAGCAACGGATGCCAGGCATCCCCACAACGGAGAACACCATGAAAGCCCTCAAGATCCTCACCGCCGCCGTCTTCGCCACCTTCGCCGCCGCCGCCATGGCCCAGGGATTCGGACCCGGGTCCGGTGCATGCCCCGCGGGTGCCACGCCCGGCAGCGCCGGCTGTCCCGCCTACGGCGCCGGTCCCGGCGCCGGCATGCGCGGCGCCGGC
>CALEJW010000249.1 GCA_937898635.1 uncultured Pseudomonadota bacterium | reverse complement strand
ACGGTCTGCGCGCGCGGCGGGATGTGGTCCATCGCGGGAGACTCCAGCAGGTGCCGCCATCGCCAGTAGCCGAGCTCGGCGCACGCGGTCTCGATCGAATCCGCCGCGTAGAGCACGCCGGGGTCGTGCTCGCCCCGGAAGCGGCTGCCTCCGGGCGGCGGCGGATAGCGGAACGGCGTGAAGAGGAGCCAGTGCAGGCCCTCGCAGCGCGCGGGCAGCGCCGGCTTGGATTCGTCGAGGAGCCTTTCCAGCAACGACTGCTCCTCGAGCGAATCCACGAGCGGAAGTGTGGCCACGACGTGTTGCGCCTCCACCGCCCGCCAGGGGGAGAGTGCGAGCGTCCTCGCGCTAGATTCGACCGCGCGCACTGTCGAGGTAGCCGACGACGCGCACCAGCCCCTGGATGGAACCGATCAGCTCGATGGGCGCCGACTGCAGCGCCGTGTTGGGGCTGCGCAGCCAATTGCGCGCCGACTCCTCCCGCCCCCAGACCGCGTCCAGCGAACGGAAGAGTCGCACGAAGAGGAGGGCGAGCTCCCACTCCTTGGCACGGGCGCGGGAGAGGACGTAGGTTCCGGCCGTAAGTCGCGATGCCGTCGGCTCGGACACCCCCAGGATCGCGGCCACCTGGCGCTGCGTGAGCCCGAGGAAGCCCGCCGCGCGCACGACCGCCTTCGAGAGCACGCGGCCCTCGTCCGGGGCGAGCCTGGCGGCGGTGGCGATCGGCATGGCCTTCTCCTTCTGGAAAGTATTATCTCAGATACTTTCCATGGAAAGCAAGGCGCGCCGGGCGACTTTGTCGAACGCTGCTTCGAGGGCTCCGCATCGCTCGTCCCCCCGCAGTCCGTGCGGCCGCCACCGGTTGACTTCGAAGTCAATTCTTGGCACGCTTCGCCCATGGACAGCTCCCTGCCCGAAGCCCTCGAGCAGCTCGCCCTCGCCGCGGCCGGGCGTGGGCTCACGCGCACACAGTGGGCCGAGCGCGCCGGGATCCGGAAGGAAACGCTTTCCCGCATCTTCAGCCGCAGCGACTGCGACCTTTCCACGCTCGTCCGCCTTGCGACCTCCGCCGGGTACCGGCTCGACTTCGTGCCGCAGCCCGAACGGGTCGTGCCCCACCCGTGGGACCGGGAAGCGGAGGCGGGGTACCTGCGGCTTTGCGCCTCCCGCAGCATGGACGCGCGCCGCTGGCGAAAGGCCGGGCCCGCGTGGTTCATGGCCGGGCTCGCGACGCTGTGCGCCAACGCGGGCGAGCGGGACCGCGCGGATTACCTCGCCCTCGCGCGAGCGTTGTGCCCCGCCATGGCGCAGCCCGCGGAATTCTCGCGATGGCTCGAGATGTCGCCCGCCAAGCCCTCCCGTTTCCTTCCGATGCTGAGGGCGAAAGCCGGGGCGCCGGCGTGATGTTCGACCGGGCGGCGCCGGAGTACGTGGCGGCGTTCCGCGAGATCATCGCGCGCATCCAGGCGGCGGTCGCCGGCAATCGAAAGGCGCTGCGCGAGCCGCTCGGCATCTACGTGGCCGGCGGCGCCGCCGCGCACTTCTACACGGGCGCGCGGGTGAGCGAGGACATCGATGCCGCGCTCTCGAGACGCGTGCTGCTGCCGGGGAATCTCGAGGTGTCCTACCGGGGGCGGGACGGCACCCCGCGCCTGCTCTACTTCGACCGCCAGTACAACGACGCCCTGGCCCTGCTGCACGAGGATGCGTACCGGGACTCGGTGCCGATCGAGCTGGAGGGCATCGACCGCAGGCGGATCGACCTGCGGCTTCTCTCGCCCACGGACCTCGTCGTCTCGAAGCTCGCACGCTTCCACGAGAACGACCGGCGCGACGTCGCCGCACTGGCGCAGGCCGGGCTCGTGCACGCGGACGAGGTGCGGGCGCGGGCCGGGGAGGCGCTCGCCGGCTACATCGGCGGCACGGGGATGGTGGAAGCGTCGATACGGGAGGCTTGCGCCCTGATCGCGGCCAACGCGCCCCGGCGAACAGGCGGGCGACGATGAAGCGGATCGTCGTTGCTTCCGAGCAGGCCATGCGGGTACTGATCGACCGGCTCGGTGACTGAGGATTCGGCGGGGACTCGAGAATCAAGTCTCGCCTGGAGAATCAGGAAATGTACGTGCGCCAATTCCCTGCGAGAGAAGGGTGCGGCCTGGGGCCAATACAGCTCGATGATCCTCGCGGCGATGTCCCGGATGAAGGCAATCTGCGCGGCGGCGGAAGCCTCCGGGCGCGCGGTCACTTTCGGCTCCAGTAATCCGCCTTGTCGGGAAAGATCCACCGCACCCCTCCGCGGGCATCGCGCTGGTCGCCCTCGTAGCGAGGAATCAGGTGCACGTGCACGTGCGGCACCGTCTGCCCCGCGGCCGCCCCGTCATTGATCCCGATGTTGAAGGCGGCCGGGTGGTGGCTCTCGATCACCCTCTCGCGCAGGCGGTCGAGGAGTTCGAGCACGGCATTCCTTTCCTCGCCGGTGAGGTCGAACCACGAGCCCACGTGGCGCTTCGGGATGGCGAGCGCGTGGCCGGGGGAGACCGGATAGTTGTCGTCGCAGGCGAGGGCGAGGTCGTTCGAGAACACCAGGCCATCGGGGGTGGGCTTGCAGAAGGGACAGGGTTTCGACATGGGGCGGCAGGTCAGGGAATGAAGACGGGCTCCCGGATTATCCGGCATCGCGCTCCCCGCCTGCGGCGCGAGAGGCGAACGTGCAGTACTCGCACGCTCCGTTGATGGAGGGTGGGGCGGTTGCGGCGAGCGTCTGCTTGATTCCGGCCAGCGCGCCCTCGATCCAGCCGTCGTCGCCGTCGTAGGGAATCAGCTTGATCGTGAACTCCAGCCGGGCATCGAAACCGGGAAGATCCCTTCGCCCGTTGCAGTAGACGAACCAGCCGCGCTTGGCCACGACTTCGCCCCGCTGCCGAAGCAGCCACTGGTAGAACTCCATCTGCCGCTTGTAGCCGATCTGCCAGTCGGCATTGAGCGTTACTTCAGTCGCCTTCGATGTGGCCTTGTAGTCCACGACGATCAGCTCGTCGGTATCCAGGTCGCGCCAGAGGTCGTCGATCGCGCCGAAGAGCTCGAAGCCCGTGGGTTCGTGCACCGTCCGCACGCCCTTGAAGTTCTCGCGCCAGGTGTCGAGCAGGGGGTGCGTGGCCGGCACGGCGTTGATTCCCGCCTCGACCATCAGGGGGTGGGGCTTGCCTTCGCGCCGGTAGCGGTCGAACTCGGTCTTGAGGAGCGCGTCCACCGCAGAGTTGAGGTTGAACGGAAATCCCGCGGGCCGGGCGATCCCCAGGCGCCGGTCCAGGTAGAAGCAGCGCGGGCACTGCAGGAAGAGATCGACCTTGGAGCGGCTGAGCGCGAAGGGCGTGGTCGCATCCGGGTCGAAGAGCTTGTGGCGGGCCATGCGGGAAGTCTATCCAAGCGGACGGCGGATGTAGGCTTCCTGCTCCCCCGTCTCGATCGCGCCTTTGGCAGCGCCCGCGACCACGTGGGCGATCTCGAGCCGGCCCGGGTGCCCGGCCGCGTGCACGTGGATGAGGGTGAGCACCGCCATCACCGCGAGGTCCTCCACCGCCACCGGCTGCGCGAGGTCGAGGAAGTAGTTGGGCGAGCCGTCGAAGTCGTGCCCGAACTCGCGGGGCAGCCGGGTCGGCGGGTGCCAGCCCAGGCGCAGGAGCTGGTGGTAGTCCTCCTGGCCCAGGTGGTCGTCCTCGGGCAGGTAGAAGTCCGACACCGACTCCGCGCGACCCGCGCCCAGTGCGGCGCGCCGTGGATGCCGCGCCAGTCCAGGGCGAAATTCTCGCGCAGGTGGCCGATCAGCTCGGGCGGGATACGCATCGGGCCATGGTAGC
>CALEJW010000248.1 GCA_937898635.1 uncultured Pseudomonadota bacterium | reverse complement strand
GACCAGACGCGCACGGCCGTGTTCGTGTTCGAGGCGCTGGCGCAACTCGCCTTCGCCTATCCCGCCCGCCGGGTCAGCGTGGCGCCGCTCACGAACGCCGCGCTGCACACCGCCGTGCTGCTGGGCGGCGCACTGCAGGTCGCCACGGTCTTCGTGCCGGGGCTGCGCGCGCTGCTCGGTCTCGAGATGATCGATGGACAGGCGTGGACGGCAATCGCCGGCGGGGTGCTCGCGTGCTGGGCGGCCGCGGAAGTCATCGGCAGGCGCGTCCGGGCCCGCGAGGCGCAGGACGCGGGGCCCGCCCGGCGCCCGGGTGCCACCGGATCGGGCTCCTGACCCGCAGGCGGGAACCCTTGCCATAGTACGATGGCCACGGTGCCACAACGCGGAGACACAGTGAAGGCGTGGATCTTCCGCCGCTACGGCGGGCCAGAGGTGCTGGAGTGGGCGGAGCTTCCCGAGCCCGTGCCGGGGCGCGGCGAGATCGTGGTGCGGGTGGTGGCCGCGGCGCTCAACCCGCTCGACTGGAAGCTTCGCGCCGGGCAGTTCAAGGTGATGACGCTCTGGCGCCTGCCGCGCGGCGTGGGCTACGACTACGCGGGCGTGGTCGAGGCGGTGGGCGAGGGCGTGGCGCGGCTGAAGGCGGGCGACGAGGTGGTGGGCATCGTGAACCCGATGAACTCGCGCCACGGCGCGATGGCCGAGCGGGTGTGCGCGCTGGAGGCGAACGCGACGGTGAAGCCGGCGTCGCTTTCCTTCGCCGACGCGGCCTCGCTGCCGGGCGCGGGAATCACGGCGGTGCAGGCGCTCGGCGAGGCGGGGCTCGCCGCGGGGCAGCGCGTGCTCGTGGTCGGGGCCTCCGGCGGCGTGGGTTCCCTCGCCGTGCAGTTCGCGCGGATCCGCGGCGCGCACGTCACGGCGGTGGCGAGCACCGAGGGCCAGGCCTTCCTCGCGAAGCTCGGGCCGGAGCGCGCCATCGACTACCGCCGCGAGGACTGGAAGGCGCTCGCCGAGCGCTTCGACATCGTCTTCGACGCCTCCGGCACCTCGCGCTTTCCCGAGTGCCGGCACCTCCTCGCGCCCGGGGGCGCGTACGTCCACAGCCTGCCCGGCGCGGCCCTCTACTGCTGGTCGTGGTGGCTCAGGCTCACCTCGCGCGAACGCTGCGTGCCGGTGATGGAACGGCCCAACCTCGGCGACCTCGAGACGCTGGTGGGGCTCGCCGCCGGGGGGCGCCTGCAATCGGTGGTCACCCGCGTGGGGCGGCCCGAGGAGGTCCCGGCGCTGCAGGGCGAGATGGCCGCAGGCCACAACCGCGGCAAGATCGTGGTGCGCTTCGCCCCCGGGCCTTGACGCGCCGCAAAGGCGGGCCCGCCGGCGGACCTAGGATGGGAAGCCGACACGACAACGGGGAAAGCCCATGGATCCGCGCCTGAAAGAGCTCGTCGCCAAGAGCGTCCTCGCCCGGGAGCTCTCCGGGGGCGACGTGGAG
The DNA here is from genome assembly GCA_937898635.1 of uncultured Pseudomonadota bacterium. GTDB lineage: Bacteria > Pseudomonadota > Gammaproteobacteria > Burkholderiales > Usitatibacteraceae > FEB-7. The sequence goes on along the minus strand of CALEJW010000248.1, from coordinate 37,607 downwards.
GTCGTCGCCTCGCTCGTGAAGCTGCACGCGCTCGAGGACGGCCAGGTGATCACGCCCGAGGGCGAGCCCGACAGCCACATGCACGTCGTCGTGAACGGGGCGCTGGCGGTCTCGCGCCCGGGTCCCGACGGGCAGTGGGAGAACCTGCACGTGATGACCGCGGGCGACCTCGTGGGCGAGCTCTCCTTCCTGGACGGCACGCCGCGCTACGCGGCGCTGCGCGCGGTGGGCCGCACGGAGATCTTCAGCCTCGACCGCGCGGACCTCGAGGGCCTCGTCGAGAAGCACCCCTGGATCGCCTACCGCCTGATGCGCGCCATCGTGCGCTTCACCCACGGGCTGCAGCGCCGCATGAGCATGCAGTCGGCCGAGCTCATGCACTACCTCTACAAGAACCAGGCGAAGTACTGATCCCCGGGGACCGCCCGGCCGCTTGATTCACGTCAATTGGCCGTTGGTCCACTCCCCTACCCTTGCCGTTGGACGGCGGCCCGCGGGAGGAGGAGGCGAGCCGCCGCGGCACGCGAATCCCCACTAGCCGACAGGACGATGCACGCCATCAAACGCGGGTTGGACCTGCCGATCGCCGGCGTCCCGGTCCAGGAGATCGAGGACGGCCCGGCCGTCTCCCGCGTGGCGCTCCTCGGCGCGGACTACCCCGGCCTCAAGCCCACCCTCCTCGTGCAGCCCGGCGACGAGGTCCTGCGCGGGCAGCCGCTCTTCGAGGACAAGAAGATCCCGGGCGTTCGCCACACGGCGCCGGCCGCCGGCCGCGTCGCGGCCGTGAACCGCGGCGAGCGCCGAGCCTTCCTTTCCCTCGTGATCGAGGTCTCGCCCGAGGACGGGCCCGAGGCCCAGGTCGCCTTCGCGGGCTGGAACGGCTCGCCCCCGGCCGCGGGCGACGGCGCGGGCTTGCGCGCCCTCCTCGTGGAATCGGGCCTGTGGACCGCCTTCCGCACCCGGCCCTTCAGCCACACGCCGGCGCCGGCGGACGAGCCGAAGGCCATCTTCGTCACCGCGATGGACACGCGGCCGCTCGCGCCCCGCGTGGAAGTCGCGCTCGCCGGCCGCGAGAGCGACTTCGAGACGGGGCTCCTCGCGCTGCGCGATCTCACCGCCGGCAAGGTCCATGTATGCCACGCGCCGCAGGCCACCCCGCCCGTGCCGGGCGCCGATCGCATCGCGGCCGAGGCGTTCTCCGGGCCGCACCCCGCCGGCAACGCCGGCACGCACATCCACTTCCTCAACCCGGCCGGACCCGGGCGGACGGTGTGGCACATCGGCGCCCAGGACGTGGCCGCCCTCGGCCACCTCCTCGCCACGGGACGGCTCGACACCACCCGCGTGATCTCGCTCGCGGGGCCCGGGGCGGCGAAGCCGCGGCTCCTGCGCACGCGCCTGGGCGCCTCGGTCGACGAACTCGTCGCCGGCGGCCTGCTCCCCGGCGAGCAGCGCGTGGTCTCCGGCTCCGTGCTGGACGGGCGAACGGCGATGGGCGAGGAGGAGGGCTACCTCGGCCGCTTCCACCAGCAGGTGAGCGTGCTGCCCGAGGGCCGCGAGCGCGAGCTCCTGGGCTGGATCGCGCCCGGGCGCGACAAGTTCTCGGTGACCGGCGCGGTGCTCGGCGCCTTCGCGCGCGCGCGCCGCCGCGCCTTCACCACCACCACCAACGGCTCGCCGCGGGCGATGGTGCCCATCGGCACCTACGAGCGCGTGATGCCGCTCGACATCCTGCCCACCTTCCTCCTGCGCGCGCTCCTCACCGGCGACATCGAGCGCGCCGAGGCGCTCGGCGTCCTCGAGCTCGACGAGGAGGACCTCGCGCTCTGCACCTACGCCTGCCCGGGCAAGAACGACTACGCGCCGCTGCTGCGCGAGATGCTCGCCCGCATCGAGAAGGAGTCCTGATGCGCGCCCTCGAAGCCCTCCTCGAGAAGGCCGGCCGCCACTTCCGGCCCGGCGGGCGGCTCGAGCGCTTCCACGCGGTGTACGAGGCGACCGACACCTTCGTCATGACGCCGCCCTCGGTCACGCGCGGCGCCTCCCACGTGCGCGACGCGCTGGATCTCAAGCGCATGATGTCGATCGTCGTGATCGCGATGCTGCCCTGCGTGTTCATGGCGATGTACAACACGGGACTGCAGGCGAACCTCGCGCTCGACCCGGCGAAGCTCGCCTCGCTCGAGGGCTGGCGCCACGACGTGATGCGCGCGCTCGGCTACGGCTACTCCGCCTCGAGCCTCGCCCAGTGCCTCTTCCACGGCAGCCTCTACTTCCTGCCGCTCTACGCCGTCACCATGGCGGTGGGCGGCTTCTGGGAGGTGCTCTTCGCGATCGTGCGCCGGCACGAGATCAACGAGGGCTTCCTCGTGACCGGCCTCATCTTCCCGCTCACGCTCCCGGCCACGGCGCCGCTGTGGCAGGCCGCGCTCGGCATCACCTTCGGCGTGGTGATCGCCAAGGAGATCTTCGGCGGCACGGGCATGAACTTCCTCAACCCCGCGCTCGCCGGCCGCGCCTTCATGTTCTTCGCCTACCCGGCGGAGATCTCCGGGGACACGGTGTGGGTCGCGATGTACGGCGTGGATGCCGTGGACGGCTGGTCGGGGGCCACGCTCCTCGCGAAGATGCGCACCTTCACCGAGCCCTTCGGGGATGCGGCGATGGGGCTTTCGTGGATGAACGCCTTCCTCGGCTTCGAGCCCGGGTCGCTGGGGGAGACTTCCGCGCTCGCGTGCCTCATCGGGGCGGCGATCCTCATCGTCACGGGCGTGGGCTCGTGGCGGATCATGGCGGGCGTGGCGATCGGCACGGTCGCCATGGCGCTCGTCTTCAACGGCGTGGGCTCGAAGACGAACCCGTGGTTCGCGATGCCCTTCTGGTGGCACATGGTCCTGGGCGGCTGGGCCTTCGGCACGGCCTTCATGGCGACCGACCCCGTCACCGCGCCCTTCTCCAACCGCGGCCGCTGGATCTACGGCCTGGGGATCGGCGCGCTCATCGTCCTCATCCGGGTCCTCAACCCCGCCTACCCGGAGAGCGTCTTCCTCGTGATCCTCTTCATGAACACCATGGCCCCGCTCATCGACTACCTGACGGTTCGCGGGAACGTGCAGCGCAGGAGGCGCCGTGCCCAGGCTTGACTCCCCGCGCTACACCTTCTTCTTCGCCACCGTCGTGTGCGTGGTGTGCGCGGCGCTGGTGTCGGTGGCCGCGGTCCTGCTGCAGCCGCGCCAGAAGGCCAACGCGCGCCTGTACATGGAGAAGAACGTCCTCGTCGCCGCCGGCCTCGTGAAGCCCGGCCAGGACGTGGGCATCCGCGAGGTGGACCGGATCTTCGACGAGCGGGTGAAGGCGCGCCTCGTGGATCTCACGAACGGCGAGCTCCTGCCGGACGGCGGGCAGAACGTGCGCGACTACGACCAGCGGGCCGCCCGCAACGACCCGGCCGCGAGCCGCGCGGCACCCGCGAACGACGCGGGCGTGAAGCGCCTGCCGCGGCGCGGCATCGTCTACTTCGTGATGCGCGAGGGCAAGGTGGACCAGCTCGTGATCCCCGTGGAGGGGCTGGGCATGTGGGGCACGATCTACGGCTTCCTCGCCCTCGACCGCGACGCGAACACGGTGCGCGGGATCACCTACTACGACCACCGCGAGACGCCGGGCCTGGGCGGGGAGATCGGCAACCCCGCCTGGCAGCGCATCTGGCGCGGGCGCCGCGGCTACGACGACCAGTGGAACGCCCGCATCACCGTGATCAAGGGCCAGGCGGGGCCGCCGGAGACGGACCCGCTCAACGTGGACGGCCTCTCCGGCGCCACGATCACCAGCAACGCGATCACCCGCCTCGTGCGCTTCTGGCTCTCCGAGGGCGGCTACGGGCAATTCCTCCAGCGCTTCCGGGAAAGGGGCACGGCATGAGCGCGACCACCCCCGCCGCGGGCGGCTTCGGCCGGAAGGAGCGCGCCACGCTCCTGGAGCCCCTCGTCGCCAACAACCCGATCACCGTGCAGATGCTCGGCATCTGCTCGGCGCTCGCCGTCACCACCCGCGCCGACAAGGCGCTGGTGATGGGCGCGGGCGTGATCATGGTGGCCATGCTCGCGAACCTCGCCGTGAGCCTGGTGCGAAGCTACACGCCCGGCTCGATCCGCATCATCGTGCAGCTCGCGATCATCGCCTCCCTCGTGATCGTCTTCGACCAGGTGCTGAAGGCCACGCTCTACGAGCTCTCCCTCGAGCTCTCCGTCTTCGTGGGCCTCATCATCACCAACTGCATCATCATGGGCCGCGCCGAGGGCTTCGCCATGGCGAACCCGCCGGGCCTCTCGGTCCTGGACGGCCTGGGCAACGGGCTGGGCTACGCCATCGTGCTGCTGCTGGTCGCGTTCGTGCGCGAGCTCTTCGGCGCCGGGAAGGTCTTCGGCTTCGTGATCCTGCCGCTCGCGAAGGACGGCGGCTGGTACGTGCCCAACGGCATGATGCTCCTCGCCCCTTCCGCCTTCTTCATCATCGGCGGGATCATCTGGGCGGTGCGCTCCGCCAGGCCCGAGCTCCAGGAGAAGGAATAGGGGCCATGGAGCACTACCTCAACATCGCCATCCGCGCCACGTTCCTCGAGAACATGGCGCTCGCCTACTTCCTCGGCATCTGCTCCTTCCTCGCCTGCTCGCGCAAGGTGGGCACCGCCTTCGGCCTGGGCGTGGCGGTGGTCTTCGTGCAGTCGATCACGGTGCCGCTCAACAACCTGATCCTGCGCTACCTCCTCGGGGAAGGCGCGCTCTCCTGGGCGCATCCCTCGCTCTCGTCGGCGGACCTCACGTTCCTCTCCTTCATCATCTTCATCGGCACGATCGCCGCGGCGGTGCAGGTGGTGGAGATGACCATCGAGAAGTTCGCGCCCGCGCTCTACACGACCCTGGGGGTCTTCCTGCCGCTCATCGCGGTCAACTGCGTGATCCTCGGCGGCTCGCTCTTCATGCAGGAGCGCGACTACACCTTCGCCGAGAGCGTGGTCTTCGGCGTGAGCTCCGGCCTGGGCTTCGCGATCGCGATCGTGGTGATGGCGGCCGCGCGCGAGAAGCTCGCCTACTCCAACGTGCCGGCGGGCCTCAGGGGCCTGGGCATCGCCTTCGTCACGGCCGGGCTCATCTCGGTCGCCTTCATGATGTTCTCCGGAATCCAGCTCTAGGGCCGGCCCATGATCGAGATCGTCCTCGGCATCGCCATGTTCACCACCGTGATCCTCGCGCTCATCGGGCTCCTGATGGTGGCGCGATCGCGGCTCGTGGCCACGGGCGACGTCACGATCACCATCAACGAGGACCCGGACAAGGCGTTGCGGGTCCCGGCCGGCGGCACGCTGCTGGCGAAGCTCTCGGAGGCGCAGATCTTCATCCCCTCGGCCTGCGGCGGCAAGGGCACCTGCGGCGTGTGCGAGGTGATCGTGAAGGAAGGCGGCGGGGAGCTCCTGCCGACGGAAGCCGACGTCATCTCCCGCGGCGAGGCGAAGCGCGGCCACCGGCTCGCCTGCCAGCTCAAGGTGAAGGGGGACCTGAAGATCGAGCTCCCGGGCGAGATCTTCGAGGTGAAGAAGTGGACCTGCAAGGTGCTCTCCAACCGGAACGTGAGCACCTTCATCAAGGAACTGAAGCTGGAACTGCCCGAGGGCGAGGTCGTGCCCTTCAAGGCCGGCGGCTACATGCAGATAGCCGCGCCCCCGCACAGCCTCGCCTTCAAGGACTTCGCGATCGAGCCGGAATTCCGCGAGGAGTGGGACAAGTTCGACCTGTGGCGCTTCAAGTCGGTCGTGGAGGAGCCCGTGGAGCGCGCCTATTCCATGGCGAACTACCCGCTCGAGAAGGGCATCCTCCTCTTCACCATCCGCATCGTCTTCGCGCCGGAGTACCGCGAGGACATCCCCCCGGGCAAGATGAGCTCCTGGCTCTTCAACCTGAAGCCGGGCGACCCGGTGGTGGTCTCCGGCCCCTTCGGGGAGTTCTTCGCGCGCGACACGGAGAACGAGATGTGCTTCGTCGCCGCCGGCGCCGGCATGGCGCCGATGCGCTCGCACATCTTCGACCAGCTCCTGCGCCTGAACTCGAAGCGGAAGATCACCTTCTGGTACTCGGCGAGGAACCTGAGCGAGGCCTTCTACGTCGAAGAGTGGAACCGGCTGCAGGCCGAGCACCCGAACTTCAAGTGGCACCTCGTCCTGTCCGAGCCGCGGCCCGAGGACAACTGGAAGGGGCCCGTGGGGCTCGTGCGCCACAATGCGCTCAGGAACCTCTACCTCAAGGACCACCCCGCGCCCGAGGACATCGAGTACTACCTGTGCGGGCCGGACGTGATGAACAAGGCCGTGATCCGCATGCTCCTCGAGCTGGGCGTGGAGCGCGAGAACATCATGCTGGACGACTTCGGCATCTGACGAAGGCAAGGAGAACGCGATGACCATAGCCACGGTCCTGGAAGCCCTGCACGAGGTGGGCCAGGTGAAGATCCACTCGGTGGACGCCTCGGCCTTCGTCGAGGAGGCCGTCGAGCTGATGGCGGTGAAGGAGATCGGCGCGGTCGTCGTGAGCACCGAGGACGCGCTCGTGGGCGGCATCTTCACCGAGCGCGACCTCATGATGCGGGTCGTGCGCCCGGGCCTCGACCCGAAGTCCACGCCGCTCTCGATGGTCATGACGCGCGACGTCCACTTCGTCTCGCCCGGGACCACGCTGGAGGCCGCGCTCGCCCTCATGTACGTGCACCGCCACCGCCACCTGCTCGTGATCGACGGGCCGCACGTGCACGGCCTCGTCTCGATGCGCGACCTCGCCTACCACCTCATCCGCCACGGGGAGGGCCGCTTCGAGGCGGCCGTGCGCCTCGCCGGCGGCCCGGGAACCTGAACGAGGACCCCGCCATGGACACCCTGCTCTCCCCCCGCCGCCGCGCGCTCATCCAGGCGCTCGGCGCCACCGCGATCCTCGCCGGCTGCGGCGAGGTCCCCGGGCTCGCCCGCCGGCCGCTCGCCGCCTTCCGCGGCCCCGCCATGGGCACCGTGTGGAACGCGAAGCTCGCCGGATCGCTCGCCGAAGGGCTCGCGCCCAAGGCCGAGTCACTGGTCGCCTCCGCCCTCGAGCGCGTCGTCTCGCGCATGTCGACCTACCTCGAGACTTCCGAGCTCTCGCGCTTCAACCGCCAGCCGGCGAAGGAGCCGCTCGCCGTGTCGCCCGAGACGATCGAAGTCTTCGCGCTCGCCCGCGAGGTGAGCGAGGCCACGGGCGGCGCCTTCGACGCGACCGTGGCGCCGGCCGTGGACGCCTGGGGCTTCGGCCCGTCCAAGGCCACCCGCATTCCCGGCGCGGCGGAACTCGCCGCACTTGGCCCCCGCATCGACTGGCGCGCGATCGCCGTGGACCGCGAGGCGGGCACGCTGGCGAAATCCCGCGAGGGCATCCGCGCCGACCTCTCCGCGATCGCCAAGGGCTACGGCGTGGACCTCGCGGCGCGCGCGCTGGAAGCGGCGGGCGCCCGGGACTACCTCGTGGAGGCCGGCGGCGAGGTGCGCGTGCGCGGCCGCAACGCGGACGGCGAGCCGTGGCGCATCGGCATCGAGGAGCCCGACGCGATGCCCCCGCGGCCCTGGCTCGTGGTGCCGCTGGACGGCCTCGCCATGGCCACCTCCGGCGACTACCGCATCTACTTCGAGCAGGGCGGGCGCCGCTACTCCCACGAGATCGACCCGGCCACGCGCGAGCCCGTGCGCGGCAGCCTCGCCTCCGTCACCGTCGTCGCCCGCGATTGCGCCTGGGCCGACGCCATGGCCACGGCCCTCTTCGTGATGGGAGCGGATCGCGGGATGGCCTTCGCGACGGAGCGCGGCATGGCCGCCTGCTTCATCGAGCGCGGCGAGGGCGGGAAGCTCGTCGATCGCCAGAGCCCGGCCTTCGCGAAACTCGGCGCCACGCGCGCGGTCGCATAGGCATGGGAACCACGCTCGCCGCCGTCTTCGTCGCCGCCTTCCTCCTCATCGCCCTCGCGGTGGGGGCGATGGCGCTGGGCTCCCGCCTCACGGGGCGGTGCCTGCGCGGCTCCTGCGGCGGCCCCGCCGTGCTGGGGCCGGACGGCAAGCCGATCGATTCCTGCGAGGGCTGCCCGAACCGCAAGCGCTAGCGCGCGCGGCGGGTCTTCGTCTTCCGCTTCGGCTTCGGCGCACCCGCGGGCGCGCGGCTCTTGGCTTCCTCCGCCGCCTCTCCCGCAGCCTCCACCGCGCGCCCCATCGCCTCGGCCGCGTCGTTGCCCGCCTGGGCCATCATGTTCCACGCCCACATCGCGGGATTGGGTACCTCGTCGCCGCCCGGTGAGGCGGCGCTTTCCCCCTCCTCCATCGCCGCGCGGATGCGCTCGCCGCCCTTCACCACCTGGCGCTGGTACTCGAGGCTCTTCAGGGTGAGCTGCAGCATGTTCAGGTTCGCCTTGAGCCAGTGCTCCACGGTCTCGAGCTCGGCGATCTTCTTCTCCAGCTCCTTGGCGTCGAGCACCGGGAACATGAGGCTCTGCAGCGGGTAGGCCCCCGGGTTCACCATCTTCTGCCAGAGATCGAACATGTCCTGCGGCGTGACGGGCTTGGCCATGGGTTCTCCTACCGGTCGTGGCGGGCGATGAAGTCGCGCATCCTCGGGTAGATCATCTCGCGGAACTTGCGCCCGGAGAAGATGCCGTAGTGGCCGACGCCGGGGACGAGGAAGTGCTCCTTCGAGGCCGCGGGGATGCCCTTGCAGAGCCCGTGGGCGGCCTTCGTCTGCCCCGGCCCGGAGATGTCGTCGATCTCGCCCTCGATGGTGAAGAGGGCCGGGCCCCGGATGGCCTCGGGGCGCACCCGCTCGCCGCGCACCTCGAGACGCCCGCGCGGCAGGAGGTGCTTGTGGAAGACGCGCTCCACCGTCTCCAGGTAGTACTCCGCCGGCAGGTCCATCACCGCGTTGTACTCGTCGTAGAAACGCCGGTGCGACTCCGCGCTCTCGCCGTCGCCCTCCACGAGGTGGTGGTAGTACTGCACGTGCGAATCGAGGTGGCGATCCGGGTTCATGGCGACGAAGCCCGCGAACTGCAGGAACCCCGGGTACACGCGGCGCATGAAGCCGGGGTAGCGCGCCGGCACGCGCTGCACGACCTTCGCCTCGAACCAGGACATCGGCCGGTGGCGCGCGAAGTCGTTCACCGCCGTGGGGCTCGAGCGAGTGTCGATCGGCCCGCCCATCATCGTGAGGGAGCGCGGCAGCCCTTCCTTCGCCGCCGCCATGAGGGAGACGCCCGCGAGCACCGGCACCGTCGGCTGGCAGACCGAGATCGCGTGGGCCTCGGGGCCGACGTGGCGCAGGAACTCGCGCACGTAGTCCACGTAGTCGTCGAAGTGGAAGGGGCCCGCGGACAGCGGCACTTCCTTCGCGTCGATCCAGTCCGTGATCCACACGTCGTGGTCGGCGAGAAGCGTCCTCACGGTGTCGCGAAGCAGCGTCGCGAAGTGGCCCGAGAGCGGCGCGAAGACGAGCACCTTCGGCTGCACGGGCGCCCCGGGCTTCGCGAAGTGGAGCAGCCGGCAGAAGGGCCTTTCCTGCTCGAAGGACTCGACCACCGCGAACTCGCGTTCTCCCACGCGCACGGAATCGATGCCGAAGGCGGGCCGCTCGTAGCGCTGCGTGAGGCGGCCCATGAGGTCGAAGGCGGCGGCGAGGTTGCGGCTGCCGGGCCACCAGGCGAGCGGGCCCCGCGGGTGGCCGTAGAAATCGCCGGCCGCCTCGGCGAAGGCGCGCCACGGTTCCAGCGCCGCGCGCTGCCAATCGTAGAACTGGTAGAGCAAGGCCGCGTCCCTTCCATGCTGCAATGCGGCGTAGTGTAGCGGTTTTCCTTCGGCGGGAAAGTTGACGCGGCGCAAGATGGGCGGGCCGCCGCGGGGCTCTGGTAAGCTCACCGGCATGCCCCCCGAAGCCCAGCGCCGCAACGGCGAATCGCGCCCGCTCTACCCCGCGATCGAGCCGCGCCGCGGCGGTTTCCTCGAGGTGGGCGGCGCCCACCGCCTGTACTGGGAGGAAAGCGGCGAGGCCGCGGGCGTGCCCGTGGTCTTCCTGCACGGCGGGCCCGGCGCGGGCGCGAGCCCCGTGCACCGCCAGTTCTTCGACCCCGCCCACTACCGCATCGTGGTCTTCGACCAGCGCGGCGCGGGGCGCTCGACGCCGCTCGGCAGCCTCGAGGCGAATACCACGGGCGACCTCGTGCGCGACATGGAGCGCCTGCGCGAGCACCTCGCGATCGAGCGCTGGATCGTCTTCGGCGGCTCCTGGGGCTCCACCCTCGCGCTCGCCTACGCGCAGTCGCACCCGGAGCGATGCCTCGCGCTGGTGCTGCGCGGCGTCTTCCTCGGCCGGCGTTCCGAGATCGACTGGTTCCTCCACGGCATGCGCAACGTCTTCCCCGAGCCGTGGCGCGAGTTCGCCGGCTACATTCCCGAAGAGGAGCGCGGCGACCTGCTCGCGGCCTACCATCGCCGCCTCGTCGATCCCGACCCCGCGGTGCACCTGCCCGCGGCGCGGCGCTGGAGCGTCTACGAGGGCTCGTGCTCGACGCTGCTGCCCAACCCGGCGCTGGTGGCGGACTTCGCTTCCGACCGGATGGCGCTCGGGCTCGCGCGGATCGAGGCGCACTACTTCGTGAACCGCCTCTTCCTGCCGGACGAGGGCCTCCTCGCGAACGTCGGCCGAATCCGCCACATCCCCGGCGTCATCGTGCAGGGGCGCTACGACGCGGTGTGCCCGCCCGTCACCGCCGACGAGCTGCACCTCGCGTGGCCCGAGGCCGAGTACCACGTCGTGCCGGACGCCGGGCATTCCGCGTTCGAGCCGTCCATCCGCTCGCTCCTCGTGGGCGCCATGGACGAGCTGCGCGGGCGCTTCGGCCGGGAAAGCTGATGCCGGGCGGCGCCCCGGTCGCCTGGCTCGCCTTCGCGGGCTGCGCGGTGCTCATCGGCTTCGGCGGCGTGTGGCTCTCGCGCTACGGGCACGCGATCGCCGAGAAGACGGGGCTGGGCGGCACCTGGGTGGGGCTGGTGCTGCTCGCGACGGTCACCTCGCTCCCGGAACTCGTCACGGGGATCAGCGCGGTCACCCTGGCCGACGCGCCCGACATCGCCGTGGGCAACGCGCTGGGCGCCTGCGTGTTCAACCTCGCGATCGTCTCCGTGCTCGACTGGCTGCACCGCGAGGAATCGCTCTTCGACCGCGCCGACATCGGCCACCTGCTCTCGGCGGCCTTCGGGATCATGCTCGCCGCCTTCATCGCCTTCAACCTCGTGCTCGGCAGCGGGCCCGGCGCCTGGTCCGTGGGGCACGTCGGGCTCTACACGCCCGTGATCATCGGCTTCTACGTGCTCGCGATGTGGATCGTCTTCAACTACGAGAGGCGCGAGCGCGCGAAGTTCGAGAAGAAGCTCGCGCGCGAGGAGGGCGGGATCACGCTCGCCCAGGCCGCGTGGCGCTACGCCGGCGCCGCGGCCGTCGTGCTCGCGGCCGGCTGCGCGCTGCCCTTCGTCGGGCAGTCGCTCGCGCAGGCCCACGGCTGGAACACCTCCTTCGTGGGCACGGTCTTCGTCTCCTTCATCACCTCGCTCCCGGAGCTGGTGGTCACGGTGTCCGCGCTGCGCCTGGGGGCGCTCGACATGGCCATCGCGAACCTGCTGGGGAGCAACCTCTTCGACCTCCTCGTGATCGCCGTGGACGACCTCTTCTACCTGCGCGGGCCGATTCTCTCCCACGTCTCCGGCGTGCACGCGGCCTCGGCGCTCACCGCGATCGTGATGACGGGCGCCTTCGTGGCGGTGCTCGTCTACCGCCCGCACTCGCGCATCTTCGGCACGGTCGGCTGGGCGAGCATCTTCCTGCTCGTGGCCTATGTGCTCAACGCCTACCTGCTCTTCCTCGGCGGCGCCTAGCCGGCCGAGGCCATGAGGTAGGCCACGTCCGCGGCCCACGCGGCGATGCGCCGGTGCAGGCGGCCGCGCTGCTCCGGCGTGAGGGTCGCGTCGAGCTCGGCCACGAGCGCGAAGACCTGCTCGTCGCGCGCGCGCAGCCGCGCCGCGTAGCCGGCCTGCCGCCAGGCGGCGGTGTCGAGGAGGATGCGCTCCAGTCCCGCGACCATCGCCTCGCGCGTCCTCGCGCCGCGCAGGAGCGCGAGCGTGAGCGCCTGCCGCGTGCGCCGGTCCTCGAGCCAGGCCTCGCCGAGGTCCTCCATCGCGTCCAGTCGCGCGCGCGCGCGCTCGCGCTGAGCCTCGGAGAGCCGCCCGGTCCAGTCCTCGATCCGGCCGAGGTAGCGCTTCGCGCGGGCCTCGCGCCGCTCCCGCGGCGTGGCCCCGAGAACCTCCTTCTCCTTCTCCGCGTTGTCCGCCACGAAGCGGCGCTCGAGGTGCTCCACCTGCCCCGGCTTCACCTGCAGGAGGAAATCGGCCATGTCGGGTATCGCGCGGCGCAGCATCCGCGCGTAGAGCGAGCGCATCTCGCCGTACACGCGGCGCGCGTCCTCCGCCGTGGTGCGCGTGGCGGCGAGCGCGGCCATCTCCTGGAGGAGCCTCTCGTAGTCCGGCAGCTCGCTCGCGCGGTGCCACGCGTGGAGCTTCGCGAAGCGCTCCCGCAGCCAGTCGCGCTGCTCGTCGCGCAGGTCGAACCAGTCGTCCACCGTCCAGGCGAGCGCGACGCCCGCGTTGTTGTAGGCGATGCGCGTGACGGACGAGCAGGCGCCGAGAAGCGCGACGAGCGCCGCCGCGAGGAGCGCGTGGGCGAGCGGCAGCCTCACCAGGGGATGGGCTTCCTGTCGCGGAAGAACTGCCCCGAGGGCCCCGTGGAGGGCAGGAGCGCCAGCCACACCGCGGTCTCGGCGCCCTCGGCCACGTCGCGCGGCGCGTCGGAGCCGCCCATGTCGGTGCGCACCCAGCCCGGGCTCATGGCGTTCACGAGGATGCCCTGCCCCTTCACCTCCGCCGCGAGGGTCGCGGTGAGGGCGTTGAGCGCGGCCTTGGAGACGCGGTAGGCGGGGCTGCCCGCGCCCATGTGCGAGAGCTGGCCGAGCCCCGAGGAGATGTTCACGATCCTCCCGTAGGCCACGCGCTGCATGAGGGGAACCACCTCCCGGCACAGGCGCACCGCGCCGAAGAGGTTCGTCTCGAAGGTCTCGCGCCACACGGAGGTCTTCGAGTCCACGACCCGCGATTCCCTGGGCTCCGGGTACGCGCCGGCGTTGTTCACGAGGATCGCCGGCGCGCCGTAGTGCTTCTCCACGAAGGCCACGAAGCGCTTGACGTTCTTGGTGTCGTTCACGTCGAGCGCGTGGCACGCGACCAGGTCGCCGGCCTTCAGGCTCGCGCAGGCCCGCGCGCCCTTCACGGGGTCGCGCGCCCCCATGACGACGCGCACGCCCTCGCGGGCGAGCTGGCGGACGATCTCGAGGCCGATGCCCCGGTTGGCACCGGTGACGATGGCGGTCTTGGGCGTGGACATTTGTCTCCTCTGGACGACGGACTTCGCGGGCCGGCTGCTATGATAGCGGCACAAGCGCCCTCACGAAGCACGCACCATGCCGAAGTTCCTGCGCGCGGTCCGGCTGGACGACTCCGACGACCACATCTTCAAGACCCACGGCGCCGCGCGCGAGGGCGAGTGGGTCGTGAGCGGCGGCTACGCGGTGTGCGACTTCGAGCGCGCGCCGAAGTGCGACCCGCCCTGCCACTGCCAGTCCTCCTTCCTCGCGCTCACCGGGCGCAGCCGCTGCTCGATCGCGGAGGTGGTCGAGGTCTCGGAGCAGGAACTCGAGGCCCACGCCGACGCGCTCGGCTGGTTCCTCGTGAAGGGCTGGGGCGCGCCCTCCTGGGAGGTCGCGCGGCGCGTGGCCGGGGAGGAAGTGCGCCACACCGCCGAGGTCTGCGAGACGCTCGCGCCCGAAGTCTGGATCACCGTGAAGCGCACCTCGCGCGAGGACGGCAGCGCCGTGGACGAGCAATACGCCGTCTACGACCGGCTCCTCGTCGGCGCCCACAAGCTCTGAAGCTCCCCGCCCGTGCGAGCGCCGGCCGACTCGGGCAAACTTCCCCGTACCGCTCTCCGGAAAAAACCAAAATGACCTATGCCGCCATCACGGGCTGGGGCAAGTGCATGCCCCCGGCCGTCCTCTCCAACGCGGACCTCGCCACCTTCCTCGAGACCGACGACGACTGGATCACCTCGCGCACCGGGATCCGCGAGCGGCGCATCTCCCACGTCCCCGTCACCAGCCTCGCCCACGTGGCCGCGGCGCGGGCCCTCGCCTGCGCGGGGCTCGACGCGGCCGACCTCGACCTCGTGGTGCTGGGCAGCTGCTCCTACGACGAGCAGGTTCCCAACAGCGCCTCGGGCGTGCAGGCGCTCCTCGGCGCGGGCAACGCCGCGGCGATGGACGTGAACACGGCGTGCACGAGCTTCCTCTACGGGCTGTCCAGCGCCAACGCGATGATCCGCACGGGCGTCGTGCGCAACGCCGTCGTGATCGGGGTCGAGGTGATCTCGCCCTTCATGGACTGGGCGAACCGCAACGTCTCCGTGCTCTTCGGCGACGGCGCGGCGGCGGTCGTGCTGCAGGCGAGCCCGGAGAAGACCGGGCTCCTCGCGGAAAAGCTCGGCTGCTACGCGGACGCGCGCCACATCCTGCGCGTGCGCGGCATGGGCGCGGCCTACGCCAACCGCGGCATTCCCGTGGGCGTGACCGGCTGGGACTTCGACGGCCAGGAGATCTTCAAGCGCGCGGTGCACGGCATGACGGAGGCCTCGCAGGAGGCGCTCTCGCGCGCCGGGCTCGCGATCGGCGACATCGATCTCGTGGTGCCGCACCAGGCGAACCTGCGCATCATCGAGTTCGTGGGCAAGCGCATCGGCGCGCCGCGAGAGCGCGTCTACCTCACCGTCGAGCGCTACGGGAACATGTCGGCGGCGACGGTGCCCGTGGCCCTGGTGGACGCGATCGAGGAAGGCCGCGTGAAGCCCGGGGCGCGCCTGCTCACGCCCGCCTTCGGCGGCGGCCTCACCTACTGCGCCCACGCGATCCAGTGGGGCGAGCGCAACACGCCGCTCGGGACGAGCCCCGTGGAACTGCCTCCCTGCCCGAAGTCGGCCCTCGAGATGGTGCGCGAGATCATGGCCGCCAAGGCGGGCGAAGGCGACGCCACGGCGAAGCTCGCCGCGCCGCTGGCCGCCTGAGCACCCGCCCCGTGTTGCGCCTCTGGGGGAGGCTTTCCTCCGTCAACGTGCAGAAGGTCGCGTGGACGGCCGCGGAGCTGGGCCTCGCGTGCGAGCGCGTCGAGGCCGGCGGCGCCTTCGGCGTCGTGGCCACCCCCGAGTACCGGCGCCTGAATCCCAACGGCCTCGTCCCCGCGATCGAGGAGGACGGCTTCGTCCTGTGGGAATCGAACGCGATCGTTCGCTACCTCGCCGCGCGGCACGGCGCGGGAACGCTATGGCCGGAAGATCTTCGCCGGCGCGCGGACGTGGATCGCTGGATGGAGTGGCAATCGACGACCTTCACGCCGGCGATGCGCGATGCCTTCCTGCAGCTCGTGCGCACCGCGCCGGAGAAGCGCGACGCCGCGCTCCTGGAAGCCTCGCGCGCCGCCTCGGAGAAGGCCGCCGCGCTGCTGGATGCCCATCTCGCCGGGCGCGCCTTCGTCGCCGGCGAGGCCTTCTCGCCGGCCGACATCGTGCTCGGCTGCGCGGCCCACCGCTGGCTCAACCTGCCGCTCGCGCGCGAACGCCGCCCGGAGCTGGAGCGCTGGTACGCGGGGCTGCGCTCGCGCCCGGCCGCCGAGGCGGCGCTGCCGCTGCCGGTTTCCTGAGCGCGGCGCCCGCCGCGTTCCACGGGGCCTTCGCCGTGGAGGCGCCGAGCGCGAGCGTCACCGGCAGGGCGAAGACGAGGAACGGCGCCCAGGCCGCCACGCCGCCTCCCGGGGGAAGTGCACCGAACGCCACGGCCACCGCGTCGAGGCCGAGCACCACGAGCCAGGCGGAGCGGGCCTCGAGGCCGGCGAGCCAGTCGCGCACGCCCGCGTCGAGCGTGACCGTCGCCACCGCGAAAATGCCGGCGGCGACGCAAAGCGCGGCGACCACTTCCCCGGGCAACCTCGCGAAGACGTCCGCGCGCGCCCCCAGGGCGACCGCGGCCGCCCACAGGCCGAGCGTGGCGATGACGGTGTTGCGCGCTTCCGGGTGATCGGGATTCTTCATGGCGGATTCCTCCGGTCTCGGGGGTTCGTCTCGGGGCTTGCGGTTCACAGGAGCGGCGCCGGGCCCGCGAAGGCCGGCCCCTCGTCGCGCGCGGGCGGCGGCGCGAACACCACCGCGCCCGCGAGGAAATCGATGGCGTCGCGGACGACGCCGGGATCGCGAAGGATCGCGTGGTGGCCGAGCCCGTCCGTGCGCAGGAAGCGCGCGCCGGGCCAGGTGCGGGCCACCGCCAGGCCGGCCCTGAACGGCACGTCCGCATCACCCGTGTCGTGGATCACGAGCGCGGGGGCGTCGAGCGAGGCCACGGCGCGCGGCAGCTCGAGGTCGGCCCAGCGCACACCGTAGCGGTGTTCCACGGCCGCCTGCAGCCGCCCGCGGATCGTTTCGCCCAGGCCCAGCTTGCGCGAGAACCACGCGGAGTAGCCGACGAGGGAGGCGGGCGGGGCGACCAGCACGGCGCGAAGCTGCCGGCCGGAGGCGCGCAGGAAGGGCGCGATGGCCGCGGCGCCGAGCGAATGTCCGACGACGCCCGCCACCCGGATGCCGCGGGCCTCGAGCGCCGTCGCGACCGCCTCGAGCCCGCGGCTGAAGGCGACGAGGGAGGACTCCCTTCCCTCGGAGAGCCCGTGGCCGGCGTGGTCGAAGACCACCGCCTGGAAGCCCGCGGCGACGAGCGCCGGCACGAAGGCGCGAAGCTGCGCGCCACGCCCGCCCCAGCCGTGGCTCAGGAGGACCGCGGGCGCCGCGACGGGACCGAAGCGCCATGCGGCGATGCGCCCTTCCCCCGCCGGGACGACGAAGCCCTCGCCCCCGGCGAGGAAATCGCGCTCCTTTTCCCGCACCGGCCGGTTGGGCGGCGTGAGGAAGAGGCGCACCGCGTCCGCGAGCGCGCGCTCGGGCGCGACCAGGGCCCCCACCTGCAGGCGGGCCCGCGTCGACAGGAACTTCATTGAACGAACGATCGTGCTATTCATGGGCGACAGGGCGAGCGACATGGGACCTCCGGGGGAAGGGATCAGCGGCGGGCGGCCGCGGGACGGGAAGCGGGTTTCGGGGCCGGCGAGCGGTAGCTGTCGACGAGGCGGCCGAAGGCGGAGAGCGCGCGGGCGGCCGCCCCCGCCTCGCCCAGCAGGCGCTGCGTGTGGTAGTACGCGTGCACCACCCCGAACATCTCGAAGACGAACTGGCCCGGGTCGGTGTCCTCGCGCAGCTCGCCCGTCTCGACCGCCATCTTCACGGCCCGCGCGAGCTCGCGCGCGAGGCCGCGCTGGCGCTCGACCACGGCGTCGCGCATGGGCCCCGGCTGGTCGTCGTACTCGGCCGAGGCGGCCTGGATGGGGCAACTGCCGCGCAGCCGCGCGAGCTCCGGCCAGTGGATCCAGTTCTCGAAGAGCGCGCGCAGGCGCTTCACGCCCCGCGGCGCCTTGAGCGCCGGCAGGAAGACCGCCTCGGTGAAGCGCCGCGCCGCCTCGTCGAGGGCGGCGACCTGCAGCTCCGTGCGCGAGCCGAAGTGCGCGAAGAGCCCGCTCTTGGACAGGCGCGTGCGCTCGGCGAGGGAGCCGATGGTGAGGGACTCGAACCCGGCCTCGCTCGCCTGCTGCACGGCGGCGTCGAGGATCTGGGCGCGGGTCTCTTCGCCCTTGCGGGCCTTGAGGGCTTGGGGTGACATGGGCGCAGAATAGAACGACCGTTCGTTTCCTGTCAAGCCCCCCGGCCGGAGGCTAACATCGCGCCATGGATCTGCGCCGCTACGACCTCAACCTGCTGGTGACCCTGGAGGCGCTGCTCGACGAGGGCAGCGTGACCGGCGCCGCCCGGCGCCTGAGCCTCAGCCAGTCGGCCGTGAGCGCGGCCCTCGAGCGCCTGCGCCAGGTGTTCTCCGACCCGCTCCTGGTGCGGGCCGGCAACCGCATGGAAGCCACGCCCTTCGCCCGGCGCCTGCAGGGCCCGATCAAGACCGCCCTCGCCTCCGTCACGCTCGCCCTCGCCCTGCCGCAGAAGTTCGACCCGGCGCGGGCGCGGCAGCACGTGCGCTGGGGGCTCTCGGACTACGCCGGGCTCCTCATGCTGCCCGCGCTCTACGCGGTCCTCGCCCGCGAGGCGCCCGGCATCTCCCTCGAGGTGATCCCGAAGCCGTCCGACGAGACGCTCTCGCGGCTGGTCGCGGGGGAAGTCGATCTCGCCACCGCCGTGGACCCGCCGGAGGGCCGCGACCTCTTCAACGCCGCGCTCGCCGAGGAAAGCTTCGTCTGCGTCATGCGGACCGGCCATCCCCTGGTCACCGGCCGGCTCACCGTCAAGCGCCTGCTCGAGTTTCCCCACGTGCTCGTCACCGCCCACGGCGCGAGCGCGGGGCTCGTGGACCGGGCGCTCGCCGCGCGGGGGGTGCGCCGGCGGGTGCCGGTGAGCGTGCCGGGCTTCGCGGCGGCCTTCGCCCTCCTCGCGCAGAACGACCTCGTCGCGATCCTGCCGGAGCGCATCTCGCGATCCCAGGCGGCGCGCTACGGCCTCGCGCTGCGCCCGCCGCCGCTCGCGCTGCCCGGCTACACGCTCTGCATCGTCTGGCACCAGCGCACCGCCCACGACGCCGCCCACCGCTGGCTGCGCGAGCGCCTGCTCGCCCTCGCGGCGGCGCCGGACGCCCATCGACGGCGTCGATAACACCATCCCGTAATATCGATTGGACGGAAGGCGCCCGCTCGCCTAGAGTGGGGGCCGTTGAAGGACCGGATCGGCGCCCGCGAGGGCGCGAAGGAATTCGGCGGAGTTGCGCTCGACCGCCGGATGCGTGGAGTTGGGGGCCCCCTCGAGGGGCCCTTTTTTTATCGCCCGACGATGCGCTGGAAGGTGACCAGCATCCCCGCGGTCGCCCCCCAGATGAAGCGCCCCTGCCAGGGCATCGCCCAGTAGTGGCGCAGCCGCCCCTTGTAGTAGGCGCTCTCGTAGCGGTGGTTGGCGGTCTCCAGGAGGAAGGCGAGCGGCACCTCGAAGACGTCGGCGACCTCGTAGGGATCCGGCTCGTAGGCCATGGGCCCCTCGGCCCAGCCCACCACGGGCCGCACGCGGTATCCCGTCGAGGTGTGGTAGTCCGGCAGCTCGCCCAGGATCTCCACGCCCGCGGGGTCGATGCCCACCTCCTCGCGCGCCTCGCGCAGCGCCGTCTGGGCGGGGCCCTCCCCCGCCGCGGCGCGCCCGCCGGGGAAGCTGATCTGGCCCGCGTGGTCGGCGAGGTGCGCGGTGCGCTGCGTGAAGACCACGGCGGGCTCGCGCGGGTGGTTCACCACGAGGAGGAGCACGGCCGCCGGCGTGAGCGGCGCGGCGAGCGCCGCGGTGCGCTGCTTCTCGAGGTCGTCGGCGGTGAGGAGATCCTCGAGCGGCGGGATGTCGGCGAGGCGCCGGACGAGATCGTCGCGGGTGGGGGGGGCGGGCATCGGGCGTCGGGATCCGGGGTTCGACCCCAGTATAAGATGCGCGCACGATGATCCTCCACGACTACTGGCGCTCCTCGGCCGCCTTCCGGGTGCGGATCGCGCTCGCGCTCAAGGGCCTCGAGGCGGAGCGCCGCTTCGTCCACCTGCGCAAGGGCGAGCAGCGCGCGCCGGGCTTCCTCGCGAAGAACCCGCTGGGGCTGGTGCCGGTGCTCGAGGAGGGCGGCCTCGTGCTCACCCAGTCGCTCGCGATCCTCGAGTACCTCGAGGAGACCCACCCGGAGCCGCCGCTCCTGCCCGCCGCACCCGCCGAGCGCGCGTGGGTTCGCGCCGTCGCGCTCGCGGTCGCCTGCGACATCCACCCGCTCAACAACCTGCGCGTGCTGCGCTGGCTCGAGGGGGAGCTCGCCGTGGACGCCCCCGGGCGCAACCGCTGGTACGCCCACTGGGTGAGCGAGGGGCTCGCGGCCATCGAGCGCATGCTCGCGGAGCGTCCGGGACCGGGACCGTTCTGCCTGGGTGCGACGCCCACGATGGCGGACGTCTGCCTCGTGCCGCAGGTCTTCAACGCCTGGCGCTTCGAGGTGCCCACGGCGCCGTACCCGCTCGTCACGGCGGTCGTGGAGGCGTGCCTCGCGCTTCCCGCCTTCGACCTCTCCCGGCCCGAGCGCCAGCCCGACGCCGAATAGGGGGCGCTCCCCGATATCCCGCGGATGAAGGGAAGCGTCCCCTTCGGGAACTTTCGGGGGGCCCGGGCGCAATAGGGTGAGGACCGATGCGAAACCGCCCATGCCCCCCTGGAACATGCAGCCCGAGCTAGACCTCCTCGCCCGCCTGCGCCAGGGCGACGAGGCCGCCTTCGTGGAGCTCTATCGCCGCCACCGCGACGCGGTGTACCGCTACGCGCTCCTGCGCACCGGCTCCGCGGCGCAGGCCGCCGACGTCGCGCAGGAGACCTTCCTGCACCTCATGACGCGCTCCGACCAGTTCGACCCGGGGCGCGGCTCGGTCGCGGCCTGGCTTTGCGGCGTCGCCCGCAACCTGGCGCGGCGGGAGTGCGCCGGGCGCGAGGACGCCGTGGACCCGGACGATCTCGCGGACGACACGGCGATGCCGCCGCCGCTCGTCGAGACCTCGGGCCCGCTGGAGCGGCTGCTCGCCGACGAGACCGCCGAGCAGGTGCGCCTCGCGCTCGCCACGCTGGCGCCGCACTACCGCGACGTGCTCGTGCTCTGCGAGCTTTCCGAACTCACCTATGCCGAGGCCGCGCAGGTCTGCGGCATCGACATCGGCACCGTGCGCTCGCGCCTTTCCCGCGCCCGCGCGCGGCTCGCCGACACCCTGGCGCGGATGGGGCTCCTGCAAGCCCCGGGCCGCGCGAAGGAGGCTTCATGACCGAAGGCAAGGACACGATGCATCCGGCCGTCCGCGAGGCGCGCCTCGTGGAGCGGCTCGACACCCTGAAGGCGGCGCTCGCCGGCGTCGAGGCGCCCGCGAGCCTCGAGGCTGCGCTCGTGAAATCCTTCCGGGCAAGCCGCCGGCCCGCCCGCCCCTCGCTCTGGTGGATGCCGCCGCTCGCCATGGCGGCGACGATCGCCGTGGTGGGCTGGATGGTGCGCGCGCCCGCCGCGCCGGAATTCGCGGCGCCCCCCGCCGCGGAGGAGGTCGCCGTCGCGAACCCGGGACCCTTCCTCGCGCTGAAGCCCCTCGAGCGCATCGCGCTGGAGCCGAGCGCGACCGTGGTCTCCACCGAGTTTCCGCGCGCGCTCCTCGCGCAGTGGGGGCTTCCCGTCTCCCCGGAGCGCGCCGGCGAGCCGGTGCGCGCCGAGCTCCTCTATTCCGCCGAGGGCGAGGCGCTCGCCGTCCGGCTTCTCAACTGATCGACCCATTCCCCGAGGACTCCCATGAAACGCGAACTCTTCACCGCCGTCGCCTTCGCGCTCGCCCTGCCCGCCCACGCCCAGGCGCCGCAATCGCGCGTCGAGCACCGCCTCGTGATCGACGGACACGACATCCTCGCCGAGGCCCGCGCCGCGAAGGGGCAGGCGGAAGCCTGGCGCCTCTGGGGCGACGACCTGCGCGCCTCCCTCGGCACGATGTTCGGCGAGAGCTTCGCCGCGGCGAAGCCCGTGAAGGGCGCGCCCTACAGCGCCGAGGTCTCGACGCAGACGACGCAGACCCTCGCCGACGGCAACGTGATCGCGAAGAAGACGAGCGGCCGCATCTACCGCGACGGCGAGGGCCGCACGCGCCAGGAGACCGTGGTGGACGGCAAGGCGACCTCGATCCAGCTTCGCGACCCCGTCAAGGGCACCGCGGTGATGCTGCTGCCGGGCTCGAACAAGGCGGTGCGGCTGCCGAAGCTCTCGCTGGAGACGAAGAACGTCGAGCGCAAGGTGCTGCGCCTGGGGGATCGCGAGATCCAGGTCGAGAACGGCAAGGTCTCCGTGGACGGCAAGCCCCTGCGCGGCAAGGTGGAGATCACGGCGGGCGGCAAGACCGTGCGCGTCGAGGACGGCCACATCACGATCGACGGCAAGCCCTTCGCGACCGGCGCGGACGAAGGCAAGGTGGCCGTGAAGCTCGTCGAAGTCGAGGACTCGGGCGACGGCACGCGGCGCGAGGAGGTGCGCGTGCACGTGGTCCGCGGGCCCGGGGGCGCGCAAGCGGGCCTGCACCTGCCGGCGATGCCGCCGCTCGGCCCGCTGGGCGGGCGGCTCGACGGCGCGCTGCTGCACGCCAGGGGCACGACCACCGCGCTCGGCGAAAAGGAGATCGAGGGCGTGCGCGTCGAGGGCAAGTCCACGGTGCGCACCATCGCCGCGGGCGAGATCGGCAACCGCAATCCCATCCTCGTCACCTCGGAGAGCTGGTACTCGCCGGAACTC
Organism: uncultured Pseudomonadota bacterium; assembly: GCA_937898635.1. GTDB lineage: Bacteria > Pseudomonadota > Gammaproteobacteria > Burkholderiales > Usitatibacteraceae > FEB-7. The sequence goes on along the minus strand of CALEJW010000248.1, from coordinate 15,008 downwards.
CAGGTGACGGTGTTCTCGCGGCAGGCGGACCCGCGCTTCGGGGAGACGACCTACCGCCTCTCCAACATCCGCCGCGAGGAGCCGGACGCGAGTCTCTTCGCCGTCCCGCCGGGATACACGGAGTCGGGCAAGGGCGCGCGGCGGGAGCGCCACCCGCCGGGCTAGCCCCCGCCGCCTAGAAGCGCGATCCGGGCTCCCGGAGGAAGGCGATCTCCTGGGCGGTCGATTCGCGGCCCAGCGCGGCGTTGCGGTGCGGGAAGCGACCGAAGCGCCGCACGATCGCGCGGTGCTTTTCCGCCCACGCCGCGAGGCCCTTCGTCTCCGGCCAGGCCTCCAGCGCGGTGAAGAGCGCCACCGCGCGGTCCTGCATCGCGAGGTCCTCCGCGTGCTCGAAGGGGAGATAGGCGAACTGCCGCTCCACCGGCAGCAGCGCCTCGTCCCAGCCCCGCGCGATCATGAGCTGCGCGCCCTCGAGCGCCTTCGCGTCCTGGGAGAAGGCCCTCGCGTCGTCGCGGTAGAGGTTGCGCGAGAACTGGTCGAGCACCACCAGCAGCGCGAGGAGGGAATCGGGGTGCTCCCGCCAGCCGTCCCGCTCGCCCAGCGCGGCGCTCGCGTGCAGCGCGAGGAAGCGGCGGCGGATCTCCCCGTCGAAGGCGGGGTCCTTCGCGAACCAGGCCTTGCGCGACTGGCCGTGCCCCGGGCTTCCCCGCTCGCCGAACCAGAAATCGAGGACCTCGCCCGCCTCGGGGAAGGCCGCCGCGCCGGGCCGTTCGCTCACGGGCAGCGCTCGTGGGGGCAGCGGTTCACCTCGACGGACACGTGGGCGAGCGAAGCGATGCCGGCGAGACGCTCCCGGTAGTCGTCCGGGGTGAGCGGCTCCCGGGCGACGATCGCGACGATGCACGCGTGCCGGGCGCGGCCCACGCGCCAGACGTGCAGGTCCGCGATCTCCGCGTCGCCGTCGCACTCGATCGCCTCGCGCACGGCCGCGGCGACGGGCGTGTCCATCTCGCGGTCGAGGAGCACCCGCGCCGACTGCGAGAGGAGCCCCTTCGCCCACCAGGCGATCACGCCGGCGCCCACGAGACCCATCACGGGGTCGAGCCACGCCCAGCCGGCGATCATCCCGGCGGCGAGCGCGACGATGGCGAGCACCGAGGTGATCGCGTCGGTGAGCACGTGGACGTAGGCGGCGCGAAGGTTCAGGTCGCCGTGGGCTCCTTCACGGGATTCGCGGCCGTCGGGGTGGTGCTCTTGGCCGTGATCGTGATCGTGGTCGTGGTGGTGGTCGTGGCGGTGGCCGTGGTCGCGGCCGACCAGGACGAAGGCCGACACGAGGTTCACCACGAGTCCCACGACCGCGACGGCGAGGGCGCTCCCGAACGCGATCGACTGCGGCTGGAGCAGGCGCAGGACCGACTCCACGGCCATGGCGAGCGCCACGATCGCGAGCACCAGCGCGCTCGAGAAGGCGCCCAGCACCTCGATCTTCCAGGTCCCGAAGGCGAAGCGCTCGTCGCGCGCCCAGCGCCGCGCGAGCGCGTAGGCGATGCCGGCCATGGCGAGCGCGGCGACGTGGGTGCCCATGTGCCAGCCGTCGGCCAGGAGCGCCATCGACCCCGTGATCCAGCCGCCCGCGATCTCCGCGACCATCGTGACCGCGGTGATGGCGACCACGATCCAGGTCCGGCGCTCGCCGGCGCGGTTGCCCGCGTCGAAGGCGTGCTCGTGGCGCCAGGCGCTCAGGTCGTGCAGCGCCATGCTCAGGCGATCCGGCCCACGCCGAGGTAGCTCGAGCCGAGGTGGAAGCTCCTCACGACGCGGAACTCGGCGCAGCGCGAGGCGAGCTCCCGCCACGGCTCGCGCAGGCCCCGGTAGGTCGTGATGTAGCGGCGCGTGCGCCAGGCGGTGACCGCGTTGACGGCGAAGCCCCAGGACCACGGCAGGAAGCGGATGCCGGTCACGGCGACGCGGCAGCCGGGCTTCGCGTGTCGCACGAGGTTCGCGACCGCCTCGGGCGACTGCAGGACGTCGTGGGTATAGGTGAAGAGCATCGCGTCGGCGCGCAGCGCGGTGGAGAACGCCTGGACGCTCGCGAGCTCGACCTGCGCCTCGCAGCCGAGTCCCGGAATGCGCGAACGCGCGAGCGCCGCCATCGCCGGCGACTGCTCGATGGCGAGCACCCTCCCCTCGGGGCCGAGGGCCCGGCAGAGCAGCGGCAGCGCCGCGCCCGTGCCGCAGGCGACGTCGAAGACCGTCTCGCCGGGGCCGAGCGCGAGCGCACGCACCGCCGACTCGCGGATCGAGAGGATGCGGCGGCAGGAATCCTCGTAGCCCGCCGCGAGGGCGGCGTAGGCGGCGAGGGAGCGGCTGCCGTCGGGTTCGGCGAAGAGCGCCATCGGGCGGCGAGGACGCCGCCTAGGCGGGCGTCGGCGTGAATCCCGCGCGCGTGATGGCGGCGGCGATTCGCTCGGCGGACACCCCGCTCGCGACCTTCACGCGGCGCCCGGCCAGGTCGATCTCGCAGCGTCCGTCGGGATCGAGCGCACGCAGGGCCTCGGTGATCGTGGCGACGCAGTGCCCGCAGGTCATGTCCTGCACGATGAAGACGGCGTCGGTCATTTCGCTTTCGCCGCCTGCAGCTTCGTCACGAGGTAGCCGCCCTCGGCCTCCTCGGCGCGGAAGCGGATCTTCGCGCCCGGGGCGAGACCCTCGAGCATCGCCGCGTCCTTCACCCGGAAGACCATGGTCATCGGCGGCATCCTGAGGTTGTCGATGGGCCCGTGCTTGATGGTGAGCTTCATCGCCTCCCGGTCCACCTTCTTCACCTCGCCCGCGGTGAGGGCGGACGAGGCGGCCCTGGCCGGGGCGTCCGCGGCCGCGGCAGCCACCGGGACGATGCCGGCCGCGAGGGCCAGCGCGAGCATCCATTCACGCTTCATGTGGCGCTTCTCCTGGGGGATATCCCGGCCCCCATTCTAAGCCCCCGCCGTGCCGGCGAGGTCGTCGAGGATCGGGCAGTCGGGCCGGCCGTCGCCGTGGCAGCAGTGCACCAGGTGCTCGAGCGTGCGGCGCATGCCCTGGAGCTCGGCGATGCGCGCGTCGAGGTCCGCGATGTGCCGGGTGGCCAGGCGCTTCACGTCGGCGCTCGCGCGGCGCCGGTCCTGCCACAGGCCCAGCAGCTCGCCGATCTCCTTCATGGTGAATCCGAGGTCGCGCGAGCGGCGGATGAAGCGCAGCACGTGCACGTCGCCGTCGCCGTAGATTCGGTAGCCCGCGGCGGTGCGGCCCGCCTTCGCGAGGAGCCCGATCTCCTCGTAGTGGCGGATCATCTTCGCGGACACGCCCGAGGCCGCGGCCGCTTCCCCGATGTTCCTCAGGCCCTCGCGGCGCGCCTCCGACAGCTCCACCCTCTTCGCCTGCGGCATGGCTTCCTCCCGTGTCCCTATTCCCGCCCCGCGCCGGGCGCGGCCTTCCAGCGCGAGAGCGTGAGCGCGTTGGCGACCACGCTCACGCTGCTCAGGGCCATCGCCGCGCCGGCGATCACCGGCGAGAGCAGCCCCAGGGCCGCGAGCGGCACGCCGACCACGTTGTACACGAACGCCCAGAAGAGATTCTGGCGGATCTTCGCATGGGTGCGGCGGGAGATGTCCAGCGCGTCGGCCACGAGCGAGGGATCGCCGCGCATGAGCGTGATGCCGGCGGTGTGCATCGCCACGTCGGTGCCCGTGCCCATCGCGATGCCGATGTCGGCCGCGGCGAGCGCCGGCGCGTCGTTGATGCCGTCGCCCACCATCGCGACGGCGCCGTGCGCCTCGCGCAGGGCCGCGACCACGGCCGCCTTGTCCTCGGGGAGCACCTCGGCGTGCACCTCGTCGATGCCGAGGGCGCGCGCGGCGGCCTCGCCCGCCCCGCGGTTGTCCCCGGTCACGAGGACCGTGACGATGCCGAGCGCGCGAAGCCGCGCGAGCGCGGCCGCGGCCTGTGGCTTGGGCGCGTCGCCGAATCCGAGCAGCGCGAGCGCGCGCGGCCGGGGCTGCGCCTCGACGAGCCAGGAGACCGTGAGCCCGCGCGCTTCCAGCCTGTCGGCCTCCTCACCCAGTTCCTCGAGACCCGCCGCGCCGAGCTCGCTCGCCCAGCGCCGGCTCGCGATCGCGAGGGTGCGCTCGCCGACCTTCGCCTCCACCCCGCGGCCCGCGATGGTTCGCATCGCCGACGCCGGCGGGACCGCCACCGATTCGCGCTCGGCGAGGTCCAGCACCGCCTTCGCGAGCGGGTGCGCGGAGCCGCCCTGCACCGCGGCCGCGAGGCCCAGGGCCTCCCCGCGCGAAAGTCCCGGCGCCACGAGCTCCACGAGCGAGGGCCGGCCCTCGGTGAGCGTGCCCGTCTTGTCGAAGGCGACGACGCGCGTGCGGTGCGCCACTTCCAGCGCCTCGGCGTCCTTGATGAGGATGCCGTGGCGGGCGGCCACGCCGGTGCCCGCCATGACCGCGGTGGGCGTGGCGAGCCCGAGGGCGCAGGGGCAGGCGATCACGAGGACGGCGACCGCGTTGAGCACGGCGGCCTCCCAGCGGCCCGTGCCGAGTCCCCACGCGAGGAGCGTCGCGAGGGCGATCGCCACGACCGCGGGCACGAAGACCTCGCTCACGCGGTCCACCAGGCGCTGGATGGGCGCCTTCGCGGCCTGCGCGTTCTCGACCGCGCGGATGATCCGCGAAAGCGTGCTTTCCGCGCCCACGGCCACGGTGCGCGCGACGAGGCGCCCCTCGGCGTTCACCGATCCGCCCGTGACGCGGCTTCCCGGCGCCTTCGCGACCGGCAGGCTCTCGCCGGTGACGAGGGATTCGTCCGCGTGGCTCTCGCCCTCGGTCACCTCCGCGTCCACCGCGACGCGCTCGCCCGGCAGCACGACGACGAGATCGCCCACCTTCACCTGCGCGACCGGCACCACGCGCTCGACGCCGTCGGCCAGCACGCGCGCCGTCTCCGGGCGCAGCGCGGAGAGGGCCCGGATCGCCTCGGTGGTGCGGCGCTTGGCGCGCTCCTCGAGCCACTTGCCCGCGCGTACCAGCGTGATCACGACCGCGGAGGCCTCGAAGTAGAGGTGCCCGCCCTCCCCGGCGAGCGCGAGGTAGGCGCTCAGCCCGTAGGCGGCGCTCGTGCCGATCGCCACCAGGAGGTCCATGTTGCCCGCGCGAGCCGCGAGCGCCTTCCACGCCGCGCGGTAGAAGCGCGCGCCGATGACGAACTGCACGGGCGTGGCGAGGAGCGCCTGGAGCCACGCGGGCAGCATCCAGTGCACGCCGAAGAGCCCCGCGGCCATGGGCACCACGAGCGGAAGCGTGAGGACGACGGCGGCCGCGAGCTCGAGGGTGTCGCGGCGGATCCCCGCCGCAGGCGCCTCGGCGGGCGCGTCCGGCGCCTTCACGGACGCCTCGTAGCCGGCGCCGCGGATCGCGGCGATGGCCGCCTGCGCCACTTCCACCGTGGCGCGGACCGACGCCGTCTCCGTCGCGAGATTCACGCTCGCGGCGTCCACGCCGGGCACCTTGAGGAGCGCCTTCTCGACGCGGGCCACGCAGGACGCGCAGCTCATCCCCTCGATCTTCAGGTCGAGGACCCCGGCCGGCGCCTCGCGTGGCGGCCGGGAAAGGATCGCCTGGGAGCCCGCGGCCATCTTCAGGCCTGCGGGGAAGCGAGGACGGGCGAATAGCCCGCCCCCGCGATGGCGGCGACGAAGGGCGCGGCGGGCCTCTCGCTCGCGATCCGCACGCGCTTCGCGGCGAGGTCGATCTCGCAGCTCGCGACGGCGTCGGTCTCGCGCACGGCTTTCGTGACGGCCGAGGCGCAGTGCCCGCAGGTCATGTCCTGGATGGTGATCTCGATCATGGGGGTCTCCCGTGGTTTGGATGGCGCCACTTTCCACCTTCCCACCGTGGGAAGGTCAACCCCCCCCCAGGAAAATTCGATTCCCGGCCCCTAGCCCGCGAGATCCGGTCCGATCACCGCCTTCAGGATCGTCTCGCCGGGACTGCCGCCGGGTCCGGGCCGCGCGGAAAACCACCAGAGCGCGCCCTTCTTCACCGAGAGGTCGATCGCGTGCCCGGTGAGGAGCCGCGCCGCCACGCGGCCGAGCGTCGGCTGGTGGCCGACGAGGACGACGTTCACCTTGCCGTCCGGCCAGCCCGCCTCGTGCAGGAGCGCGTCCACGCCGGCGCCCGGCTGCAGCGCGGGGCGGACCTCGTAGTCCCGATCGAGCGCGTCCGCCGTCTGCGTCGCCCGCACGGCCGGGCTCGCGAGGACCCGCCAGGACCCGTCCAGGCGCGGGCGAAGCCACTTCGCCATCTTCGCTGCCTGCCGCCGCCCCTTGTCCGTGAGCTCGCGCTTCAGGTCGATCAGGCCGTCTTCGGCGTCCGCGTGGCGCCACAGGAGCAGTTCCATGGATCCCTCCGATCGGGGTGGGCGGTTTCGCTAGGGCGTCTTCGGGACATCCGACGCGGGCGCAACGGCCGCGGGCGCCTCGGCCGGCGGGGCAGCCGGGGGAGCCGCCGGCACGGCGGCCGGCGCAGGGGAAGCGGGCGCGAACTCCTCCTCGCCGAACTGCCAGAAGAGGAAGGCGTAGATGTCGGCGAGGGCCTCGTCGCGCTGCCCGCGCGCCTTGTCCTCGTCGTCGCCCCCGTGCCATTCCACGCGCAGCAGGACGGGCCTGCCCCCGGTGCTGGCGGCCTGGAGCCTCGCCGCCATCTTGGCCGCCTGCCACGGCGCCACGCGCGGGTCGTTCATCGCGGCGGTGAGCAGCACCGCGGGATAGGCGATGCCGTCCTTCACCTGGTGGTAGGCGGACATCCGCCGCAGCGCCTCGAAGCCTTCGCGCGTGGCGACGGAACCGAACTCGGGAATGCTCGCCGGGCCGCCCGGCGCGAACTCGAAGCGCAGCATGTCGAGGGCGGCCACGCGCGGCACCACGGCGGCGAAGAGCTCGGGCCGGCGCATCGCGGCGCCCGCGACCGGGATCCCCCCCGCGCTCGCGCCCTGCACCGCGAGGCGAAGCGGGCTCGTGAAGCCGTACTTCACGAGGAACTCGGCGCAGGCGATGAAGTCGAGGATGCTCGTCTCCTTCCGCTCCGCGCGGCCCGCCCGGTGCCAGGGCTCGCCGTACTCGCCGCCGCCGCGGATGTGGGCGATGGCGATGATGCCCCCGCGCTCGAGCCAGGCGAGGCGCGTCGCGTCGAAGACCGGGTACTGGGAGCGGCCGTAGGCGCCGAAGCCCACGAGGAGCGTCGGATTGTCGGCGCTGAGCATCGTCGTCTTGCGGTACAGGAGCGTCACGGGGATCTTCGTGCCGTCCCCGGCGGGCGCGTAGAGGCGCACCTCGTCCATCGCGGAGAAGTCGGCGCGCGGGGCCGGCTGCAGCCCGGTGTCGCGCAGGTCGCCCGACTTCGCCTCCACGGTGAGGATCCGCGGCGGCTCGACGAAGCCCTGCAGGTACAGGACCGCCCCGGGCCGCCGCGGGTGCGTGAGGAGCTGCGTGATGGAGACGTCGAACGCCGTCTTCACGAACTCCGGCTTGGTCGAGGCGCCGCGGCCGAAGTTCAGGCGCTCGAGGCGCTCGAGCCCGCCCACCGAGATGCGCAGGTAGAGCGCGTCGGCGGCGAGCGCCATGCCGAGGATGACCGCCTCGCCCTCGGGCACCGCCGGGCGCGGCCGCGACAGGCCGTCCTTGCCGGCCCGCGCCACCAGCACCTTGTTGCGGGGCGCGTCCTTGTGCGTGAGGAGGTAGAGGTCGTCCTTCCAGGCCTCGATCGCCGTGACGCCGTCCTCGACGCCGACGACCTTGGTCCAGCGCGGCAGGCCCTTGGCGAGCTCGCGCACCGGGGTCATGTGCACCGCGAGGTCGCGCCGCTCCCCGTCGCGCACGACGGCGTAGGCGTGGGTCGAGTCCTCGGGAACCACGAGCGAGGGGAAGGCGTACTCGGGAACGTCGCGCGCGCCGCCCACGCCGGAGGCGAACACGATCTCGTCCTCGGCGGCGGGACGGCCGATCACGTGGCGGTAGAGGCGCACGCCCGCGTAGCGGTGCGCGGGATCCGGCCGGCCGCCCTCGGGAATGCGCGCGTAGTAGAAGGCGCGGCCGTCGTGGTGCCAGGAGAGCCCGGCGCTGAAGCGGGCGCGGTCGATCGCCACGCCCGTGTCGCGCCCGTCGCGCACCTCCACGACGCGCAGCGTCGCGTCCTCCGAGCCCTCGGGCGAGGCGCCGTAGGCGACGAGGCGCCCGTCCGGGGAGGGCCGGTACCAGTCGATCGCCACGCCCGCCTGGGGCGAGCCGAGCCGCGCCGGGTCCACGAGCACGCGCTCGGCGCCCGCGAAGCCCTCGCGCACGCAGAGCACCGGCGCGTCGCCGCCCGGCGCGAGCTTGAGGTAGAACACCCTGCCATTGGCGAGCGCGAGGTCGCGCACCGTCACCTCCGCGGCCGAGAGCTCGCGGATGCGCGCGGCGAGCGCCGCGCGGCCGGGAATGCGCGCGAGCGCCTTGCGCGCGTGCTCGTCCTGGGCGCGCAGGAAGGCGAGCGTCTCGGGAGCGCGCAGGTCCTCCATCCAGCGATAGGGATCGACGACCTCCACGCCGTGCAGCGTCTCGCGCACCTCGCGCGCCGGCGCCGGCGGATACGCGGGGGCCGCGGCGGCGGGCGCCCCCGGGACGGGAAGCGGGGACGGGGTGCCGGGCGGCGGAGCCGGCGCAGGGGACGGGGCCGGCGCCTCGGCCGCGGGCGGCGCCGCGGGCGCGGGAGAACCGTCGCCTGCCGGCGACTGCGCGAGGGCGCACGGGGCGAGAAGGACGAGGGCGAGGATGCGGGCGGCGGGCTTCATCGGGGCGATTCGTCGGGGGAGGCCGGGAACTGCAGCGCCGCGAGCCTCGCGTAGAGGCCGTCCTCGCGGACGAGCGACTCGTGCGTGCCCGTGGCCACGATGCGGCCGTGGTCCATGACGACGATGCGGTCCGCGGATTTTACCGTGGCGAGGCGGTGCGCGATCACGAGCGTCGTCCGCCCGCGCATGAGCTCCGCGAGGGCGAGCTGGACGCTCCTCTCGCTCTCGGCGTCGAGCGCGCTCGTGGCCTCGTCGAGGAGCAGCACCGCGCGGTCGGCGAGGATGGCGCGGGCGATGGCGATGCGCTGGCGCTGCCCGCCCGAGAGCTTCACGCCGCGCTCGCCGAGCGGCGTGGCGAGCCCCTCGGGCAGCCGGTCCGCGAACTCCAGGCAATGGGCGATGCGGCAGGCCTCGCGCACCTCGGCGTCGCCCGCTTCCGGGCGCCCGTAGCGCACGTTGTCCGCGAGGCTCGCCGCGAAGATCGCGGGCTCCTGCGGCACCAGGGCGAAGCGCCGCCGCCACTCCGCGGGATCGGCGTCGCGCGCGTCCACGCCGTCCAGCCTCACGGCGCCCTCCTGCGGGTCGTAGAAGCGCAGCAGCATCTGGAACACGGTGCTCTTGCCCGCGCCCGAGGGCCCCACGAGCGCCACGACCTCGCCGGGCGCCTCCACGAGGGTGAAGCGCTCGAGCGCCGCCGTGCCGGGGCGCGACGGGTAGCGGAACGTGACGCTCTCGAGCGACACGCGCCCGCGCGCGGGCACGGGCAGCGCCACGGGCGAGGCCGCCGCGCGGATCGCCGGCTGCGTCTCGAGGAGTTCCCCCAGGCGCTCGGCGGCGCCCGCCGCGCGCTGCAGGTCGCCCCAGGCCTCGGCGAGGACGAAGGTCGCGTTGGCGACGATCACCGCGTAGAAGACGAAGGCCGCGAGGCTGCCCCCGGTCAGGCGCCCCGCCATCACGTCGTGCGCGCCGACCCACAGGAGCAGGCCCACGGCGCCGAAGGCGAGCACGATGACCGCGGCGACGAGGATCGCGAGCGTCGAGGAGCGCCGCACGCTGGTGGAGAACACGGCCTCGGCGAGGGCGGCGAAGGCGCTCCGGTCGGCCGCCTCGTGCACGTAGGCCTGCACGGTCCGGATCTCGTGCAGCGACTCGTCGGCGTGCGCCGCGGCGTCCGCCGCGCGGTCCTGCGCCAGGCGCGAGAGCCTGCGCAGGCGCCGGCCCAGGAAGCCGATGGGCAGCACCACGGCCGGCAGGCAGGCGAGCGCGATGAGCGCGAGCTTCGCGCTCGTGGCCACGAGCATCGCCGCGCAGCCGGCGAGCGTGACGGCCATGCGCAGGGCGTAGAGGAGCGTGCCCCCCATCACCGTCTCGACGAGCGTCACGTCCGACGAAAGGCGCGAGACCACCTCGCCGGTGCGCGTGCCCTCGAAGAACGCGGGCGGGAGCGTGAGCAGGTGCCCGTACACCTTCGCGCGCAGGTCCGCCGCGAAGCGCGCGCCGATCCAGTACACGTTGTGCACGCGAAGCCAGGTGACGGCGCCCAGCAGCACGAGGAGCCCGGCCAGCGCGGCGAGCCAGGCGTCGAGGAGGTCGGCGCGGCCCTGCGCGAAGCCCTCGTCGATCACGCGCCTCAGGCCCTCGCCGATCGCGAGGACCATGCCCGCGGAGACGAGGAGCGCGGCGAAGGCGACGGCGAGGCGCGCGCCGTGGGGCGCGAGGAGGCGGACGAGCGGGGCCAGTCGCGTGGGGCCGGCGGGACCGGGCGGCGCGTTCCCCAAGCCCGGGTCAGCCGCCGCGGCGAAGGATCGGCTTGGCCACCGTGCCCGACACCGAGAACGCGCCGCGGTCCTGCGCCACGTTCGAGCGGATCTCCACGCTCAGCCGTCCCGAGAGCGCGCCGTTGGGCGCGATGTCGATGCCGCCGCCGCCGCGCAGCACGCCGCCCTGCAGGTTCAGGCTCCGGTAGGACGCGCGCCCGTCGCCGGTCAGGAATTCGCCGGTCAGCTCGGCGAACTTGGTCACCCCCGCGCGGCCCGCCGCGTCCGGCGACTGCATGGCGGCCACGAGGTCGGCGTTGGAGACCGAGCCGTCCGACAGGCGGAACTTGCCCTGGATCCGCGGCGCCGCGAGGATCTCCGCGAGGGTGGGGGCTTCCGCGGAGACCGCGAAGTTGCCCTCGACCTTGCCGGTGACGGCGATGTCGGGCGTGAAGGCGCCCACGAGCTGGTCGGCGCGCACGCGCGCGAGCGAGAGGTCGGAGGCGAGCCTGATCGCCGGGCCCCAGCTCACCTTGAGCGTGCCGTTCACCTTGCCCTCGAGCACGTCGGCCTCGAACTCCGAGAAGGTGAGGTCGTTCGCGGTGAGCACCCCCTTGGCCGAGACGTCGCTCACGGGCACGGGAGCGCCGATGGGCAGCGCCCAGGAGCGGGCGCTGAAGCTCACTTCGTAATTCGACTCGCGCGGGCTGATGGTCGCGGTCCACTTGCCCTCGCCCGAGAGCGAGGCGTTGCGGAAGGCGCCGTTGCGCGCGAACGCGAGCGTCGCGTCGAAGGGCCTCAGCTCGGGCTTCACGTCGAGCTTCACGTTCGTCAGGCGCACCACCTCGACCTCGGCGGCGGCGGCCTTGCCCTGCACCGCGCCCCAGGAGAGGATGCGCCGCGGCGCTTCCCCGGCGATCGAGACGTTCTCGAGCTCCAGCTTGTTCACGACGACGCGGTCCCCGGCGAGCGCGGCGATGTCCACGAAGACGCGCCCGTGCGTCGCCTTGGCGTCGAGGGCCTTGCCCACGGTGAAGCCCTCGATCTTGAAGTGCGGCGTGGGCACGAGCGAGAACTTGAGGTTGGAGATCGACACCTCCTCGTGCAGCCAGCCGCCGATGCCCTTCTCGAGCTTGTTGGCGAAGCCGCGCAGCGGCACGACGTGCAGCAGGCCCACGCCGATCACGAGGATCGCGGCGAGGGACACGGCGATGTTGCGCACCCACTTCACCTTCTTGCGCGGGCGGCGCCGCACCGGCGTGGCCGACTCCTCGGCGTCGGGCTCGACCTTGGTGCGCAGCACGTCGGCGATCTCGCGTGCGCGCCGTTCCTGCTCGCCGCGCAGGCGCGCGTCCTCGTCGAGCTCGGCCTGCTCCTTGGCGCGCATGTAGGCCTTCGCCTGCGCCTTGCCCTCGAGCTCGGCGCGGCGGGTCATGTCGCCCTCGATCTCCGCCTTCACCTTCTCGCGGGTGGTCTCCTCGACCGTCTCGCGGGCCCGCGCCTCGATGCGGGCGCGCTTCTCCGCCTCCTCGCGCGCGCGGCGCTCGGTATCGATGCGTCCCGCGAGTTCCTTCTCGCGGCGCTCGCGCTCCTCGGCCTCGACCATCGCGCGCGCCTCGGCCTCGATCTTCGCCTTGCGCTCGGCCTCGAGCCGCGCCGCGGACTCCGCGCGCTCGCGGGCGGCGAGCGTGGCGGTCTCCGCCTTCTCCCGCGCCGCGACTTCGGCCTGCTCCCGCGCCTGCGCCTCCAGGCGGCGCAGCCGGCGGGCCTCCTCCTCGGCCTTCTCGCGGGCGGCGGACTCGGCGACGGCCCGCGCCTCGGCTTCGGCGCGCAGCTTCGCCTCCTTGTCGGCGCGCTCGCGGGCGGCGCGCTCGGCCTCGGTGCGCATTGCCAGCTCGGCCTTCTGCAGCGCCTCGCGCTCGACCTGGAGGCGCTCTTCCAGCTCCGCCTTCGCGGCGAGGCGCGCCTCTTCCATGATCTGCGCGCGCAGCTCCGTCTGGGCCTTCTCCTCGATCTCCTCGCGCAGCAGCGTCTCCATCTCGCCGCGGATGCGCTCCTCGATCTCCTCCTTCAGGCGCGCCTTGAGCTCCTGCTCGGAGGCGACCGCCTCCTGGGCCTGGCGCCGGGCGGCCGCCTCGGCCTCGGCACGGGCCTTGGCGAGCGCGGCGGCCTCGGCCTCCGCGCGGGAGCGCGCCTCGGCGAGCGCCCGGGCCTCGGCCTCGGCCTTGGCCCTCGCTTCCGCGCCGCGCTGGCGCTCGGCCTCCTCCTTCTTGCGCTCCGCCGCCGCGGCGCGGGCGTGTTCCTCGGCCTCCTTGATCTTGCGGGCCTCTTCGGAGCGCACCTTCGCCTCGAGTTCCGCGCGCGCCCGCGCGTCGGCCTCGGCCTGCGCCTTGGCGCGCAGCTCGGCGAGGCGGCGCGCCTCCTCCTCTTCCTTCGCCTTCTGCTCGGCGGCGAGCTTCGCCTGCTGCGCGGCGAGCGCCTGGCGGCGCGCCTCCTCCTCGCGGGCGCGGGCATCGAGCTCCGCCCGGGCGCGCTCGGAAGCCTCCTTCGCGCGGCGGGCCTGCTCCATCGCGCGCGTCTCCGCCTCGGCCTTCGCCTTCGCCTCGGCTTCCGCGCGGGCCCGCGCCTCGGCCTGCTGCTTCGCCTTCTCGCGCGCCGCGACGTGGGCGTTCTCGCGGGCCTTCTTGTCGGACTCGGCGCGCTCCTGCTGCCGGGAGAGCTCGCTGATGTCCAGCGCGGCCGCCGCGACGACGCGCTGCGTCTGTCCGGGAAGCTTGCCCGGCGCGGTGAAGTCGAAGTCGTCCTCGCCGAAGGGGTCGGCCTGCTTGCGCGTCTCGAAGACCCGCGCGAAGCCGTCGCGGATGAGCGTGTTCATCGCCTTCTCGAGCACCGGCTTGTCGAGCTCGGCCTTGTCGAGGATCTGCGCGAACGTGGACTTGCCGTCGACCAACTTGAGGATCTTCATCAAGTCCTTCGACAGGGAGGCCGAGCGCTGGTTGACCTGCGTGATGCCCTTCGCGGTCTTGGTGAAAACGGTGGTGTTGTCCATCCGAGGTTCCCGGGCGATGTCTTCTTCGGTGGCGGAAGGCGGCCGGCAGGAGAGTTCGACGGGCAGGATGCCGGGCCTGCCCGTTCTCCCGGGCGAGCGGGAGTGCCGGCGGCAATAATGGCATGAATTCAGGGTGTTGAAAAATGCGGGCGACGCCTCGGGCGGCACCGGCGCGGCGCGGGGAAAGAATTCGTTACACGGAACGCTGTCCTCCGGACGGCGGTCCGACCCGTTAGGGGATCATGGAACCGGCGCTGGGCCGGCGATACTCCGGAAGGAAGATCCGTGAAGAACCGACTGTCCGTCCTCCTCGTCGCGCTCGTGGCGCTTCCCCTGGCCGCCTGGGCCGATCCGCCCGGGCGCGTGGCGCGGCTCTCCCTCGTCGAAGGCGAAGCGGCGGTCTTCACCGACCCGGAACGGGGCTGGGAGCCCGCGCGGATCAACTCGCACCTCACGAGCGAGAACTCGGTGTGGGCCGAGCCCCGCGCCCGCGCCGAGCTGCGCTTCGGCGCCACGGCGCTGCGCCTGGGCGAAGCGACGCAGCTCGACATCCTGCGGCTCGACGACACTTCCTTCCGCGCCCACGTGCCGCGCGGCGCGCTCTCGGTCCGCATTCGCGACCTCGAGGCGGGAGAAACCTATTTCGTGAGCACGCCCGAGGCGGGCTTCCACCTGCGATCGAACGGCCGCTACCGCGTCGACACGGACCCCGAGCGCAGGATCACGCGCCTCGCGGTGTTCGCCGGCAGCGCCTGGCTGGAGACCGAGGGGGGCTCCATCAGCCTCGACTCCGGCCGCGGCGTGCGCGTGACGGGCGGCGAGCGCCCGCGCTTCGAGTTCGAGACCGCGGCCGCGACGCCCCTGGACGACTGGGCGCTCGCGCGCGACCAGCGCTTCGAGAACCGCGAAGCCTCGCGCTACCTGCCGCCGCAGATGACGGGCTGGGAGGATCTCGACGACTACGGCGTCTGGCGCCAGGAGCCGGAATACGGCGTGGTGTGGTTCCCGACGCGCGTGGAGGCGGGCTGGGCCCCCTATCGCTACGGCCGCTGGACCTGGGTGCGCCCGTGGGGATGGGCGTGGGTGGACGACGCCCCGTGGGGCTACGCGCCGTTCCACTACGGGCGCTGGGTGCTCATCGGCAATCGCTGGGGCTGGTACCCCGGCCGCCATTCCGCGCGCCCCGTCTGGGCGCCCGCGCTCGTCGGCTGGATCGGCGGCCCGGGATGGAGCGTCTCCATCTCCACCGGCCTCTCCGACGTGGTGGGCTGGTACCCGCTTTCGCCCTTCGACCTCTTCCAGCCCTGGTACTCGGCCAACGTGACCTACGTGAA
>CALEJW010000247.1 GCA_937898635.1 uncultured Pseudomonadota bacterium | reverse complement strand
GCGAGGAGCGAGTGGGTCCAGGGCCGCAGGCCGCCCTCCAGGCGCCGGCCGGTGCCGACCCAGAGCGAGACGGCGAGGACCAGGTTGGTCGCCACCATCACGGCGAAGAGGGAGCGGATGTCGAGCATGGCGCCAGATTACCCGCGTCGGCCCCGCCGGTCCGTGAGGCCGTTCACATCCGCGCCGCCGCGGGCGTGACAGCCGTAATCGCGCGGGTCCCTCACGGCGACTTCTCCCCGAGGGCCTTCGCGACCATCCCGGCGAAGCGCTGCGGCGAGACGAAGCCCTTGCCCCAGCGCTCGTCGAAGCCCTCGGTGACCTTCGCGGCGACGATCTCCTCGACGCTGCGCCCCTCGGCGGCGAGGCGCCGGACGCGTCCCGCGATGGTGGCGAGCATGTCGCGGTAGGCGGCGAGGTCCGCGCGCGTGGCGAGCGGGCCGTGGCCGGGAATGATCCGCGTGCGCTCCGTGGCGAGGGCGAGCGCGCGGTCCACGGCGGCGACCATCCCGTCCACGGTCCCGCCGCTGGAGTAGTCGATGAAGGGATACATCCCGTTCCAGTGCACGTCGCCCATGTGGATCACGTCGCTCGCCGGGAAGTGCACGATGGCGTCGCCGTCGGTGTGCGCGCGCGGCACGTGGAAGACGCGGATCTCCTCGCCGTCCAGGTGGAAGGTGGTGTCGGCGGAGAAGGTGAGCACGGGAAGCGCGCCCTTCGGCGAGGGCTCCGTGCGCGCGCCCAGGAACTCGATGAACTGCTCGGTGCCCATGCGCTTCCTCACGTTGTCGTGGGCGACCACCAGGGCGCCCGCCTTGCCCAGCGCCTCGTTGCCGCCCGTGTGGTCGCCGTGCCAGTGCGTGTTCACGACGAACCTCACCGGCCGGGGCGTGACCCTGCGCACGGCGGCCACGATCCGCTCCGTGAGCGGCGCGTACTGGTCGTCCACGAGGAAGACCGCGTCCTCGCCGGCGAAGAGCCCGAGGTTGCCGCCCGCGCCGGTGAGCATCCACACGCGCTCGGCGAGCTGGCGGCTGCGGATCTCGACTTTCGAGAAGTCCCGGGCCGGCGCCGCGCCGGCGATCACGGTGAGGGCGGCGCCCGCGGCCACGGCAAGTCGGCGCAACATGGGATCTCCCGGTGGTGGACGGTCGCGAAGCTGGCGCCATCCTAAACCCGTTCGGGCGGGCGCGAATCGGGCGCCGCCCGGGCCCCGGCAGGCCTCCCCTAGAGGGCGCGGACCGAGCGCGGCGGCGAGCGCGGCGCGACGAGCTCCAGCTCCTCGCCGATGGGGGTCGCCGGGAAGTGGAAGGGCACGGGGCCGTCGGGCTGGGCGTGCAGGAACTGGCGGGCGAAGGGGTGGTCGGACTCGAGCATCTCGCGGGTCGGCCCGTGCACCACGATGCGCCCGTCGCCCATGAGGTAGAGGTAGTCGGCGAGCTTCACCGCCTCCGGCACGTCGTAGGTCACGACCACCGAGGTGCTGCCCAGCGCGTCGTTCAGGGTCCGGATCAGGTTGCAGATCACGTTGAGCGTGATCGGGTCGAGGCCGGCGAAGGGCTCGTCGTAGATGAGGAGGTCGGGGTCGAGCGCGATCGCGCGCGCGAGCGCCACGCGCCGCGCCATCCCGCCGGAGAGCTCCGTGGGCTGCAGGCCGTGGGCGCCGCGCAGCCCGACGGCGTGGAGCTTCAGCTTCACGAGGTCCGAGACGATGTCCTCCGGCAGCCGCGTGTGCTCGCGGATCGGGAAGGCGACGTTCTCGAAGACCGTGAGGTCGCTGAAGAGACCGCCCTTCTGGAACATCATGCCGATCTGCCGGCGCAGGCGGTACAGTCCCGCCTGGTCGAGCGCGTGCACGTCCTCGCCGCACACCTTCACGGTCCCGCGCGCGGGCCGCAGGGCCCCGCCGATCAGCTGCAGGAGCGTGGTCTTGCCGCAGCCGCTCGCGCCGAGGATCGCGATCACCTTTCCCCTCGGGATGTCGAGCTCCAGCCCGGAGAGCACCGCGCGCTTGCCGTAGGCGAAGTGCAGGTCGCGGATCTCGATCAGGTTCTCGCAGTCGGCGCGGGGCATGGCGGCATTGTAAGCTAGGGGCTGTCACCCCGGAGAATCCCATGGCCGAAATCAGGAACCTCGCCGTCTTCTGCGACTTCGAGAACGTCGCGCTGGGCGTGCGCGAGGCGAAGTACGAGCGCTTCGACATCAGCAAGGTGCTCGAGCGCCTGCTGGTGAAGGGCAGCATCGTGGTGAAGAAGGCCTACTGCGACTGGGAGCGCTACAAGGAGTTCAAGGCCCCCATGCACCAGGCCTCCTTCGAGCTGATCGAGATCCCGCACGTGCGCATGTCCGGCAAGAACTCCGCCGACATCCGCATGGTGGTGGACGCGCTCGACCTCTGCTACACGAAGAGCCACGTCGACACCTTCGTGATCGTGAGCGGCGACTCCGACTTCTCCCCGCTGGTCTCGAAGCTGCGCGAGAACGCGAAGGTCGTGATCGGCGTGGGCGTGAAGAAGAGCACCTCCGACCTCCTCATCGCCAACTGCGACGAGTTCATCTACTACGACGACCTCGTGCGGCAGGTGCCCAAGCGCCAGCCCGCGCGCCGGCCCGACGCGAAGGCCGCTGCCCCGGCCAAGGAGCGCGGCAAGGACGCGGAGAAGGAGCCGGAGAAGGAGCGCGAGCCCGCGGGCGGCGGCGGCAAGCGCCAGGAGGCCTTCGACCTCGTGCTCGAGACCATCGACGACCTGGTGGACGAGCGCGGCGTCGAGGAGACGCTGTGGGGCTCGATGGTGAAGCAGGCCATCAAGCGCAGGAAGCCCGGCTTCAGCGAGGGCTACTACGGCTACCGCTCCTTCAACCAGCTCCTCGAGGAGCTGCAGGACAAGGGCCTCCTCGAGCTCGAGCGCGACGACAAGAGCGGCGGCTACACCATCCGCTCCGTGGCGCCGGACGAGTAGCTAGGGGGAGGCGGGCGGCCGGCCGCGGCTCTCGAGCCGGCGCCGGATCGCCGCGTCCACGCGCGCGGCCCAGGCCGCGTCCACGGTGAAGGGTTCCGCGGCCTTCGCGGTCCAGCGCGCCGGCCAGGCGCCGGGCGCCGGCGCATCCTTGCCCTGTGCCGCCGCCCCGGCGCCCGCGCGCGCGAAGAAGACGTCGTTGCGGTTGGCGAGGTTCCCCGTCGTGCGCACGTGCAGCGAGAGGAACTCGCCCGCCCTTCCCGCGAGGCCCATGTAGTCGCCGAGGAAGAGCCCGTTCGCGTCGGGCGCGAAGGCGAGGTCGAACGGCCCCGCGAGGCGGGTCTCGGACCAGGTCGTCCCGTCGGCGGAGCGGGCGAGCCAGTATCCCGTCGGCAGCGTGGCGAGGCTCGGGGTGTTGTCGCGGAAGTCGTAGTAGCTCACCCCGACCGTGCCGTCCGGAAGTGTCGCCACGCCCGGCGTGAAGGCGGCCACCGAGGGGTCCGGGTTCACGCGCACCGGCGCCGACCAGGTGAGGCCCCCGTCGGTCGAGCGCGAGTAGGCGATCGCGTCGCGCTGGCCGGCGCTGAAGCGCGAGTCCTGCCACACCACGTGCAGCGTCGAGCCGGGGCCGCCCGCCGCGCCCAGGAGGATGGCGCCGTCGCGCACGCCGAGGCCGCTGTCGGGATCGACGGTGCCGACGGCGAGGTGCGCGGCGACGGTCACGGGGGCCGACCAGGTGGCGCCGCGATCCGTGGAGCGCAGCACGATCACGGAGGCGGTGCGCGCGGGCAGCGTCTCGTCGAGCCGCGTCGCGACGTAGGCGAGCGTCCCGTCGCCGAGGGGCACGACGAGGTTGCCGATGGTCTGGGAATCCGGCCCGGGGTCGAAGATGGCCCGCGCCGCCTCCCAGGTCTCGCCGCCATCGACGGTGCGCGCGAACATCGCCGGCCCGCCCCCGAGCTGCTCGAGGCGGTCCCACGAGGCGTAGGCGAAGCGCGCGTCGCGAGGATCGGCGGCGAGCGCGTTCTTGTCGTTGAAGAAGGGCACGGTGTCGGCGATGAGCGGCACGGCGTTGCCCCAGGTGCGCCCGCCGTCGCGGGAGCGCGCGACGAGCATCGCGTTCGCCGAGCCGCCGGTGAAGATGCCGCCGGTGGTGGAAAGCGACATGGCCCAGGCGGTGCCGTCGGGACCGAAGGCGACCCACGGGTCCGTCGCGCGCTCGAAATCGCCGCCGTTGCCGGGCGTGCCGCCGCCGCAACGCGAGAAGGCCATGGGCTGCGTGCTCCAGCTCGCGCCGGCATCGAAGGACACCGCGGCGACCAGGCCGCGCGCGGAGCCGTTGGACCAGCGGTCCTGCTGCCACATCCCGAGGAGGTGGTCGGGGTTGGCCGGGTTCACCGCGAGGCTGGGCTCGACTTCCGCGTTCAGGAAGACCGTGCCCTGGGTGCCGCCGCAGCCGGGCGCGAACGGCGTGGGCCCGGAGACGAGGCCCGCCACCGGCGGGGGCTGCGTCGGCGGCACGGGCGCCGGCGGGGCCGTGGATCCTCCCGAGCCGCCGCCGGAGCACGCCGCGAGCGCGAGCGCCGCCGCCAGGATCGATGTCGCCGCGTGCCGGTCCATGGGCATTCTCCTCTTCCGAAAGGCCCGGCCGCGGGAGCGTCCGGCGCGTGGCGGAAAGCCGCCATGGTACCGGCGCCGCGACGGCCGGAAGCGTAAAATCCTCGCACCACGAACGAAAGAGGGAGGCGGCAATGGGCATCGTCGACCGCGTCAAGAACATCCTCCTCACCCCGAAGACGGAATGGCCCGTGATCGCGGGCGAGACGCCGTCCACGGGCGAGCTCATGGGCGGCTACGTCGCGCCCCTCGCGGGCATCAGCGTGATCTGCGGCTTCATCGGCAGCTCCCTCATCGGCACGAGCCTTCCCTTCATGGGGACCTTCCGCACGCCCATCGTCGCGGGCATCGGCGTGGCGGTCTTCTCGTTCGCGATGGCCTTCGTCGGGATCTTCATCCTGTCGCTCATCATCAACGCGCTCGCCCCCACCTTCGGCGGCGAGAAGAGCTCCGCGCAGGCGATGAAGGTCGCGGTGTACTCGTACACGCCGGCCTGGATCGCGGGCATCCTCGGCATCATTCCCGCGCTGGGGCTGATCGGCCTCCTCGTTTCCCTCTACGGCCTGTACCTCCTCTACCTCGGCCTGCCGCGGCTCATGAAGAACCCCGAGGAGAAGTCGCTCGGCTACACCGCGGTCGTCGTGGTCTGCGCCATCGTGATCGGCTTCCTCATCACGCTCGCGGCGAGCGGGGTGGCCATGCTCACCGGCGGCGGCGCGATGATGGGCGCGATGCACGGCGGGCCGGGCCCCGCCTTCGACCGCGACTCCCCGATGGGCAAGCTCGAGGGCTTCGGGAAGCAAATGGAGGCGGTGGGCCGCAAGATGGAGGCGGCGCAGCAGAGCGGCGACCCCAACGCGCAGATGAAGGCCGCCATGGAGGGGCTGGGCACCATGCTCGGCGGCGGCAAGCGGTTCGAGCCCGTCTCCCTCGACCAGCTGAAGCCTCTCGTGCCGGAGAGCTTCGCGGGGCTGCCGCGCACGGAGCAGGGCTCGGAGCGGGGCGGCCCGGCCGGCCTGCAGATGGCCAAGGCGGAGGCGCGCTACGGCGACGGCGCGGGACGCAGGGTCGAGCTCGTGGTGACCGACACCGGCGGCGCGGGTGGCCTGTTGGGGCTCGCGGGCTGGATGAACGTGCAGGGCGAACGCGAGCGCAACGGCCGCGTCGAGCGCACGCGCCGCGAGGGCGACCGCACGATCCACGAGGAGATCTCCAAGGGCGGCAGCGGCGCGAACGAGTTCACGGTGGTCCTCGGGGACCGCTTCATCGTGAGCGCCAAGGGCCGCGGCGTGGCCTTCGAGGACCTCAAGTCGGGCGTGGCTTCCCTCGACCTGGGCCGGCTCGAGTCGATGAAGAACGCGGGCGCGCAGCAGTAGCGGGCACGCCCCGGCCCTTCACGCATTCAGTCGAGCTCGAGGACGAAGGCCTGGTCGCAGCGGCGGGTGTCGGGCTTGCCG
>CALEJW010000246.1 GCA_937898635.1 uncultured Pseudomonadota bacterium | reverse complement strand
GGGCTAGGCCGCTACAGCGCGTCGAAATCGGCCGCCATGCGCCGGCGCAGCGCCGCGTCCGGCAGCCGCCCCGCGAGCGCGCCGATGTTCTCGCGCATGTGCGCGGGATTGCTCGTCGCGGGAATCGCGCAGGTGAGCGCCGGGTGCGAGACCACGAACTTGAGGAAGACCTGCGCCCAGTTGGCGCAGGCTATCTCCGCGGCCCAGCCGGGCAGTCGCCGGCCCTTCACGCGGTCGAAGAGATCGCCGCCGTCGAACGGGCGGTTGGCGATCACCGCCGCGCCGCGCTCCTGCGCGAGCGGGAGCAGGCGCCGCTCGGCCTCGCGCTCGGCGATGTTGTAGGTGAGCTGCACGAAGTCCAGGCGCTCCTTCCTCATCGCGGCCTCCAGCGCGTCGTGGCGCCGGCCGTGGGAGGTGGTGAGGCCGAGGTAGCGGATGCGGCCGGCGGACTTCCACGCCCGGAGCGTCGCGAGGTGCGTCTCCCAGTCGAGCATGTTGTGCACCTGCATCAGGTCGAAGCGTCCCACGCCCCAGTGCGCGAACGACTCCTCCATCTGCTTCACGCCGAGGAATCGCGTGGGGGTCCAGACCTTGGTCGCGTTGAAGACTCGCGCGGGCCTCGCCTTCGGCACGAGTTCCCCGAGCGCGGCCTCGGCGTAGCCGTACATGGGCGAGGAATCGAGGAGCGTGCCGCCGCCGGCGAAGAACTCGCGCAGCACCGCGAGGCGCGCGTCGCGCTCGGCGCCGGGGGCCACGTCGAAGGTGAGCCAGGTGCCCATGCCGATGGCGGGGATGCGCTCGCCCGTGGCGGGGATCGGGCGCTCGAGAAGGCCCGCGGGGGCGGACCGCGCGAGGCGGGGCAGCGAGGCGGCGCCGGCCAGGGCGGCGAGGCCGGCCAGCGCGCTTCGGCGATCGGGGCGGTGGTCCTGTCTCATGGGCTTTGCCTTCCGGGCTCCTCAGTTTGCACCCGCGGGCGTAGGATGGGGACACCCGCATTCCGGAGGAGAAAACGAAAATGATCGATCATCCCGTAGGGGACATCCTGAAGGGCAAGCCGAGCGCTTCCCTGTTCTCGGTGCCCGCGACGGCCACGGTGACCGAGGCCGTGGCCCTCATGGACGAGAAGGGCCTGGGCTCGGTGCTCGTGCGCGACGCCACGGGCGCGATGGCCGGGATCTTCACCGAGCGCGACCTCATGCGCCGCGTGGTGCGCCAGGGCCGCGACCCGAAGACGACGCCCATGTCGGCGGTCATGTCGCCGGACGTGCGCAAGGTTCCCGCGACGGAGAAGATCGTGGAAGTGCTCCGGATCATGGTGGAGCACGGCTACCGGCACATGCTCGTGGCCGACGGCGGCAAGCCCGCCGGCGTGGTCTCGATCCGCGACCTCATGGGCTGGCTCATCCTGCCGGACGCGCCCATCGCCCACGAGGGCAAGCGCGGCGAGGTGCACGAGCGGGCCCGGGACACGGTCGAGACCCTGAGGCACGGCTAGCGCGGCGGGCCCCGGCCTCGCCGCGCGGGGCAAAAATCGCTATAATTCGCGGCTCTTTGCGCCCGTAGCTCAGTTGGATAGAGTACCTGGCTACGAACCAGGGGGTCGTGGGTTCGAATCCTGCCGGGCGCGCCAGATGCACGAAGGGGCCAGTCGCGAGACTGGCCCCTTTTTCATTCCGATTCCGTCCCACGCGACGGCATCCGCTTGCGCACCGCACCGGCACTTCGTTCAGGTGCCAGTCGAAAGGCCCGTGAAAAGTTCGTCCGCGAGCCAGGTGCGAAGCCACTCGCCCGCCTCGCCCGGCGTGGTCGCCTCGCAGACCCGGGCGAAGGGCGCACCCGCGGCAAGATCGCGCAACGCGGTGAATTCCGCTTCGTCCAGGCTGCGGAAGCGGCTCGCGAGGGCGCTGCGCCAGAAGAGGTGCCCCGTCGGGCGGGGAAGGCGCGCGGCCGGTGGCGGCGTCGCGCCCTGGTCGATCGCGTGCCAGATGGGGAGCACGTTCCAGTCGAAGACGGCGAGCGAGACGCCGGGATGCAGCGCGAAGCGCGCGCTTGCCCAGTCCTCCTCGCGCAAGTCCCCGAGGCTCGCCGGGTCGAGCCGCGGGCAGTCCGGTGCGTCGAAGGCGGCGTGCAGGTTCCAGTCCATCGTCGCGAGCTCCGCGACTTCCGGGTCGTCGGGCAGGGACTCGCGAAGGCTCGCGGGGAATTCCGGCCCGTAGTCGCGCAGGTTCCGCGTGACGGGCGGGTGCGCCTCGATGAAGCGCGCCGCGGCCGCGTCGAATTCGCCGTCGCCCAGGTAGGCCCAGGTGCGCTCGAAGACGCTTCCCAGCGCTTCCCGGAGCCTCGCCCGGTAGGCGTGGTGATAGATGCCCGCCCGCCGCTCGCGGCCGATGCCGAAACCGCCCTCGAGATGATCGAGGATAGTTCCGGGCTCGTCGCGGCTGCGAAGGATGTAGGCCTGGAAGCCGGCCTGGAGCGCGGCGAGGCTCATGCCGCGGCCCTCTCGGCCCGGCGCGCCGGCAGGGATGCGTCGAACGGGAAGTTCCCGCGCGCCACCTCGCGCACCCGGTCGAGTTCCTGGATCAGGTCAGCGAGCGGCGGGATCGCGTCGTCGCGCTCGATCATGGCGCTCACCGCGCCGAAGCGCCGGCAGGCGTAGCCGTAGAGCTCGAAGACCGCCTCCGCAATGGGCGCGTCGTGGGTGTCGATCAAGTGGTCGCCCAGGTCGGAATGCCCGGCGAGATGGATCTGCTGCACGCGGTGGGCGGGCACGCCGTCGACAAATTCGCGCGCGTCGTAGCCGTGGTTCGTGGCGCTCACGTGGATGTTGTTCACGTCGAGGAGCAGCAGGCAGTCGGCCTCCTCCGCCACGGCGCTCACGAACGCCCACTCGCTCATGGCGGAGCTGGCGTAGGCGAGGTAGCTCGAGACGTTCTCGACCACCAGGCGCCGCCCGAGGAAATCCTGCGCCTGGCGGATGCGCGCGGCCACGTGGCGGACGGCTTCGTCCGTGTAGGGCAGGGGATAGAGGTCGTGGAGGTTCACGCCGTGCACGCCCGTCCAGCAGAGGTGATCCGAGATCCACATCGGCTCGATGCGGCGCGCGAGGTCCTTCAACTTCGCGAGGTAGCCGAAGTCCAGCTCGCCCACGCTCCCGAGCGACATCGACACGCCGTGCATCGCCACCGGGTAGTCCGCGCGGATCGCGTCGAGCATGGCGAGGGGCTTGCCGCCCTGCACCATGTAGTTCTCCGAGATGACCTCGAGCCAGTCCACGCGCTGCGGGGCGGCGAGGAACTCGGCGTAGTGCTTCGGCCGCAGGCCCAGGCCGAAGCCGCGGAAGGGCTCGCGCCGGTCGCGGGCGGCAGGGGAGGGATGCGGGGTCATGGCGGGTCGGGCCGTGCGCGGAAGGCGGGGGCGGGCGCGGCCTTCGCCGCGCCCGCCGGTCCTTCGCGGCGCCTCGCGGCTACTTGAGGTCGCCGATCGTGCCGCCCTTCGAGAGGCACTCGGAGGCCTTCATGCCCTTGAAGCCGTGGCCCTTGCAGGCGCCCTGGCCCTTGCACGCGTTCTCCGTGGTCTTGCAGTCGTTCATCCCCTTGCAGGAAGTCACGCCGTAACAGTGGACCTTGTCGTTCGCGGCGACTGCCTTGCCGCTGGAGCCGGCGGGGGCATCGCCCGCGAACGCGAGGGAGGAAGCGGCCAGTGCGGCGGCGAGGAAGGCGAGGCGGGCGCCATTGAGGTTGGGGTTCAAGGTGGGAGTCTCCTGTGTCGATGGGATGGGATGCCGGCGTCGCGACGGGGTCGCGGGTCTCCGGGTGTCATGCCGGGACGGCCGAAAGGTTTCGGCCGGCGCGGCATGGGGGCTAGTTCGGGACGGATGCACGAACGGTTACAGCGCCGCGATCCGGCGCGGGCTTGATGCAGGTCACCGGGTCCCGGCCCGGCGCGGCCTAGAGTGGGATTCGGGAGGCTCCGCGCCGTGGAAACGCGCGCGGGGCGTGGTTTTCCTCGCGCGGCGGGTCGATCGCGCCGGCCGGCGACACTCGAGAGGAGCCCCAGCCATGTCACACATCGTCATCATCGGCGCCGGCCTGGGCGGAATGCCCATGGCCTACGAGATGCAGGAGCAGCTCCGGCCCGGCGACCGCCTCACCGTGGTCGGCAACGGCCCGAACTTCCACTTCGTCCCCTCCAATCCCTGGGTCGCGGTGCGCTGGCGCAAGCGGGCCGACATCGAGTTCCCGGCGGCGACCTACCTCGAGAAGAAGGGGATCGGCTACAACCCGGCGGGCGCGAAGCGCGTGCATCCGGAGAAGAACCAGGTCGAGCTGGGCGACGGCACGATGCTCGACTACGACTTCCTCGTGATCGCCACGGGCCCGAAGCTCGCGTTCGACGAGATCGAGGGCCTGGGCCCCGAGGGCCATACGCAGTCGGTGTGCCACGTGGACCACGCCGAGCGCGCGGCCACGGCCTGGGACGCGTTCGTGAAGGAACCCGGGCCCATCGTCGTGGGCGCCGTGCAGGGCGCCTCGTGCTTCGGCCCCGCCTACGAGTTCGCGTTCATCATGGAGACGGACCTGCGGCGCCGGAAGATCCGCGACCGCGTGCCCATGACCTTCGTCACCTCCGAGCCCTACATCGGGCACCTGGGCCTGGGCGGGGTGGGCGATTCGAAGACGATGCTCGAGTCGGCGCTGCGCGACAAGCACGTCAAGTGGATCTGCAACGCCAAGGTGACGAAGGTCGAGGCGGGCACCATGCACGTGACGGAGCACGACGAGGAGGGCAAGCCGAAGAAGGAGCACGCGCTGCCCTTCCGGTACTCGATGATGCTGCCCGCCTTCAAGGGCATCGACGCGGTCTTCGGCATCGAGGGGCTCGTGAACCCGCGCGGCTTCATCGTGATCGACGCGAACCAGCGCAACCCGAAGTACCCGAACATCTACGCGGTGGGCGTGTGCGTGGCCATCCCGCCCGTCGAGGCGACCCCGGTGCCCACGGGCGCGCCCAAGACCGGCTTCATGATCGAGTCCATGGTCACCGCGACCGCGCACAACATCCGCGCCGAGCTGGACGGCAAGGCGCCCGCGGAAAAGGCGACCTGGAACGCGGTGTGCCTCGCCGACATGGGCGACACGGGCATCGCCTTCGTCGCGCTGCCGCAGATCCCGCCGCGCAACGTGAACTGGTTCTCCGAGGGCAAGTGGGTGCACCTCGCCAAGGTCGCCTTCGAGAAGTACTTCATCCGCAAGATGAAGAAGGGGACCTCCGAGCCGTTCTACGAGAAGTCCGTGATGAACATGCTGGGCATCACGAAGCTCAAGTCCTGAGGCCCCGGGCGGCGGGCCCTTCGCGGGCCGGCGCGCGCCGCAAGGGGGAAAGGGATTCGCGCGATACGCGATTTCGGCTCGCCCCGGGCGCGGGCCGCGGGTTTGATGGGGGCGCTCGATAAGCGCGCGGGGCGCCGCCGGCGCCCCTTCCATCAACGACCCAGGATCGCGAGGTGACCATGAAGACCATGCTGCGCCACGCCGCCGCCCTTGCCGCGGCGGCCGCCCTTACCGCCCTTCCCGCCCACGCCGCCGACGGCAGCGCCAGGGCGGCGGCCCCGGCCCCGAAGGCCGGCGAGGGCGCGCCCACCACCCAGCAGGACCGCATGAAGAAGTGCAACGCGAAGGCGAAGGAGAAGGCCCTGAAGGGCGACGAGCGCCGCGCCTTCATGTCGAGCTGCCTCAAGAAGTAGGGGGTCCCGCCGCGCGGGGCCCGCGGACCGGGTTCGCGGGTCCCGTCCGGGCCTAGCCGGTGCTCCAGGCGCGCGGGCGCTTCATGCCCGCGATCTTGCAGGCCTGGCCGGGGTAGCCGTAGGGGAAGAGCTCGAAGAGGCGGTTGCGCGCGCCCGGTCCCAGCCTCGCCATGAGGTGGCGGATCACGAAGCGCGCGTCGGCGGTGAGCTGGTGCTCCTCCCAGTAGCGGCGCATGAAGCGGATCGCGTCCCAGTGGTCCGGTCCCAGCTCGATGCCCTCGCGGCGCGCGAGGACGACCGCGATATCCTCCGTCCATTCGCGGGGATCGACGAGGTAGCCCTCGGCGTCCATAAGCGGCATGTGCAATGCACCTTCCATAGCCGCGATCTTAGCCGATCGTTCCCGGCCGTCAACCCCCCATCGGGGTTACCCCGCCCCGGGGAGCGCCCCGGCGGGCCCGCCGCCCCGCGCTAGCCGATCGGGTCCTCGCGGAAGCGGGCCTGGATGCGCTCGATCTCGTCGCGGTTGTCCACGAGCGCCTTCACGCACTCCGCGTCGAGGTGCTTGCCGGCGATGCCCTGCAGCATGGAGAGCGCCGCCTCGTTGCCGTAGGCCTCCTTGTACGGGCGCCGGCTGGTGAGGGCGTCGAAGACGTCGGCCGCCGCCACGATGCGCGCCTCCAGCGGGATCGCGTCGCCCGCGAGCCCGTGGGGGTAGCCCGAGCCGTCCACCCGCTCGTGGTGGTGCAGCGTGATGTTGCGCACGAGCTCCGTGTCCGCGAGGCTGTCGAGGCCGAAGTTGGTGAGGAGGTCGTCGAGGATCGCCTGGCCGCGGTTGCTGTGGCTGCGCATCACGTCCATCTCCGCGCCCGTCAGGCCGCCGGGCTTGAGGAGGATCGCGTCCGGGATGCCGATCTTGCCGATGTCGTGCAGCGGCGCGTAGGCCTGCAGGCGCTCGATCCACTCGTCGTCCAGTCCGTGCCGGTCGGCCAGCGCCCGGGCGATGAGGCGGGCGTAGCGCGACATCCGGTCGAGGTGGCTCCCGGTCTCCGCGTCGCGCGCGTTCACCATGTGCCGCGCGCTTTCCAGCGCCGCGGAGAGCGTGCGCACCGCGGCGAGCTCCTGGATCACGAGCAGCGCCACGAGGTGGCCGAAGATGTCGAGCTGCGCGAGCGCGGTCTCGGTGAACACGTCGGCCGCGCGGGAGTTGAAGAAGACGAAGCCGAGGAAGGCGCCGTTGGAGAAGATCGGCATGGTGTAGCTCGCGGCGTACCCCGCCCGGCCCAGCCGCTTCGCGTGCTCGCTGTGCGCGTCCTCGAAGGTGAGCATGTGCTGGATCACGCGCGGGTGCCCCTCGTCGAGCAGGCGCTGGAGCGAGGGCACCTCGCCGATCGGCGCCTGGTAGTGCGCGAGCGGGTCGTCGCCGTCGCTCGAGTGGACGAAGGTCTTGAGGAGCGTCGTCTTCGGGTCGTAGATGGCGACCGCG
Source organism: uncultured Pseudomonadota bacterium (assembly GCA_937898635.1). GTDB lineage: Bacteria > Pseudomonadota > Gammaproteobacteria > Burkholderiales > Usitatibacteraceae > FEB-7. The sequence goes on along the minus strand of CALEJW010000246.1, from coordinate 14,402 downwards.
ATGCGCTCCACGAAGGGCATGAAGCTCCTCACCGCCCAGTGGATCTCGCGGATCCTCGCGCGCAGCGGCCCGTCCGCGTTCAGCGCGTGGAGCGCGTCGTGGTGGGCGGGGCGGCTCATGGGGACTTGTCGCGGGAGGGCGAGGGGGCCGGCTTGATGCCGAGCTTGTCGGCGGCGCGCACGAGTTCGGCGACGGAGCGCACCTCCATCTTCTCCAGGATGCGGCCGCGGTGGACCTTGACCGTCTTCTCGGTGGTGCCGATCTCGGCGGCGATGACCTTGTTGCGCTTGCCGGCGATCACGTGGGTGAGCACCTCGCGCTCCCGCGGGGTGAGCTCGCCGTAGCGCAGCGCGATGTCGCGCTTGAGCGCCTTGTCGCCGGCGGCGGCGCGGGCGCGCTCGATGGCCCGCGTGAGCGCGGCGATCAGGGTGGCCGCCTCCACGGGCTTCAGCAGGAAGTCCACGGCGCCGCGCTTCATGGAGGTCACCGCCCCGGGAACGTCGCCGTGCCCGGTGAGGAAGACCACCGCGATCTCCGGCCGCAGCGCCTGCAGGCGCGCGTGCAGCTCGAGGCCGCTCTTGCCCGGCAGCCCGATGTCGAGGAGCGCGCAGGCGGGGCCCGCGACCAGCGGGAGGAAATCGAGGAACTCCTCGGCGGTCGCGAAGGCCCGCGGCTCCGCGCCCTCGGCGCGCAGCAGGCGGGTGAGGGAAGTGCGAACGGAGGGGTCGTCATCGACGATGTAGAGGCTCACGCCTTCGGCGGCGATCATGGGTTCCGGTCTCCGGGGAGATGGATGGTGAAGGTGAGGCCGCGGCCGCGGTTCCTCGCGACCTCGAGGCGGCCGTCGTGGGCCTCCACGAGCGAGCGCGTCACGAGGAGCCCCAGGCCGGTGCCGCGGGCCTTCGTGGTGTGGAAGGTCTGGAACATGCGCGAGATCGACTCGTCGTCGGCGCCCGGCCCGGTGTCGGCCACGCGCAGGACGACGCCGTCGGCGACGGCCGCGACCGTCACCCGGAGGCTGCGCTCGAGGTCCGCGGGCTGGCTCTCCATCGCCTCGATCGCGTTCACCACGAGGTTCAGGAGCGCCTGGTGGAGCTGGATGGGGTCGCCCAGGACCCGCGGCACGGCCTTGCCGGCGTCGACGCTCGCCTTGATGCCGGCGTGGCGAAGCCGGGTGCGCGTGAACGCGAGCACCTCGGCGGCGACCTGCGCGGGGTCCATCGCCTCGGCCTGCGCGGGCTGCTTGCGCACGAGGCGGTGGGCGCGCAGCACGATCTCGCCCGCGCGCCGCGCGTCGCCGGCGATCTCGAGCAGGGCCTCGCGCACCTCCGCGGCGTCGCCCGCCTCCAGGAAGCGCAGCGCCGCCTCGGCGTTGGAGACGATCGCGGCGAGCGGCTGGTTCACCTCGTGGGCGATGGAGGCGCCGAGGGCCGCCACCGTGCGCACGCGGGAGGCGTGGGCGAGCGTCGATTCGAGCTCCTGCTCGCGCTCGCGCGCGAGGTGCAGCTCCGTCACGTCCGTCTGCGTGCCGACGTGGTGCGTGACCTTGCCGCTCGCGTCGCGGATGGGCGCGATGCGCAGGAAGTTCCAGAAGGGCGTGCCGTCCTTGCGGTAGTTGAGGATCTCGCCCTGGAAGACCTTTCCCTGCTGGAGCGCGATCGCGATTTGCCGGACGGTCTCGTGGTCCGTTCCGGGCCCCTGGACCATGCGGCAGTTGGTGCCGAGGATCTCCGCGGCCGGGTAGCCGACGAGGCGCTCGAAGGAGGGGCTCACGTAGACGATGGGGGCCTCCGGGTCGCTCGCGTCCGAGATGACGATGCCGTCGTCGGCCACGTCCAGGGCGGCGGCCTTCAGGTGCTCGTCGAGGACGGTGCGCGGGGGGGCGCGCTTGCGCGAGGCGGCGGCGCGCGCGGCCGGCGCCGGCTTCCTAGCCGCCATAGGTGCGCAGGCGCTCGGTGTCCGGCACGCTCACCGTGCGGCCCTCCATCACGATGAGGCCCGCGCCGGCGAGCTCGTGCAGGATGCGCGAGAAGTACTCCGGCGTGAGGTTCAGGCGCGAGGCGACGATCATCTTGTTGGCGGGCAGCACCACGCTCGTCGAGCGCGAGGCGCCTTCCTCGAGGCCGTCCTCGCGCAGCAGGTAGCCGATCACGCGCTCGAGCCCCGAGCGCAGCGAATAGGCCTCCACGTCGCGGATGAGCTGGTGCAGCTTCCTCGACATGCCCGCGAGCAGGCGCCGCGCGAAGCGCGGGTCGCGCTCGATCTCCTCGAAGACCACGCTCTTCGCGACGTGCAGCAGCAGGGAATCCTTGAGCGCCTGCGCCGAGACCACGTAGGGCGTGTCCATGAAGAGGATCGCCTCGCCGAAGGAAAACCCCGGGCCCATGATCTCGATCACCTTCTCGGAGCCCTGCGGCGAGGTGACGGAGAGCTTCACCTGCCCGTAGAGCACGACGTGGAATCCCTCGCAGCGCTCGCCCCGCGTGAAGAGCATCTCGCCCTTGGACGCGTAGATGCGCCGCGTGCCGGCGGCGATTCGCTGGATCTCCTCGGCCGTGAGGTCGCTGAAGAGCGGCAGGTTGACCAGGAACTGCTCGACCGGGATGTCGGGCCCCCGGGTGCGCGGCTCTCCGGTTTGCATGACGGCGTGGGATGGGCGTTGGAAGCGCCCATGATACCCCGCCGCGCGCTCAGGGCCTGACGGTCAGTCGTTCGTCGGGAAGGGCGCCGCGGCGCCGGGCCGGGCCGGCGGACATCGCCGCGGCGACCACGGCGCAAAGGGCGCCGGAAGCCAGGAAATTGTGCAGCCAGCGCGCCGTCGGCCCGGCGGGGAGGGCGAGGGCGAGTGCGACCTGCAGGGCGAGGAGCGCGGCGGCCACGCGCGCGGCGAGGCGCGCGCCGCCGCTCGCGGACGCGCTCGCGGCCAGGAAGCACCATGCGGCGAGCGAGGCCCAGGACGCGACGCGATGGGCGAGGGCGAGGGCCGATGGGTCGGCGGGAGGGGCGGCGGCCAGCACCGCGCCGGCCAGGGCGGCGACGATGCAGAGCGCCGCCGCCGCGCCGGCTCCCCGGGAGGGTCCCGCCTGCGGATGGCGCACGGCGACGGAAAGCCCGGCGACGGTCGCGAGGAGCGCGAGGCCCCCGGCGAGGTTCGCGAGCACGACGGACGGCGGCGGGGAGCCCGCGGAGCTGCGCCCGACGATCGCGAGCGCGGCCACGAGGAGGAGGATCGCCACGGCGGCGGCGCGGCGTCCCGGCCGCGGCGGGCCCTTCCACGCGAGCGCGACGATGAGGAGGGCGAGGACGCTCACGCCCATCGCGGCGACGCGGTGCGCGAGCCGGACGGCGTCGGCGACGGTGAAGCCCGCGCAGCCCGCCGGCGGGCAGGGCTCGGCCGCCAGGCGCAGCCACGCGCTCGCCGCGACGACGACGAAGACGAGCGCGGCGCACGCCGCGGCCGTGGCCGAGAGCGTGCGGCTCGTGCGCGCGAGGTCGGGGCCGGCCATGGCGGGCTAGGCGCGGCCTCGCCGGCGGAGCGCGCCGGCGACGACGATCACGAAGGCGAGCCCGCCGGCGATGGCGACGAGCCCGCCCAGGCCCATCAGCGCCATGCCCGCGACCTCCTGGGGCGTGCGCAGCACCTGCGCCGCGCCCGCCACCTTGCGCTCGACGCCGTAGCCGCCGGACCAGACGAGCCCGACGATGTGCGCGAGCTGGCCGCCGCCGTAGAGCCAGGGCTGCCACGCGGCCAGCCGCGAGCGGGGCGCGGCGAAGCCGAGCTGCGGCAGCAGGTGGTAGGTGAGGCCCATGAAGGCGAGCGTCACGCCCACGATGCAGCCGTGGTAGTGCGCGGGAATCTTCACGTTGGGCCCGCTGATCGCGTAGCCGATGAGCCCGCCGGCCGCGAAGAGGCCGATGGAGGCCGCGAGCGCGCCGAAGAGCGGGCGACGACGCGCGTCGAGCGCCGGGAGCCGACGCATCGCCCAGAGGATCGCGAGGAGCACCGGCGGGATCGCGAGCCCGCCGCCGAAGCGCATGAGCCAGGTCTGCAGCTTGTGGTGCTCCACGGAGGCCACGGGGTGGGCGAGGTAGATGAAGGGAGTGACGAACACGCAGGCGAGCGCGATGGTGAAGACGACGAGCGTCACGCGCGGCGAGAGCGCGGGTCGCGCGCCCAGGGCCGAGGCGAGCCACAGCCAGCCGGCGAGCATGAGGAGCGTCCAGGTGAACTGCAGCACGTGGCCGCCGCCCCAGAAGAGCAGCTCGAAGTAGGCCTTGCGCTCGAGGTGCGGCGAGATCTCCAGCCAGGACCAGCCGAAGGCGGCCAGCGCGACCGCCGTGGCCACCGCCGAGCCGACGATTCCCCAGCGCAGCGCCGCCTCGCCGTCGAGCTTCGCCGAGGCGCGGGCCGCCACGAAGGTGCGCGCTGCCGCGATCGCCACGCCCGCCGCGAGCGCCCCGAGGCCGCCGAGGAAGACCGCGTTGTCGATCACCGGGATGTAGTTGGCGAGCACGGGCACGGCATGTCCCGCGAGCGGGGCCACGCAGATCGCGAGGGTCCCGGCCGCGCTCAGCGCGAGGGCGGCCCAGCCGGCCGCGATGGCGCGGGCGTCGCAGGCGAGGCTCCAGAGCACGCCGGCGAAGGCGAGGAACCACACGAGCACCGAGAGGTCCACGTGCGCGACGAGCGCCACCTGGAAGAAGTCGGCGACGGGAAAGACCTCCTTCAGCCCCGGCGTGCGCGCGAGCACCAGGAGGAGGGAAAAGATGCCGGAGCCGACCAGGGCGGCGATGCCGAGCGCGAGCCAGCCGGTGGCGAGCCGCGCGGAGGCTTCGTCCGCGACCGCGATCCCGTAGGCCGTCCCCCGCGCGGAAGGCGCGGTGGCGACGGCGCCCGGGTGCGTGGCGGCGGCCGCGAGGCGCGGCGAGAGGAGGGAGCGTAGGTCAGCCATGGCGTTTCTCCTGGCGCTTGGGGGGTGGAAGCCGGTGGGCGGGAGGCGTGCCGGGCCGCGGGAGCCCGGCGCGGAAGGAGTCGAGGGCGGCGCGCAGCGCATCCTCGTCGCCGCGGCCGACGTGGACGAGGCGCACACGCTCGCGCGGCACCGTGGGCCGGAGGACGGGGACGCGGCGGGCGGCGAGGCGTTCGGCGAGGAGCGCCTCGCCCGTGCGGAACTCGCAGTCGCCCTCGCGGCAGGTGGCGACGAGCACGCCGTCGGCGCCGGCGCGCAGCGCGTACTCCACGAACGAGGGCGGGAGCATCGCCGCGCAGGGCAGCTCGATCGTCGCGGTGCCGCGATCGGCCAGCGCCGCGACGGCCGCTCCCCAGCGGCAGCCGAAGGCCACCACGCGGGGAGCGCCCTCGAGCGCCCCGGCGCGCGCCTCGAGGCGCTCGCGCAGCTCGCCGATGGACGGCGAGGGCAGGTCGATCCCGGTCGCCAGCGCCTCGCCGGAGCGGAAGGGCGTGGACGAAGGGCAGGCGCCGGTGCAGATCCCGCAGCCCGCGCACAGCGCCGGATCGACGCGGGCCTGGCGCGCATGGGGGCGGCGGTCGCTTCGCGCGACCATCACCACCGCGCCGTAGGGGCAGTCGGCGAAGCAGCGCGCGCAGCCGTTGCAGTTGTCGAGGTTCACCCGCGCGGCCGGCGCCCTGGGCACGCGCGTCGCCCACGGCAGCGCCGCGAGCGCCGCGAAGGCCGCGGCCGCGGCGATCCACAGTCCCTCGGGGCCGAGCCGCGCCATGAGCGGATGCGGGAAGAGGAAGAACCAGTCCACGGGAATCCTCGCGGGCACGAGGCCCAGGTCCGCCGCGGGCATGAGCGCGATGGGCTTCGCGACCGAAAGCGCCGCGAGGGCGGCGGCGAGGCCCCAGGCGAGCGCCGGCGGGGGCGAGGTGCGCGCCGGGCTCACGCGCTGCACGTGCGCCCACATCGCGGCGAGCATCGCGAGCGGCAGCCCGATGTGCAGGAAGATGAGGAGGGAGAAGAAACGGTCGCTCACCTGGTCGGCGGCGACGACGTTGCGGACGAGGGCGCCCGCGAAGACCGGCAGCGCGTCGAACCACTCCATCGTGGCGGTGAGGCTCCATTGCGCCAGCTGGTCCCACGGCAGCCAGTAGCCGCCGATGCCCGAGGCGAGGAGTGCCGCGAGCACCACGAGGCCGGTGAGCCAGGCGAAGCGCCGGAAGGCGGCGTAGTGGCGGCGCGCGGCCTCCCGGGCGAGGTGCAGCGCCGTGACCGCGACCAGGGCGTCGGCGCTGTAGCGGTGCAGCGCGCGGGCGAAGGCGCCGAGCGGCCACTCGTTGCGGTCCATGGCCGCGAGGCTTTCCCGGGCGCCGACGGCGCTGGTGTCGAAGCCGGCGTAGATCCAGATGCCGGTGGCGCAGCAGATCCAGAAGCAGTGGAAGCCCAGGGCGCCCAGGTGCCGCCAGGGGTTCAGGCGCTCGCCGAAGGCGCGGTCGAAGAGCGACTCCACCCGCGCGAGCGCGAGCGCGGCGCGGCCCGGGCCGGGAAGCGAGGCGGCCGCGATCACTTCGGCGGGCCCTCGGCGGGCGGGGCGTGGCGCAGGAGGATGCCGCCTTGTCCCGGCTCGAAATCGATCACCAGCACGCGCCCGGGATCGAGGCGCAGCGTCGCCTCGCGCACGCGGTCGAAGGTGCCGGCCGCGTCGTCGGCGAGGCTCACGCGCAGGCGGTGCGTCCCCGCCGGCACCGGCAGGCGGCGGTAGGCGACCGAGGCCCCGTCGCGCGAAAGGCCCGCGGGCGGCGCCACGATGTCGGCGACGGACGAGCCGTCGAGCTCCACCTTCACGCGCACGGGCGCCCGCTCGCGGGGGCAGTCCTCCGGCGCGCGCATGTTGGGGGCGAGCTTCGCCAGTTCCGCCGCGGTGCGGGTGCGGCACTCGAACTTGCGCTGGCCGGCGTGGTTGAGCGAGAGGCGGATGAGCGCGTGGCCCGCGGGCAGCGGCTCGAAGGCGGGCGAGGTCGAGAAGTAGCCGAGCGCCGCGGCGAAGGCGGCGTAGAGGACGGCCTGGGCGCCGAGGCGAAGGGCGCGCTTCACGGCCGTCCTCCGAGGCGCACGAGGTCCGCCTCCGGCGAGTGGATGCGGGGGGCGAGCGTGAAGGCGTCCGAGAAGCAGTCGTCGGGCGAGAGTCCCTGCCGCGCGAAGGCGGGCTGCGCCGCCTCCACCATCTTCACCGAGCCGCAGGCGTAGATGCGGTGCCCGGCGAGGTCGGGGTAGTCGGCGAGGATCGCCTCGTGGACGAGACCCGTGCGCCCCTGCCAGTCGTCGCCGGGCGCCGGGTCCGAGAGCACCGGCACGAAGCGGAAGTTCGCGTGCTCCCGCGCCCAGCGCTCCGGGAGCTCCCGCAGGTACATGTCGGCGAGCTTGCGCGTGCCCCAGTAGAGCACCATCGGCCGCGCGATTCCCGCGTGGAAGGCGTGCTCGAGCATGCTCTTCACCGGCGCGAATCCCGTGGCGCCGGCGACGAAGATCACCGGCTTCTCGCCCTCCTCGCGCAGGAAGAAGGAGCCCACCGGCCCCTCGAAGCGCAACCGGTCGCCCACCCGCATGTCGGTGAAGACGTGGCTGGTGAAGCGCCCGCCCTCGATCAAGCGGATGTGCAGCTCGATCGGCCCCGCCTCGTGGGGCGGCGTGGCGAAGGAGAACGCCCGCTTCTGGCCGTCGTCCAGCAGGATGTGGATGTACTGGCCGGCGTAGTAGTCGATCCGCTCGCCGCCCTCGACCTCCAGGCGCACGCGCATCACGTCCGGGGCGAGGAGGTCCATCGCCACCACCCGGGCCTCGTGCACGGCGACGGGGCGCGCGACGCCCGGCCCCGGCTCGTAGGAGATCTCGACGTCGGTGAGGGGCTTCGCCACGCAGGCGAGGATCCGCCCGGCCTCGCGCTCGGCCGCCGGCAGCGCGCTCTCCTGGTAGGCGCCCAGGGCCACTTCGCCGTGGAGCACGGTGCACTTGCAGTCCCCGCAGCCGCCGTTGCGGCAGTCGAAGGGCATGGGCAGGTCGCTCCTCAGGCAGGCGTCGAGGATCGTCTCGTCCTCCTTCACCGGCACGATGCGGTTGTCGGGCTGCGCGAGCACGTGGAAGGCGCGGATCGCGCGGCGCCCGAATTTCGGCGGCAGCCACGGGGCCAGCGCCGCGAGGATCGTGAGGCCGCCCACGAGCGCCCACAGCGCGCCGGGCGAGCTGCGGTAGAGGAAGGCGTAGGCCGGCAGGTAGAACCAGTCGAAGTCGAGCGCCATGGCGGTCGTCGCGAGGTCCGCGGGCGCCTGGCTCAGCGCCGGCTTCACGACCGAGAGCGCGAGCATCGCCGCGCCGAGGGCCGCCATGAGGGGTCGCGGCGGCAGGGTCTTCGCGTGCGGGACGCGGTGGGTGTGGATCCACAGCAGCGCCAGCACCGCGAGCGGCAGGCCGATGTGCAGGAAGGAGAGCAGCGAGAAGAAGCGGTCGTTCACGTCCTCCGGGCTCAGGAAGTTCCTCATGAGCAGGCCGTTGAAGACCGGGAGCGCGTCGAACCACTCGGCGGTGGCGGTCACGGTGAACTGCGCGAGCTGGTCCCAGGGCAGCATGTAGCCGTTGATCCCGGAGGCGTAGACGAGCCAGAGCAGGACCACGCCGCTGACCCAGGAAAACCAGCGGAAGCCGCGGTGGCGGTCGAAGGCGAAGTGGCGCGCGAGGTGCAGCGCCATGGTGAGCACCATGCCGTCGGAGGCGTAGCGGTGCAGGCTGCGGAGGATGCCGCCCACCCACCGCTGGTCGTGGGTGAGGCGCTCGACCGACAGGTAGGCATCGGTGACGCTCGTGTCGAAGAAGGCGTACAGGTACAGGCCCGTGGCCATCACGACCCAGAAGAGCCAGTAGCTCAGCGCCCCGAGGTGGTAGAGCGGGTTCAGCCGCTCGCCGAAGAGCGCGTTGGCGGCGCGCTCGGCCGCGAGGAAGAGGCGCTGCAGCAGCCTTTGCAGGGCGGCGAGCATGGCCCGCTCAGCCCGCCGCCCGGGTGCGGCGCCGGTTGCGGTGCCACTCGCGCAGCAGGAAGGCGAGGGTGGCGAGGAGGATCGAGGCGCCGGCCGCGATCTCGATCACGATGCGGTAGTCGAGGCGGTAGCGCCCGGTGCGCGGGTCGTACACGGTGCACAGCAGGCGCACGCGCTCGAGGAGGTTCTCCACCGTGACCGCGGGCAGCGGCGCGTCGGTGAGGAGCGCCTTGAGGGGCCCGACGAGCATGGGCACCTCGAAGTTCTCGCCGTAGACCTGCGCCGCGACGCGGCCTTCGCCGTCGAGGAGCGTCACCTGCGTGAGGTGGTCGAAGCCGCCCGCGGAGGCCGCGTAGCTGAACCCCAGCTCCGCGGTGATCGCCTCGACCACGCCGGCCTCGGGGCTGAGGAAGTGCCAGTCGCGCCGGTCGATGCCCTGCTGGCGGGCGAAGGCGCGCATGGCCTCGGGCGTGTCGAAGGGGTAGTTGAAGCCGATGGTCGCCACCGCGTAGCGCCCGGGCCCCAGCGTGCGGTCGGCCTCGGCCACGGCGCGGGCGAGGAAGCGCGTGGTGGTCGGGCAGACCTGGGAGCAGCCCGTGTAGACGAAGCTCACGAGGAGCGGCCGGCCGCGCAGCGCACCGAGCCGCAGGGGCGCGCCGTCCGCGGCGCGGAAGGCGTGGTCGCCGACGGCCTTGCCGATGGCGCGCTGGCTGCGTTCGAGGACCGCGTCCGCCTCCAGGGTGGCGCCCTCGGGGACCGTTCGCGCCTGGACGGTTCCGAGGACGACCCCGAAGGCGAGCGCGGCCGCCGTCGGCAGCCAGCGCGGTCGGCAAGCGGTGCCCATGGGGCGCTAGCCCCGCCAGGCCGCGTCCGCGATCACGCCGAGGAGCAGGAGCGAGAGCTGGGCGAGGGAGGCGTGGAAGCTTCCCATCGCGGTGGCGCGAGAGGGCTGGGCGGCGAGGCGTGCGGCGGCACGCAGGAAGAGGAAGCCTCCCGACACCGCGCCGGCGGCGTAGAGGGGGCCCAGGCCGAAGGCGAGCGGCAGGAACGAGGAGGCGACGAGGACCCCGGTGCCGGCGAGCACCGCGCGCGCGGCGCGGGCGTCGCCCACGACCACGGGAAGCATCGGCACGCCGGCGGCGCGGTAGTCGTCGTGGTACGCGATCGCGAGGCTCCAGAAGTGCGGCGGCGTCCACAGGAAGAGCACCCACGCGAGCGAGGCCGCGACCGGGCCGACCTCGCCGGGGACGACGCTCGTCGCGCCGGCGAGGACCGCGAAGCTGCCCGCGAGCCCGCCGACCACGATGTTCATCCAGGTGCGCCGCTTGAGGACCACGGTGTAGACGACCCCGTAGAAGAACGCGCCGAGGAAGACGAAGAGCGCGGCCACCGGGTTCACGGCGAGCGCCGCCGCGCACACGGAGAGCGCGAGCATGAGACCGATCACCGCGAGCCAGAACGGCCCGTGCGCGAGGCGGCCCGTGACGAAGGCGCGGCCCCGCGTGCGGCCCATGCGCGCGTCGAGGTCGCGCTCGGCGTACTGGTTGAAGGCGCCCGCCGAGGCCGAGGCCGCGACGACGCAGGCGACCAGCAGCGCCACCCGCCACGCCTCGACCGCCGCGCCCGGCACCGCGAGGGCCCCCGCGAGCGCGGTGAGCCCGATCGCGAAGCCGATGCGCAGCTTGAAGAGGTCGAGGAAGAGCCTCACGCGGCCGGTCATGGCGATGGCCTCACTGGAGCGGCCAGACGGTCGAGAGGTACTTCCAGTTGACGAAGTAGTAGAGGACGAAGGAGGTGAGGAACACCATCGCCAGCACGAAGGTGCCCGGCGCGACGAACCCGCCCATGCCGATCGTCCCGTGGCCCGCCGGGGCGGGGACCGCCGGAACCGGCGGGGGCGCCATGCCTTCGCGCACGGGAACCCGCTTGAAGTCCGGCGTCTGGATCTTCCTGCCGAAGAACACCGAGCCCACCGTGTTGATGAGGTACATGGCGCCGCCGACCGTCGCGAGGACGCCGGAGACGGCCATGAGGCCCATCATCAGGTAGGCCGTGCCCGGGAACTCGTGCGGCATGAGCGCGCCGGAGAAGGCCATGTCCCAGTGCCGGCGCGGCACGCCGAGCGTCCCCGCGCCCATCATGAAGACGGAGAAGCCCATCATGCCCAGGCCGTAGATGTAGGTCTGCCACTTGGCCATCCCGGGGAACATGAGCTCGCGGCGGAAGAGCGTCGGGATGAGGAAGTAGGTGAGCGCCATGAAGGCGAGCGTGGTGCCCACCACGACGGTCGCGTGGAAGTGCCCCGGCACGTAGATCGTGTTGTGGATGATGAGGTTCAGCTGTTCCGTGCCCATCATCACGCCCGAGATGCCGCCGAGGAAGCCGAAGCCGATGAGCGACATGAACATCCCGGAGAAGCACGGGTTGCCCCAGGGGGCCTTCCTCAGCCACTCGAAGAGGCCCTTGTTGAACCCCTTCTGGCGCTGCGCCACCTCGATCGCGCCCGGCACCGTGAGGCCGTGCACCATGGAGGCGAGCACCGCGAGGTACATCGCGTAGCTCGTGTTGAAGATCTTCCAGTTGGAGGTGAGGCCGGGGTCGGCGAGCAGGTGGTGCGCGCTCGCGAGCTGCAGGAAGAGGATGTAGAGGACGAAGGCGGCGCGGCTCACCTTCTCGCTCATGGGCTTGGCGCCGAAGACGATCGCGGCGATCGCGTACCAGACGGAGACGTGGGCGGCCACGTTGATCTGCTGCGAGGAGTGCCCGAAGGCCCACCAGACCGTGCGGTACATGAGGGAGTCGATGTGCGAGACCAGGCCCACGGACCAGAGGAAGGTGGGGATCAGGATGATCGCGCCGGCGGCGATGGTGAAGACGGCGATGATCGCCGCCGTCACGGCGCCGAAGGTGACGAGCGGCACGGAGCCGTTGTAGGTCTTCTCGGCCTTGCCGACCACGAGGGTGCCGAAGAAGACGAAGCAGGCGATGAGCGCGCCCACGGCGAAGAGGATGAGGCCGAGGTAGAAGAGCGGGTGCGCCCCCATCGGCACGTAGGAGGTGAACATCACGCTGGAGTCGCCCTTGAAGACGGCGATGTTGTTCGTGATGGCGCCCACGATCATGAGCCAGAAGGCGACCCAGGCGACCTTGGGCGTGGCGAGCCGGCACTTCAGCAGCGTGGAGGCCGCGAAGTAGAGGACGGCGATCTCGAAGAAGATGATCCAGAAGACGAGCATGTCCAGCCCGTGCGCGGTGAGCACGAGGTAGAACCAGTCGGGCGGCAGGAGCTTCACCGCCGGCCAGCGCGTGAGCGTGACCAGGAGTGCCAGCACCCCGCCCACGAGGAGCGAGACCACGCCCGCGACGGCGTTCCAGCGGATGAGCTTCTCGGCGGGCTCGTGGTAGACGAGTCCGGTGGAGGGGCAGGTGCGGAAGTTGCGATTGACGGCCATGGCGGTCTCCCTACCCTTTCTTCGGCTTCACGACGTAGAGCTTGGTCGCCATCGTGTGGTGGTTGATCCCGCAGTACTCGTTGCAGATGATCGAGTAGGTGCCTTCCTTCGTCGGGGTCATCGTCACGACGTGCTCGTAGCCGGGGTGGATCTGGATGTTGATGTTCTCGGGCTGCAGCGAGAAGCCGTGCAGCCAGTCGGTCGACATGATGTGCAGGCGGTAGGTCTGGCCCTCCTCGAGCTCGAGCACCGGCCAGAAGCTCCACAGGCGCGCGACGAGGTACACGTCGCTGCCGGGCACGGGGTGGACCACCGGGATCTGCTGGTCGGTGACCGTGCGCACGGTGTGCTTGTCCACCATCGCCTGGGCCTTCGCGAGGAAGGCCTCGGGCGAGGAGCGGTAGGCCTCGTTGGAGAGGTTCTGCTTACCGTAGACGTGCCAGTACGGCATCATGAAGAACATGACCAGGCACCAGGCGAAGGCGATCACGATCCAGGTGCCTTCGACGCGGTCCAGGGGCTGCTTCCACCAGATGCGTTCGGCGGGGGGCTGTATGGCGCTCATGGGGTCCTCGGGAGTCGGGGGTTCTTACTTCGCGAGAGGAATGCCGACGATCTCCATCACGCCCCAGACGATGTAGAGGACGGTGGGCATCGCGACGCCGAGGAACAGCAGCAGGAACGGGTTGTCGATGAGGCTCTGCATCATCGGGACCGGCTCGTCGTCCGGACCGTCGTCCGCCGGGTCTTGCGGGGCGGGTACCTGGCTCATGGGGGGCTCCTCCTGGTGGGCGCGCGCCGGGGGAGGTCGGCGCATCACCGGGGGTATGCTAGGCAGCCGTGCCGGGGAAAAACTTGAACCGGTTCAAGAAAACCGCCTTTGGACTGTGCTGAGATGGAAACCGTGAACGCCGCTGCCCCCGCCGTCGACGCCGAGATCCGCGCGACGCGCGCGCCTGCCCGGCGCACCGTCGCCGCCTGGCTCCTCGCCTGCTGCGCCCTCGTCTTCGCCATGGTCGTGGTGGGCGGGGCGACGCGCCTCACCCACTCCGGGCTCTCCATCGTCGAGTGGCAGCCCCTCGTCGGGGCGCTCCCGCCGCTGGACGACGCGCAGTGGGCGGAGACCTTCGCGAAGTACAAGCTCACGCCCGAGTTCAAGCTGCGCAACCACGACATGGACGTGGAGGGCTTCAAGACCATCTTCTGGTGGGAGTACTTCCACCGCCTGCTCGGTCGGCTCATCGGCGTGGCCTTCTTCCTGCCCTTCCTCTGGTTCCTCGGCCGGGGGCGGCTCGACCGCCCGCTCGCCTGGAAGCTCGCCGGCATCTTCGTGCTGGGGGGGCTGCAGGGGGCGATGGGCTGGTACATGGTGAAGAGCGGCCTCGTGGACGACCCGCGCGTGAGCCAGTTCCGCCTCACCGCGCACCTGGGGCTCGCCCTCCTCATCCACGCGGCGATGTTCTGGGTGGCGCACGGGCTCCTGAGGCCCGCGCCGTCGGGCGCGAGCGCGGGCCTTCGCCGCGCGGGACTCGCCTTCGCCGCGCTCGTCTTCGCGCTCGCGCTCACCGGCGGGCTCGTGGCCGGCATCCGCGCGGGCTTCGCCTACAACACCTGGCCGCTCATGAACGGGCACTGGATCCCGCCGGAGATCCTCATGATCGAGCCGTGGTGGAGGAACTTCGGCTACAACATGGCCACCGTGCAGTTCGTGCACCGCACGCTCGCCCTCGTCGTCCTCGCGTGCGCCGGGCTCCTCGCCTGGCGAGTCTTCGCCGCGCGCCTTCCCGGCTCCGAGGCGCGCTGGGCCGCGGGCACGCTCGCCGCCGTCGCGCTCGCGCAGGTCGGGCTCGGGATCGCCACGCTCCTCGCGAAGGTGCCCGTCGGGCTCGGCACCGCGCACCAGGGCGGCGCCGTCGTCGTCCTCACCGCCGCCCTCTGGCTCGCGAGGGCCTTGCGCTAGC
>CALEJW010000245.1 GCA_937898635.1 uncultured Pseudomonadota bacterium | reverse complement strand
GAAGGCGGGCGTGCCGCGCTACGCGGAACTGGTGAGCTTCTCCGACGACCCGGGCGAGGCGGCGGTCGGCTACTTCGTGCTCAGGCTGATGGGATTTCCCGACGTGAAGGTGATGGGGATGTAGCGCGCGAAGGCCGGCCTAGGCTGCGTGCAGCAGGAACTCCACCTTCACGGCATCGAAGGGAAATTCGACGGCGCCATCCGGTGTCCGGACGATGACCCCCGCGTCGAGCAGCGCGCGTGTGTCGCCGTGGACCGCCTTCACGTCGCGCCCCACGCGCCGCGCGGCCTCGCGGATCGACATCGGGCCCGCGCCCGTCATGACCTTGAGGAGTTCCCAGCGCTTGGCGGTCAGGACCTTCCAGAGCAGCTCCGGCGTGGCGAAGCCGATGTGCGCCTCGCGCTCGCGGCGGCCGGACTTCATGGCGCGGGAAGTCTCGCGCAGGGCCCCGCGAACCGATTGCACTTCAAGAACGACGGTTTTCACGATCCCACCTTTCCCTGTCCGCGTCGAAATCGGCGACCAGCCTGTCGGGGGAAACGAACCGGTACCGGGACTCCCTTCCTGCGTAGTGCCGGTGGTCGCCCTTGCCGCGTTCGTTGTCGTACAACACCACGCATTCCCCCATCACGACGTAGGCAAGGCGATACTTGAAGCGGTGCGTGGACGGAGCGACCGGCGCGGACAGTCGCCAGACGACCATTTCCACGAAGGCGTCCTCCGCGACCACGACGCGACGCCGGATGAGCGCGTCCGCCTTCATCGGGAGGAGGATACGCACCGGGACGGGGTGATGTCAATTACTCCAACACACATACCTCGACCCTTTCACCGGAAGGCGCCGCGCGGCGCGTTCCGGTAGGCGATAGCCTCGGCTACGTCCCGCTCGTCCGGCTCCGCGCGACCGGCGAGATCCGCGATCGACCGTGCCACCTTGAGCACGCGGTGATAGCCCCGCGCGGAGAGCGACAGCCGCGAGGCCGCCTCGCGCAGGAGCGTTCGCGCGGCGGGTGACGGCATGCAGTGGCGCTCGATCTCGCCCCCTTCGAGCTGCGCATTGGTCACGCCCTGGCGATCGCGCTGGCGCGCGCGGGCCGCGTTCACTCTCGCGCGTACTGCCGTGGAAGCCTCCCCGCGGGGCGCCTCCACCAGTTCGCGCTCGCGCAGCGCCGGCACCTCCACGTGCAGGTCGATGCGGTCGAGCAGCGGCCCCGAGAGCCGGCCCCGGTAGCGCGCGATGCGGTCGGGTGTGCAGGAGCACTGCCCGCTCCAGTGGCCGAGGAATCCGCAGGGGCAGGGATTCATCGCCGCCACCAGCTGGAATCGCGCCGGGAAATCCGCCTGCATCGCCGCCCGCGAGATCGTGATGCGCCCGCTCTCCAGCGGCTCGCGAAGCACCTCCAGCACGTGCCGGCTGAACTCCGGCAGTTCGTCCAGGAAGAGCACGCCGTGGTGCGCGAGCGAGATCTCCCCGGGACGCGGCGGCGAGCCCCCGCCCACCAGCGCCACGCCCGAGGCCGTGTGGTGAGGCGCCCGCCATTCGCGCACGCCGAAGCGTTCCGCCGAGAACCCGCGCGTGGCGAGGCTCTGCACGGCGGCGGCTTCCAGCGCCTCGTCCTCGGTCATCGCCGGCAGGATTCCCGGCAGCCGCTGCGCGAGGAGCGTCTTCCCCGTGCCGGGCGGACCGGTGAGGAGGAGCGAATGCCCGCCGGCGGCCGCGATCTCCAGCGCGCGCCGCGCCTGCGCCTGGCCCTTCACGTCGGCGAGGTCCGGCCACCGGCCTTCGTTCGCCCGCGCCTCGCCCACCACGCGATCGAGCCTCTCCCGCCCCGCGAGGTGCGCGCACACCGCCGCGAGCGACTTCGCCGGATGCACGATCGCGCCCGGGACCAGCGCCGCCTCGCCCGCGGAGCATTCCGGCAGCACGAAGGCGCGGCCATCGCGGTGCGCGGCAAGCGCCATCGCGAGCGCCCCGCGCACCGGGCGCAGCTCCCCGGAAAGGGCGAGTTCCCCCGCGAACTCCAGGCCCTCGAGCGCGGCGGCGGGAACCTGGTTCGAGGCGGCGAGGATGCCCAGCGCGATGGGAAGGTCGAAGCGCCCGCTCTCCTTGGGAAGGTCCGCGGGGGCGAGGCTCACGGTGGTGCGCCACTGCGGCACCTGGAAGCGGGCGGTGAGGAGGGCGGCGCGCACCCGGTCGCGGGCCTCCTTCACTTCCGTCTCCGGCAGCCCCACCACGTGGAAGCCCGGAAGCCCCGGGCCCACGTGCACTTCCACGCGAACCAGCGGCGCCTGCATGCCCGCGAGCGCGCGGGAGAGTACGGCGGCGAGTGACACCCGGTCGGCCCCCCGGAAACCCGGGCGGGGCGGGCCTCGCGCGGCGATTCCTTATATGTCGGCGGAAAGCCGCGCTTCGAGCGCGGCGACTTTCGCTTCCAGTTCCGCGACTCTCTTGCGGGCCCGGGCGAGGACTTCCGACTGGACGTCGAATTCCTCCCGCGTGACGAGGTCGAGGCGCGCGAAGGCCGTCGCGAGGACGGCTTTCGCGTTCTTCTCCAGGTCGCGCGCCGGGTTGGAGGCGGCGGCTTCGGCGAGGCGGGCGGCGATGTCGCCCAGGAGCTTCTCGTTCATCTCAATTCCCCGCGGGAGGTGTCGGTTGACGGCTACAGGGCGCACCGCGGTGGTGCGCCGGGGCGGCGCGCGGCGCCGGATCGGTGCGCGCCGCGAAGGGGCCTGCAATGAATCCTTCACGAACAAGGACTTGCGCGGCGCCCGGCGATGGCACGCTCCCTGCTAAACCCTGCCCGGTGCATCTCTTTTCCACGTCCCCGAAGGATACCAACATGCGATACCTGCCCAAAGCCCTTGCCCTTTCCAGCCTCGCCCTGGCTGCCTTCGCCGCGCCCCTCGCGCAGGCCGACGCGCCCAGCGTGAAGCTCTCGGTGTTCAGCGAGTACGAATACCGCGGCATCTCCCAGACCTCCGAGAAGCCCGCCGGGCAGCTCAACGTCGACTGGTCGCACTCCAGCGGCTTCTACCTCGGCACCTTCGTGTCGAACATCAAGTGGCTCAAGGACGTGGCCGAGGTCGGCGACTTCTCGACTTCCGCCAAGATCGAGTGGGATCTCTTCGGCGGCTTCAAGTTCGAGCCGGTGAAGGACGTGACGGTGGACGTGGGGTATCTCCGCTACGAGTACCCCTCCTCCGGCGCCTTCAACCCCTCGCCCAACACCGACGAGATCTACGTGGGCGCGGGCTACGGCCCGGTGTCCGTGAAGTACTCCCACTCCACCAGCAACCTCTTCGGCGTGGTGGACAGCAAGGGCAGCAACTTCATCGAGGCGAACGTCTCCTTCCCCATCACCGAGAAGCTCGCCCTCACCGGCCACATCGGCCACCAGAAGTTCAAGAACAACAAGCCCCTCGACTACACCGTGTACAAGCTCGGCCTCGCCTACGACCTGGGCGGCGGCTGGGGCGTGGGCGGCTACGTGAAGGACACGGACGCCGAGCCCGCCCTGTGGACGGTCAAGGGCAAGGACTGGAGCAAGAGCCGCCTGGTCGCCTACGCCTCCTACACCTTCTGACCACGCACACGAGCCACGCGGGCCGGCCGCGCGCCGGCCCGACAACGGGAGAAAACACATGAAGCTAGTCACGGCGATCATCAAGCCGTTCAAGCTGGACGAGGTCCGCGAGGCGCTTTCCGCGATCGGCGTCCAGGGCATCACCGTCACCGAGGTGAAGGGCTTCGGACGCCAGAAGGGCCACACGGAGCTCTATCGCGGCGCCGAGTACGTCGTCGACTTCCTGCCCAAGGTGAAGATCGAGGCGGCCATCAAGAGCGAGCTGCTCGACCAGGTGATCGAGGCGATCGAGAAGAGCGCCAACACCGGGAAGATCGGCGACGGGAAGATCTTCGTCTTCGAACTCGAGCAGGTCGTGCGCATCCGCACCGGCGAGACCGGCGCGGACGCACTCTAGGAAACCAAGGGGAACCCACATGAAACGCCTACTGAGTCTCATCGCGCTTTCCGCGGCGCTTGCCTTCGGCGGCCTCGCGTCCGCGCAGGAGAAGAAGGCCGACGCCCCCGCGGCGGCCCCGGCGGCCGCAGCGGCGCCAGCCGACGCGAAGCCCGCGGAAGCGGCGCCCGCCCCGGCCGTCGCCGCACCCGCGCCCGCCGCCGCGGCAGCCCCCGCGCCGACGCCCAACAAGGGCGACATCGCGTGGCTGCTCACCTCCACCGCCATGGTGCTGCTGATGAGCGTGCCGGCGCTCGCCCTCTTCTACGGGGGCATGGTGCGCTCGAAGAACATGCTCTCGGTGCTGATGCAGGTCTTCGTCGTGTTCTCGCTGATCGTCGTGATCTGGTGCGTGTACGGCTACTCGCTCGCCTTCACGGAGGGCAACGCCTACATCGGCGGCTTCGACCGGCTCTTCCTCAACGGCACCTTCGACGCGTCCAAGGGCGAGTTCGCCATGGGCGCGACCTTCTCGAAGGCCACGCCGATCCCGGAGCTGCTCTTCGTGGCCTTCCAGGCGACCTTCGCGGCCATCACCTGCGCGCTGATCCTGGGCGCCTTCGCCGAGCGCGTGAAGTTCTCCGCGGTGCTGCTCTTCATGGTGATCTGGTTCACCTTCGCCTACGCGCCCATCGCGCACATGGTGTGGTTCTGGATGGGCCCGGACGCCTACACGGATCCGAAGCTCGTCGACGAGTTGAACAGCAAGGCGGGTCTCCTCTGGCAGTGGGGCGCGCTCGACTTCGCGGGCGGCACGGTGGTGCACATCAACGCCGGCATCGCGGGCCTGGTGGGCGCCTACCTCGTGGGCAAGCGCGTGGGCTTCGGCAAGGAGAAGATGACGCCGCACAACCTGCCCATGACCATGATCGGGGCCTCGCTCCTGTGGTTCGGCTGGTTCGGCTTCAACGCCGGCTCCGCCCTGGAGGCGAACAACTCGGCCGTGCTCGCGTTCATGAACACCTTCCTCGCGACCGCCTGCGCCGTGCTCTCCTGGACCTTCTTCGAGTGGATGTTCAAGGGCAAGCCCTCGATGCTCGGTGCCGCTTCCGGCGCCGTGGCGGGGCTGGTCGCCATCACCCCGGCCGCGGGCAACGTCGGCATCCCGGGCGCCTTCGCCATCGGCCTCATCGCCGGCGTGGTGTGCCTCTGGGGCGTCTCGGGCCTGAAGAAGATGCTGCGCGTGGACGATTCCCTGGACGTCTTCGGCGTGCACGCGGTCGGCGGCATCCTGGGCGCGCTTCTCACGGGCGTCTTCAATTCGCCCGCGCTCGGCGGTCCCGGCTTCACGGCCGACTGGGTCACGGGCACGGTGATCAAGGCCGCGGACTACTCGATCCTGTCGCAGGTGATCGTGCAGGCGAAGGCGGTGGGCCTCACGGTGATCTGGACCGGCGTGGTCGCCTTCATCGCCTTCAAGATCGCCGACATCGTGATCGGGCTGCGCGTGCCCGAGGAGGAAGAGCGCGAGGGCCTGGACATCACGGCCCACGGCGAATCCGCCTACAACTGAGCAACGGATCCCGGGGGCGGGCGGTGGACCCGCCCCCGGCCTTACGCGGCACTCCACCGCCCTCCGCCGCGGCGCCTCCCGGCGCCGCATCGGAATCTCTCTCCAAGAGGCCACTTGATCGGGCACGCCAGTGCCCGATTTTTTTTCGCCCTTCGCCTGCGTGGTAGCATTTCGACGCCCCCACCCCGCCGCCCGCGACCGCCTTGATCCCCGAACGCCTTCGCATCGCCACCCGCGAGAGCCGCCTCGCGATGTGGCAGACCGAGCACGTCGCCGCGCGCCTCCTGGAGCGCCACCCGGGCCTCGCGATCGAGATCGTCGGCATGACCACGAAGGGCGACCGCATCCTCGACCGCCCGCTCGCCGAGGTGGGCGGCAAGGGCCTCTTCATCAAGGAGCTCGAGATCGCGCTCGCCGACGGCCTCGCCGACCTCGCCGTGCACTCGATGAAGGACGTGCCCATGGAGCTGCCCGAGGGCTTCGCGATGCTGCCCTTCGGGCCGCGCGAGGACGCGCGGGATGCCTTCGTGTCGATCCGCCACGCTTCCCTTTCCTCGCTTCCCGCCGGCGCCATCGTCGGGACCTCGAGCCTGAGGCGCGAATGCCAGCTCCGGCGCGCCTTCCCCGGGCTCGTCATCCGGCCCCTGCGCGGCAACGTGAACACGCGGCTCGCGAAGCTCGAGGCGGGCGAGTACGACGCGATCATCCTCGCGGCCGCGGGACTCAAGCGCCTGGGCTTCGGCGAGCGCATCCGCGAGCTCCTGCCCCTCGACCTCGCGCTGCCGGCGATCGGCCAGGGCGTGCTCGCGATCGAGTACCCGGCCGCCCGCGTCGACGTGGCCGCCCTCCTGGCCCCGTTCGTCGATCCAGCCGCGCGGGCCGCCTCCGACGCCGAGCGCGCGCTGGGCCTCGTGGTCGAGGGAAGCTGCGAGGTGCCGCTGGGCGGGCACGCGACGGTCGCGGGAGACGGCCTCGTCCTCGAGGGCTTCCTGGGCCTGCCCGACGGCTCCCGCCTCGTGCGCGAACGCATCGAGGGCCCGAGCCTGGAATCGACGCGGCTGGGCCGGGAGCTGGGCGAGCGCATCCTCGCCCGCGGCGGGCGCGAAGTGCTGGATCTCCTCGCGCAGCGCGGCGGATGAACGCGGGCCCCCTCGCGGGCCTCGGCGTGGTGCTCACCCGCCCGCGCCCGCAGTGCGAGGAGATCGCCGCGGCGCTGGAATCGCGCGGCGCCCGGATCCTCGTCTTCCCCGCGCTCGACATCGTGCCCGTGGCGCCGGACGCGGCAAGCCGCGCGGCGCTCGAGAGTCTCGCCTCGGCCTCGCTCGCCATCTTCGTGAGCGCCAACGCCGCCGAGCACGGCACGGCCGCGGCCCGCCGCGCCGGCCCCTGGCCCGCGGGCACCGCCGTCGCCGGCGTGGGAGAAGCCACCGCCCGGCGCCTGCGCGCCGAGGGCTTCGCGCGCGTGATCGCCCCGGCGGCGGGCTTCGACAGCGACTCCCTCCTCGCCTGCCCGGAGCTCCAGGCCGTGCAGGGCCGGCGGGTGGTGATCTTCCGCGGCGTGGGCGGGAGAGAGCGCCTGCGCACCGTCCTCGAGGCGCGGGGCGCGAGCGTGGCCTACGTGGAGTGCTACCGCCGGGAGCGGCCGGCGAGCGATCCCGCGGCGCTCCTCGCCGCCCTCGCCGGCGGCGCGATCGACGCGGTCCATGCAATGAGCGCGGAAACAGTGGACAATTTCCTCTCGCTCGCGGGTCCGGGAGCCGACTGGGGCCGCGTCGCGCTGGTGGTGCCGCACCCGGCCATCGCCCGCCACCCCGCCTCGAAGGCGTTCGGGCGGGCGGTCGTTTCCGGCCACGGCATCGAGAACCTCGTCGAGGCGCTCCACGAACTGCGAAAGGCGACATGAGTTCCCCGCTTCCCGAACCTCCCACGCTTCCGCCGCCCCGCGCCGCGCGTCCCGCGCCGGGGGCCGCCGACCATGGCGCGCGCTGGGCCGTGGCCATCGCCCTCGTCGCGGCCGCGGTCGCGGTCGGCATCGCCTGGAACTCGCAGCGCGCGTCCACCTCGATCACGCAGTCGGCCGGCGGGCGCCTCTCGGAGCTGGGGGCCGAGCTCGCCCAGGCGCGCGCCGCGCTCGCCCAGGCGCAGGCGGCGCAGAAGGAATCCCAGGCGCGCATCTCGGAGCTCGAGTCGCGCATCGCCGACACGCAGGAAAGCCGCGTGGCGGTCGAGGAGATGTACCGCGAGCTCTCCCGCAGCGCCGACGACCGCATGCTCGCGGAAGTCGAGCAGCTCCTCATCCTCGCGAGCCAGCAGCTGCAGCTCGCCGGGAACGTGAAGGGCGCCCTCATCGCGCTGCAGGCCGCCGACCAGCGACTGCTTCGCGCCGACAAGCTGCAGGTGGGGAACCTGCGCCGCGCCCTCAACGGGGACATGGACCGGCTGAAGGCCCTGCCGCTCGTCGACACCGTGGGCATCGCGGTGAAGATCGACGCCCTCGTGCAGCAGATCGACGCCCTGCCGCTCGTGGTCGCCGAGGCCGCGCCCCCGCCGCGCGTGGCCTCCCGCGTGCGCACGGCGGAGGAGAACGCGTGGCTTCGCGCCGGGCGCGACCTCTGGGAGGAGATGAAGGAGCTCGTGCGCATCCGCGAGATCGCGCCCTCCGAGACCGCGCTCCTCACCCCCGCCCACAGCTACTTCCTGCGCGAGAACCTGAAGCTGCGCCTGCTCTCGGCGCGGGTGTCGCTCCTCGCGCGCGACGAGGCCTCCTACCGCGACGACATCCGCGCCTGCCAGGCGTGGGTGGCGAAGTACTTCGACGCGAAGGCGAAGCCCAACGTCGCCGCGCTCGCCACGCTCAAGCAGCTCGCCGAGAGCCCCGTGTCGATCAGCCCGCCCGACATCAACGCGAGCCTCGCCGCCGCCCGCGCGGCGCGCGCCGCGCGCGAGAAGCGCTAGGCCCCGCCATGCGCCTCGCGATCTGGTCCGTCGTCCTCGCCATGGTGGCGGTCGCCATCGCCCTCGTCGCGCGCAATTCCGACGGCTACGTGGTGATCGTCGCCGCGCCCTGGCGCGTCGAGCTCTCGCTCAACCTCCTCATCGTGCTGGTGCTCGCCGGCTACCTCGCCTTCCACCTGCTCGCGCGGCTCGTGGTGGCGCTCGCGGGAATCCCGGCGCGGGTGCGCGCCTACCGCGCCGAGCGGGCCCGCTCGCGCTCGCGCCGCGCGCTCTACGACGCGCTCCTCGCCTTCTTCCAGGGCCGCTTCGCGAGCGCGGAGAAATCCGCCACCGTGGCGATGGAGGCCGAGGAGAGCAAGGCCGTGGCGGCGATCATCGCGGCGAGGAGCGCCCACGAGCTGGGACGCTTCACCGAGCGCGAGGCCTTCCTCGACCAGGCGCGCGGCACGGCGCCGGAGATCGACCAGGCGAGGCTCACGACGCTCGCCGATCTCCTCCTCTCGCAGGGCCGCCACGAGGAGGCGCTCGCGGTGCTGAAGGACCTCTCGGGGCGCGACGCCCGCAACCTGCGGCTGCTGCGGATGCGCCTGGACGCGGAGACGGCGCTGCGCCGCTGGGACGAGATGCTCGCGACGACGGCGGCGCTCCTCAAGCTGGGCGGGATCTCGGCCGCGGAGGCCGGCGTCGCGCGCCGCGCCGCGCACCTGGGCAACCTCGGCCACCGCGCGCAGGACTCGGCGGCGCTCGCCGCGTACTGGAAGCAGATCCCCTCGGAGCTGCGCGTGGATTCGGCGATCGCGGCCACGGCGGCGCGCCAGCACCTCGCGCTGGGCGGCGCGCCCACGGCGCGCGCGATCGTGGAATCCGCCCTCGAGGCCGCCTGGGATCCCGCCCTCGTCGCGCTCTACGCCGAGTGCGCGGGAGAATCCGCGCTGCCGCTCATCGAGCGCGGCGAGAAGTGGCTTCGCGCCCACGCGCGCGATCCCGCCCTCCTCCTCGCGCTGGGCAAGCTCTGCATGCGCCAGGAACTGTGGGGAAAGGCGCAGAGCTACATCGAGGCGAGCCTCGCCCTCGAGCCCTCGCACGACGGGCACATGACGCTCGCGGCGCTGATGGAGCGGCTCGGCAAGCCCCAGGAGGCCGTGCGCCACTTCCGCAAGAGCGCGGAACTCGCGGGCTAGCCGGCGGCTCCAATCCCGAACCCCTCCGGGAGGACGACGATGGACCGAGAGTACCTTCCCCTCGAGCACGAGCCCCTTCGCGAGGGCGTGCGCCTCGCCTCCCCCGCACCGGCCGTGCGCCTCACGCCGGAGTCCCCCGCGCTCGACGCGCTCACCGATCTCTCCCGGGTGCGCGCCGCGACCATCGGGCCCGAGCGAAGCCTGGCCGACTGCAACGCGTTCATGGTCGCGCGCGGCGTGCGCCTGCTCTTCGTGGACGGGGCCGAGCGCGGCGTGATCGGCGTCATCACCGCGACGGACCTGCTGGGCGAGAAGCCCGTGCGCTTCATGCAGGAGCGCGGCGTGCGCCACGAGGAGATCGTCGTGGGCGACCTGATGACGCGCGCGGGCGAGCTCGAGGCCCTGGACCTGCAGGCGGTCTCCCACGCGCAGGTGGGGCACGTCGTCGCCACGCTCAAGGCCGCCGGCCGCCAGCACACCTTCGTGACCGACGAGGGCGGAAAGCGCATCCGCGGCCTCTTCTCGGCCACCGACATCGCCCGCCGCCTCGGCGCCGAGGTGCCCACGCACGAGGTCGCCGCGAGCTTCGCCGCGATCGAGGCCGCCCTCTCCCGCTAG
>CALEJW010000244.1 GCA_937898635.1 uncultured Pseudomonadota bacterium | reverse complement strand
AGGCAGTCGAGCTTCACGGACCCGATGGCACCCGCGAGAACCTCCACCGCCTCGGGCCGCGCAAAGCTCGTGCGCCAGGCGATCGCCACCTTGCGCGAGGGCGCGGGCGCGGAGAACGGGATCTCCCGCACGAGCCTGTTGAGGTACCGGGGCTGCAGGGCCATCGCCGGCAGGACGCTCACGCCGAGGCCGGAGGCCACCATGTTGCGGATGGTCTCGAGCGAGCTGCCGGAGCGGGCGCCGTCCGGGTTCGCGGTGTTGGACTGGCCGGGGCAGGCCTCCAGCACCTGGTCGCGGAAGCAGTGCCCCGCGTTCAGGACGAGCAGGTTCTCCCCCGAGAGTTCGTCGGGGCGCACGCGCTTCTTCTTCGCCCAGGCGTGGCCCTCCGGCACCACGACGCTGAAGGGCTCCTCGTAGAGCGTGCGCGTGCGCACGCCCGCGACCGTGAAGGGCAGCGCCACGATCGCCACGTCGATCTCCCCGTCGCGCAGCATCGGCACGAGGCTCGCGGTGAAGTTCTCCTCGATCATGAGCGGCATGCCGGGCGCGCGCTTGCGCAGGATCGGCACCAGTTCCGGCAGCAGGTAGGGGCCGATCGTCGGGATGACGCCCAGCCGCAGGGCGCCGGCGAGCTGGTCCTGGCTGCCCTTGGCGAGCGAGGCGATCTTGCCCGCCTCGTCCAGCACGCGCCGGGCCTGCTCGACGATCTCGCCGCCGAGGGCGGTCACCAGCACCTCGTTCTTGTTGCGCTCGAAGAGGCGCACGCCGAGCTCGTCCTCGAGCTTCGCGAGCGCGAGGGAGAGCGTGGGCTGGGTGACGAAGCACTTCTGCGCGGCGCGGCCGAAGTGGCGCTCCTGGGCGAGGGCGACGACGTAGCGCAGTTCGGTGAGGGTCATGGCCGTTTCGATTGGGGTTGGCTATGGAAAGTATAACCATAATCAATTGGAGAAATCAATCATGGTCGGCAATAATGGGGCCTGTCATCTATAACCAACCCAGGAGCTTCGCCATGCTGCAGCACCAGGAAGGCCGGAAAGTCCCCGCCGTCACGTTCCGCACCCGCCAGGACAACCAGTGGAAGGACGTGACGACCGAGCAGGTCTTCGCGGGCAGGACCGTGATCGTCTTCGCCCTGCCCGGGGCCTATACCCCGACCTGCTCGACCACCCACCTGCCGCGCTACAACGAGCTCGCCGCGACCTTCTCCGGCCTGGGCGTGGACGAGATCGTCTGCCTCTCGGTGAACGACGGCTTCGTCATGGCCGAGTGGCAGAAGGACCAGAACGCGCCCAACATCACCTTCCTCCCGGACGGCAACGGCGAGTTCACGCAGAAGATGGGCATGCTCGTCGACAAGTCGGGCCTGGGCTTCGGCAAGCGCTCGTGGCGCTATTCGATGCTCGTGAAGGACGGCGTCATCGTGAAGCAGTTCATCGAGCCGGAGAAGGAAGGCGATCCCTTCGAGGTCTCCGACGCGGACACGATGCTCAAGTACCTCGCGCCCGCGGTGAGTGCACCCGAGCCCGCCGTCATCTTCACCAAGCCCGGCTGCCCGCACTGCGCGCGCGCCAAGTCGCTCCTCGAGTCGAACGGCGTGGCCTACGAGGAGGTTGCGATCGGCAAGGGCATCACCTTCTCGACGATCCGCGCGGTCTCGGGTCGCGGCACGGCCCCCCAGGTCTTCATCGGGGGGCACCTCGTCGGCGGCGCGGAAGAGCTCGCGGCCTGGTTCGCGGGCAATCGAAAGCTCGCGGCGTAAGGTTCGCCGGCCCGGGCCGACTCACGGGGCTTGGCCGCCCCGTCGGTCGGCCCTCCCGTCCCCGTCCCTCCAGGAGACCGTCCATGAAATCCCTCGTCGTCGACGTCGCGGTCATCGGTGCCGGAACCGCGGGCCTCGCGGCCTACCGGGCTGCGCGCGCGCGCGGCGCCCGGGCCGTGATCGTCGAGTCCGGCCCCCACGGCACCACCTGCGCTCGCGTGGGCTGCATGCCGTCCAAGCTCCTCATCGCCGCGGCGGAGGCGTCCCACGCCATCGACCACGCCGCCGGCTTCGGGGTCCACGTCGAGGGCCGGAAGCGGATCGACGGCCGCGAGGTGATGGCGCGGGTCAGGCGCGAGCGCGATCGCTTCGTGGGCTTCGTGGTGAAGGACGTCGAGGCGCTTCCCGCACAGGACCGGGTGACCGGTCGGGCGCGTCTCGTGGACCGCAACACGCTCGAGGTCGACGGCGCGCTGCGCATCACCGCCCGCGCGATCGTCATCGCCACGGGCTCGCGACCGGCCGTGCCGGCGATGCTCGAGGCCGCGGGGGACCGGCTCGTCGTGAACGACGACGTGTTCTCGTGGGACACCCTGCCCGCCTCGGTTGCCGTCTTCGGTCCCGGCGTTATCGGCCTCGAACTCGGCCAGGCCCTCTCCCGCCTCGGCGTTGGCGTCGTCGTGCTCGGCCGCGGCGGGCGCGTGGGTCCGCTCACCGATCCCGCCGTCCGGGACGCCGCCGTGCGCGCGCTCTCCGAGGAGCTCTACCTCGACCCCGACGCGCACGTGAAGCGCGTCGCCCGGACCGCGCAGGGCGTCGAAGTGGCCTACACGCGGGTCGACGGGAGCGAGTGCGCCGAGACCTTCGACTACGTGCTGGCGGCCACGGGCCGGCGGCCCAACGTGGACGGCCTGGGCCTGGAAGGACTGGGGCTGGACCTCGACGACTCGGGCGTGCCGCGATTCGACCCGGCGACGCTCCGCATCGGCGACACGAACCTCTTCATCGCGGGCGACGCGGCGAACGACATCCCGCTGCTCCACGAGGCCGCCGACGAGGGCAGGATCGCGGGCGACAACGCCGCCCGGATTCCCGCGGCTTCCGAGCGCGGCCTTCGCCGCACGCCGCTCGCGGTGGTCTTCACCGACCCGCAGATCGCCATCGTGGGCAAGGGCTACGCGAAGCTCCCGCCGGGCAGCTTCGTCGCGGGCGAGGTGTCCTTCGAGAACCAGGGCCGCGCGCGGGTGATGCTGCGCAACCGCGGCCACCTGCGCGTTTACGCGGACCGGGCCACGGGCCGCTTCCTGGGCGCGGAAATGGCGGGCCCCGCCGCCGAGCACATCGGGCACTTGCTCGCCTGGGCGGCAGCGAACAGAATGACGGTCGCTTCGATGCTCGAGATGCCCTTCTACCACCCGGTGGTGGAGGAAGGGCTCCGGACGGCGCTACGGGACCTCGACGCGAAGCTCCGATCGCCCCAGGCGAGCGCCGCGTAGACGGCGCCCCCGGGGTCCACGCCGGGGAGCGCCGCCATGTCGCTGGCCATGAAGAAGTTCGGGTTCCGCATCCGCACGCGCGGCGGGTCCGTCGTCGACAACCTCACGATCCAGGGCCGCGACCGGGAGGAGGCCGAGCGCAAGCTCCGGCAGGTGTACCACCACTGCGTGGTGCTGGAGGCGCGCGAAAGCGAGGAGGCCCCCGCCGACGCATCCGACTTCGAGGGCGTGATCTCGATGATCGCGGACGAGGGACGCCGCGGCGAGGGATGAACGCGGCCTACGCGACGGCGGCGAGCGTTCCGCGGGGCGGCGCGGCCTCCAGGAAGCCGGTCGCCTCCAGCTCCTCGAAGAGCGCGCCGTAGTCCGCGGCGCCGCGGCTCGCGGGCGCGTGCGCGAAGACGTCGCGCTCGCTGGACGGGCTCTCCGCGATGCTCACGTTCTCCGAGATGCGCGACTCCGCCAGGTCCGCCCCGAAGCGGGCCTTGAAGGTGGCGAGGATGTCCCAGGACATCTTCCGCCGCTGGTCGAACCGGGTGATGACATAGCGGCGCTCGATGCGCCGGCCGACCACGCGCTGCAGGGCGTTGAGCGTCCGGTCGACCTGCGCGGCGCCCTTCACCGCGAGGTAGTCGGCGGAAACGGGCACCAGGATCCGGTCGGCGGCGAAGATGGCCGAGAGCGAGAGCACGCCGAGCATCGGGCAGCAGTCGATCAGGACCGAGCCGGCCTCGCCGAAGCCGTCGCGGGCGAGCCCCGCGCGCAGCCGGTTCAGGATGTTGGGACCCTTGCCGAACTGGGTGTCCACCTTCGCGAGTTCGATGTGGGCCGGGATTATGGGCCAGCCGAGGGGCGAGTCCACCACCAGCGAGGACAGCGGCCGCGCGTCCCGGTAGTAGGCGTAGATGCTCCCGTCCGACGTCCGGGGCACCGCCCGGGCGATGGCCGAGAGGTGCGCCTGGGGGTCGAGGTCGATGGCCAGCGGAAGACCTCCGCGCGCCGCGATGGCGGCGGCGAGGTTCAGCGTCGTCGTCGTCTTGCCGACGCCGCCCTTCTGGTTGAAGACAGCGATGCGCGCCACGGGAATCCTGCGGATGGACCTGCGGATCGGGCCGCTGCCGGTCCAAGCCCGGGAACGGCAGGAGAATCGCGGCCATATTAGGCACGGAATCAGGGGCTTGGCAATAGTTTCTCCGGCACTGCGTCAAGAAGTCCCCGCAAGGGACTGATGGAGCGGGCAGGCGGCCTAGAGTCGATCCGGAAATCGCTGCGCGAGCTGGCGGAGGTTGTCGGTGATGATCCCGTCCGCGCCCCAGTCGAGCAGCCGTCCGGCTTCCGGCGGGTCGTCCACCGTCCACACGAGCACCCGGAACCCGCCCGCGTGGGCGCGTTCGATGAGGTCGCGGCTCGCGTGCTTGCGCGAGCAGTGCAGGGAAACGGCCCCGAGTTCCGCGAGCCTCGCGAAATCCGCGTCGCCGGGCGCCGTCGCGATGAGCCCGCGCGGCAGCTCCGGCGCCGCCTCCCGCGCGGCCCGCAGCGCCTCGGCCGAGAACGAGGAGAGGAGCGGCGCCACGGGAGCGCCCTTCCAGTGGGCCGCGGCCGCGGCCGCTACCGCCAGCCCGGTCTCGCGGTCCCGTCCCGGCACCGGCTTGATCTCCACGTTCGCCTGCATGCCCTCCGCGCGCAGGAGCGCCGCGGCTTCGTCGAACCTCGCGACCGGCTCGCCGCGGAACGCATCCCCGAGCCAGGCGCCCGCATCCAGCTGAGCCACGCTCGCCCAGTCGCGCTCGCCCACGGGGCCCCTGCCGGAGGTCGTCCGGTCGAGCGTCGCGTCGTGGAGCAGGATCGCCACGCCGTCGCGCGTGAGCTTCACGTCGAATTCCGCGGCCCGGTAGCCCAGCGAGCGACCCAGCCGGATCGCCGCGAGCGTGTTCTCCGGCGCGAGGAGGCCGCCGCCGCGGTGCGCGATCAGCGCCGGATAGGGCCAGGGCTTCATGGCGCGGCGCCCAGCCGGTGGGCGGCGATCACCGTGGCCGCGAAGACCGCGTAGGCGTAGCCCGCCGCGAGCAGGTCGTCCAGCATCACGCCGAGCCCGCCCTTCACGCGCGACTCGAAGTGGCGGATGGGAAAGGGCTTCCAGACGTCGAAGAGGCGAAAGAGCGCGAACGCGAAACCCTGCAGCCAGAGGCTTCCCGAGGCGAGCGCGGCGAGCGGCAGGAAGGCGACGATCTCGTCCCACACGAGCGAGCCATGGTCCTCGACGCCGAGGTGGCGCCCCGTCACGCCGCAGGCCCAGACGCCCAGGAAGAAGAGCGGCACCGCGAGGAACGCGATCGCCAGGGGCGGCAGCGCCGCGGACAGGATCCAGCAGAGCGCGAGCGACACCGCCGTGCCGGCCGTTCCCGGCGCCCGCGGCGAGAGCCCCGCGCCGAAGCCGAGCGCGATGAAGTGCGCGGGATGCGCGACGAGGAAGCGCGCGTCAGGACGCCGTGAAGTGGTCGAATCCACGCCCGTCCACCGCGATGGGCTTCCCGTCCGCCCCCAGCAGCGAGACGCCCCGGCCCTTGCGGATCTCGCCGATCCGGGTGAGCGGGACGCCGAGGACCTCGGTGAGGTCCTCGATGCTGTCGCGCGCGGTCGCGGGCGCGGTGAAGCACAGTTCGTAGACGTCGCCGCCGGCGACCACGGCGGTGAGTCCCGCCGGAGTGTCGATGTGCCGCGCGCCGATGGCGGAGACGGGCAGGCGCTCGGCCTCCACCGTGGCGCCGACCTTGGAAAGCGTGCAGACGTGGTCGAGGTCCGCGAGCAGCCCGTCGGAGACGTCGATCGCGCTCGTGGCGAGCCCGCGCAGCGCCTGCCCGAGCTTCACCCGCGGCGTCGGCTCGTAGAGGCGCATCACGGCCTCCCTGTAATCCTCCTCGGTGAGCTCCAGGGTCCCGCGCCGGTGCGCGACCGCCAGCGCCGCGTCCCCCAGATGGCCCGACATCCAGATGTCGTTGCCGGGCCGGGCGCCGCTGCGGCGAAGCGCCGCCCCGGCGGGCACCTCGCCCATGATCGTGACGGTGAGGGTGAGCGGGCCCCGGGTGGTGTCGCCACCGATGAGCGAGACGCCGAACTCCTCCGCGAGGTCGAAGAAACCCTTGGCGAACTTCGCGAGCCAGTCGTGGTTCACCTCGGGGACCGTGAGCGCGAGCATGGCCCAGTAGGGCATCGCGCCCATGGCCGCCATGTCGGAGAGGTTCACGGCGAGCGCCTTGTGGCCGAGCGTCTCGGGGTCCACGTCGGGGAAGAAGTGCGTGCCCGAGACCATGGTGTCGGTGGAGACGGCGAGATCCATGCCGTTGGAGACGTCGACGAGCGCGCAGTCGTCGCCCACGCCGAGCACGGCGTTCTTCGCCGGACGCGTGAAGTGGCGCGCGATGAGGTCGAACTCGGGACTCTTCTTCGTCATGCGCGGGCCTTTTCCTTGGGACCGGGTTTCGCCGGCTCGTCCGGGTTGCGCCTCGGCTTGCGTCCCGCCGGGCGGCCGGCCGCCATTTCCGCCGGACGGATCGCCGCCGCCACGCGATCGAGGATGCCGTTCACGTACTTGTGCCCGTCGGTGCCGCCGAAGCGCTTCGCGAGCTCGATCGCCTCGTTGATCGAGACCCGGCAGGGCACCTCCGGGGCGTGGACGATCTCCCAGGCGCCGATCAGGAGGATCGCCTTCTCCACGGGGCTCACCTCCGCCCACTTGCGGTCGGCGAGCGGCTCGAGGAGCGCGCGCAGCCCGTCCGCCTCGCCGATCACGCCCGCGAGCTCGGCGCCGATGAAGTCCGCGTCGGCGGCCGCATAGCCCTCGAGCTCCGCGAGGTCGCGCACGACGTCTTCGGCCCGGTCGCCGGTCATCTGCCACTGGTACAGGCCCTGCAGGACGAACTCCCTCGCCCGGCGCCGCGGCGACCTCATCCGCTCACCGCCTTCAGGAGGTTGGCCATCTCCACGGCGACGCGTGCGGCCTCCGCGCCCTTCTGCGCCGCGCGCTCGCGCGCCTGCTCCTCGGTGCTCGTCGTGAGGACGGCATTCGCCACGGGCACGCCCGTCTCGAGCTGCACGTCGAGGATGCCGCGCGCGCTCTCGTTGGAAACGACCTCGAAGTGATACGTCTCGCCGCGGATCACCGCGCCGAGGGCCACCAGCGCGTCGTAGCGCCGGCCGAAGCCGCGCGTGCGCAGGGCGAGCGCCTGCAGGGCGAGCGGGATCTCCAGGGCGCCCGGCACGCTCGCGACGTCGATGTCCGCGGGCGCGACGCCGAGGTTCACGAGCTCCCGGTCGCAGGCGGTGAGGAGCTCGCGGACGACGTCCTCGTTGAAGCGGCTCCAGACGATGGCCACGGCGAGCCCCTCGCCCTTCAGGTCGGCGGCGAACGCGCTCATACGGCCTTCACCTGGGTGGCGTCGTCCGGGGAGACGTACTCGACCACCTCGAGGCCGAAGCCTTCCATGCTCGGGATGCGCTTGGGCCTCGCGAGGACCCGCATGCGCCCGACGCCGAGGTCGCGCAGGATCTGCGCGCCGATGCCGTGCAGCTTCGGGTCCCACTTGCGCACGCCGCGCGCCGGGGCCGCGAGCGCGGAGAAGCGCTCCAGCACCTCCATGGACGGCTCGTGGCGGCGCAGCAGGACGATCACGCCTTCCTTGTGGTGGGCGATGATGCGCATCGAATCCTGCACGGAATACGCGTGCCGCCCCGCGTCGAAGTCGAACATGTCGATGGAGTGGAAGGGCTCGTGCACCCGGACGAGGACGGGCCGCTCCGGGGACGGTTCGCCCTTCACCAGCGCGTAGTGCAGCTCGCCCGCCGAATTGTCGTGGTAGACGCAGAGCCGGAACGGGCCGTAGGGCGTCGAGATCGCCTTGTCCGCCACGCGCTCGATGACCTTCTCCGTCTCGCTGCGGTAGCGGATCAGGTCGGCGATGGTGCCGAGCTTCAGGCCCTGCGCGGAGGCGAACTCGACGAGGTCGGGAAGCCGCGCCATTTCCCCGTCGGGCTTCATGACCTCGCAGATGACCGCCGCGGGCGTGAGGCCCGCGAGCTCGGCCAGGTCGCAGCCGGCCTCGGTGTGCCCGGCGCGAACCAGTACGCCGCCGTTCTGCGCCATGACCGGGAAGATGTGCCCGGGCTGGACGATGTCGGCCGGCTTCGCGTGCTTGGCCACCGCCATGCGCACGGTCCGGGCGCGGTCCGCCGCCGAGATCCCGGTGCTCACGCCCGTGGCCGCCTCGATCGAGACGGTGAAGGCGGTCCCGTGGGGCGAGCGGTTGTCGCTCACCATGAGCGGCAGGGCGAGCTGCCGGCAGCGCTCCTCCGTGAGGGTGAGGCAGATGAGGCCGCGCGCGTGCGTGGCCATGAAGTTGATCGCCTCCGGGGTGACGAAATCGGCCGCGAGGACGAGGTCGCCCTCGTTCTCGCGATCCTCGGCGTCGACGAGGACGACCATCCTGCCGAGGCGGATGTCGTCGATGATCTCTGAGGTCGGGCTGATGTGCACGGAAGTCCTCCGGGGTGGCCTTCCATTTTGCCCGATTGGGCGATCCGCTGCCCGCGCCGGCACGCCGGCGGATACCCGCGGGGGCTTTCTTCCGTCCCATTGCCTTAGGTCAATGGGTGCGGCCGCCAAAGGTGTTTCTTTCGCCTGAACGGGGATTCCCGTTTCCCCGGGAGGAGGAGCCATGCACGCCAACCCCGATTTCCGCACCGCGAGAACCGCTCGCGGCCACCCCTGCCTTGCCGTCGTCGCGGCCGCGGCCGCCCTGGCCGTCCCCGGTGCCCTGGCGGCAGACCCGCCGGGCGCCACGGTCGCGAAATCCCACTGCTACCGCTGCCACGAGGCGGGCACCGCCAATGCCCCGAAACCCGGCGACAAGGCGGCCTGGGCGCCCCGCCTGAGCAAGGGTGTCGCGACCCTGCTCCACGCCGCCATCCGCGGCCACGGGGGCATGCCCCCGCGGGGCGGCAAGGCGGACCTCACCGACGCGGAGCTCCGCGCCGCCCTGCTCTACCTCTTCAATCCGGCCGGCCCGCCGCCGGACCTGCCCAGGGAAGCGAAGGCGGCGGCGCCCGCCGGCGCGGGCCCGCAGCGCGTGAGCGCGGGGGGGCTCGACATCTATCTCGGACGACTCAGCGCCGAGCAGATGCGGGCGTACCCGGCGGGATCCCCCGAGGCGAAGCTGCACGGCGGCGTTCCGCGCGGCAGCGGCTACTACCACGTGAACGTGTCGGTCTTCGACGCCGCGACGCAGGCGCCGGTCGCGGGCGCCGACGTGAGGCTGGACGTGGAGAAGCTCGGCATGGGCCGCGAGGCTTCCGCGCTGGAGCCCATGTCGCTCGCGGGAAACCCGAGCCACGGCGCCTACGTGCGACTCGCGCCGAAGTCGAGCTACACGTTCCACGTCCGCGTGAGCCGCCCCGGCGCGCCGCCGGTCGAGGCGAGGTTCCAGGAGCGCACCCCCTAGGAGACCCCGCCCTCCCGGGGCGCCGGGAGCCTACTCCCGCGCCCCGACGAGCCGCTCCAGGTAGCGCGCGGTCATGTCGACCTCGAGGTTCACGGCGCTCCCCGCCGCGAGGCGCCGGAGCGTGGTGACCGAGCGCGTGTGGGGAATGATGTTCACCTCGAAGCGCCGGCCGGAGACCGCGTTCACGGTGAGGCTCACGCCGTCGACCGCGATCGATCCCTTCCTCGCGACGTAGCGAGAAAGCTCCGCGGGCATCTCGATCTCCAGGCGCCAGCTCCCGCCGAGGTCCTCGAAGGCGGTGACCTCGCCGACGCCGTCCACGTGCCCGCTCACGAGGTGGCCGCCCAGGCGGTCGGCCAGCGTGAGCGATTTTTCCAGGTTCACCTCGCGGCCCTGCGCGAGCCCCGTCGTCACGGCGAGCGTGGCCGCCGACGTGTCCACCTCGAAGCCCGCGGGATCCTTGGCCACCACGGTATGACAGACCCCCTGCAGGGCGATGGAGTCGCCGAGCGCCACGTCTTCCAGGCCGAATCCCGGGGCCTCGACGCGAAGCCGCAGCCCGTCGCCCAGGGGACGGGAGGCCGCGATGCGGCCGACGGCGGTCACGATGCCGGTGAACATCTCATCCCTCCAGTCTCGCGGTGATGCGAAGGTCCGCGCCCACCGCGCGCACGTCCACCACGCGGGGACGCAGGGCCGCGTCGAGCCCGGCGAGCGCGGGCAGCGCGTAGAGCCCCTGCGCCGTGTCGCCCAGGAGCATCGGCGCGAGGTAGATCACGATCTCGTCCACGACGCCCGCGGCCAGGAGCGAGGCATTCAGGCGCGCGCCGGTCTCCACCGTGACTTCGTTGAAGCCCCGCGCGGCGAGCAGCCGGGCGACCGCGGCGAGGTCCGTCTTGCCGCCGACGCCGGGCACCCCCACCACCTCGGCTCCCCGCGCCTCGAGCGCCGCGCGCCTTTCGCGGTCCTCGCTCACGGTGAGCACGAGCGGCGGCTCGCCCGAGAGGATGCGCGCGGTCGCGGGCAGTTCCAGCCGGCTGTCGATCACCACGCGCCTGGGCTGGCGCGTGCAGGCCACGTGGCGCACGGTGAGGGACGGGTCGTCCCGCAGCACCGTGCCGATTCCCGTGAGCATCGCGCAGGACCGGGCGCGAAGCGCGTGCACGTCGCGGCGCGCGGCCTCGCCCGTGATCCAGCGGCTCTCGCCGCCGGCGAGCGCCGTGCGGCCGTCGAGCGAGGCGGCGGACTTCAGGCGCAGCCACGGCCGGCCGCGCGACACGCGGGCGAGGAAGCCCCGGTGCGCCTCCCTCGCCTGCTCGGCGAGGAGCCCCGTCTCCACGCGAAGCCCCGCGGCGCGCAACCGGGCGAGGCCCTGCCCGCCCACCCGCGGATCGGGATCCTCGATCGCCGCGACCACGCGCGAGAGCCGTGCCTCGACGAGCGCGTCCGCGCAGGGGGGCGTCCGGCCGTGGTGGCTGCAGGGTTCGAGGCTCACGTAGGCGGTCGCGCCGGCGGGAGAGCCGGCGCAGGCGGCGAGCGCGATCGCCTCGGCGTGGGGCTCGCCCGCGCGCGCGTGCCAGCCCTCGCCGAGCAGGCGTCCGCCCCGGGCGATCACGCATCCCACGTTCGGGTTCGGGGTGGCGGTGTCGCGTCCGCGCGCCGCGAGCGCGAGGGCGCGCGCCATCCAGGCATGGTCCTCGGCGGAGAAGCTCACCCTACTTGTCCCGCACCTCGCGGATCGCGTCGCGGAAGTCGTCGACGTCCGAGAAGCTCCGGTAGACCGAGGCGAAGCGGATGTAGGCGACCTTGTCGAGCTTGCGCAGCTCCTCCATCACCATCTCGCCGATGCGCCGCGAGTCGACCTCGCGCTCGCCCAGGGCGAGGAGCTTCTGCTCGATGCGCGTGATGGCCGCGTCGACCAGCTCCGTCGTGACGGGACGCTTGTGCAGGGCGCGCTGGAATCCCGTGCGCAGCTTCGCCGAGGAGAAGTCCTCGCGCTGCCCGTTGCCCTTCACGATCTGCGGCATGCGCAGCTCCGCCGTCTCGTAGGTCGTGAAGCGCTTGGCGCACACCTGGCAGCGGCGCCGCCGGCGGATCGAGTCGCCCTCCTCGCTCACGCGCGAGTCGATCACCTGGGTGTCCTCGGCGCCGCAGAAGGGGCATTTCATCGCCTGGCTCCCCGTCCGGCCTCAGGCGAGACCGTAGCTCGCCCGCATGGCGGGGCCGTACACGGGGAATCGCGCGCAGAGCGCGTTCACCTCGCCGCGGACCTTCGCGAGGCGCGCCTCGTCGTCGCGGGCCTCCAGCGCGTCGGCGATCAGGTTCGCCACCTGCTCCGCCTCGGCCGCGCCCAGCCCGCGGGTGGTCATGGCGGGCGAGCCGACGCGGATGCCGCTCGTGACGAAGGGCTTCTCCGGGTCGTTCGGGATGGCGTTCTTGTTGACCGTGATGTGGGCCTTGCCGAGGGCCGCCTCGGCGTCCTTTCCCGTCACCCGCATCGGCCGCAGGTCCACGAGGAAGAGGTGGCTCTCGGTGCGGCCCGACACGATCCGCAGCCCTCGCCGGGCGAGCGTGGCGGCCATGCGCTGGGCGTTCGCGAGCACCTGCGACTGGTAGGCCTTGAAGGCGGGCTCGAGGGCCTCCCGGAAGGCGACGGCCTTCGCCGCGATCACGTGCATGAGCGGCCCGCCCTGGATCGACGGGAAGATGGACGAATTGAGCGCCTTCTCGTGCTCGGCGGCCGCGAGGATCACCCCGCCGCGGGGCCCGCGCAGGGTCTTGTGGGTCGTGCTCGTCACGAAGTCGGCGATGCCGACGGGGTTCGGGTACAGGCCCGCGGCGACGAGGCCCGCGTAGTGGGCCATGTCGACCAGCAGCATCGCGCCCACCTCGTCGGCGATGTCGCGGAAGTGCTGCCAGTCGGCGCGCAGGGCGTAGGCGGACGCGCCCGCGACGATCATGCGCGGGTTGAACTCGCGCGCGCGATCGCGCACCTGGTCGTAGTCGATCTCCTCGGACTCCCCGAGGCCGTAGGCGACGGAGTTGTAGAGCTTGCCCGAGAGGTTCACCGCGGCCCCGTGCGTGAGGTGTCCGCCGTGCGCGAGCGACATGCCGAGGATCGTGTCGCCGGGCTTCAGCATCGCCATGTAGACGGCCTGGTTCGCCTGCGAGCCCGAGTGCGGCTGCACGTTGGCGTACTCGGCGCCGAAGAGCTTCTTCACCCGCTCGATCGCGAGGCTCTCGGCCACGTCGACGAACTCGCAGCCCCCGTAGTAGCGCTTGCCCGGATAGCCCTCCGCGTACTTGTTCGTGAGGACCGTGCCCTGGGCGGCGAGCACCGCGGGGCTCGCGTAGTTCTCGGAGGCGATGAGCTCGAGTCCCTCCTCCTGCCGGCGGCATTCGTCCTGGATGGCGCGCCAGATCTCGGGGTCGACGGCGGCGATGGTGTGGGTATCGGGGAACATGGTCGGCCCGGCGCGGCCGGGATTTCGGGAAGTGATTGAATGCGTGGAGGATTCTAGCACGCGGGCCCCGCCCTCCCGGGCGCGGAGCGCGCTCGCCTATAATCGCCGCAGCCCGCCGCCGGACTTCCGCGCGCGGACTTCGCCGACGGAGGCGCGATGCGGACACTCTTCACGATCTCCCGATGGATCGACGCGCTGAACGAGCGCGTGGGCAGGACCGTCTACTGGCTCGTCCTCGCGGCGGTCGCGGTGAGCGCCGTGAACGCGATCGTGCGCAAGGTCTTCAACTACAGCTCCAACGCGTTCCTCGAGGCGCAGTGGTACCTCTTCTCGGCGATCTTCCTCCTCTGCGCCGGGTACACGCTGCTCCGGAACGAGCACGTGCGCATCGACGTGGTCGCCGGCCGCTTCTCGCGCCGCGCCCAGGCCTGGATCGACGTCTTCGGCACGGTCTTCTTCCTGCTGCCCATGGCGCTCGTGTTCGTCTACCTCTCGTGGCCCGTGTTCGTCCGCACCTGGGTGCACGACGAGATTTCCGGCAGCGCCGGCGGGCTCGCGATCTGGCCCGCGCGCCTGCTCGTGCCCGTCGGATTCTCGCTGCTCGCCCTGCAGGGCTTCTCCGAGCTGGTCAAGCGCATCGGGTTCCTGCGGGGCCTCGCGCCCGATCCCGGCCTCGCGCTGCACGGGCACTCCGCGGAGCGGGAGCTCGCCGAGGAGATCCGCCGGATCGCGGACGGCAAGCCCTGATGGAGTTCCTCGCGCACAATCTCGCGCCGATCATGTTCGCGGCGCTGGTGGTGTTCCTCCTGCTGGGCTACCCGGTCGCGTTCGCCCTCGCCGCCAACGGCATCTTCTTCGGGCTGGTCGGCATCGAGCTGGGCCTGCTGCGCCCGGAGCTCTTCCAGGCGCTGCCGGAACGGGTCTGGGGAATCATGTCGAACGAGACGCTCCTCGCCGTGCCCTTCTTCACCTTCATGGGCCTCGTGCTCGAGCGAAGCGGCATGGCCGAGGACCTCCTCGACACCATCGGCCAGGTCTTCGGCGCGCTGCGGGGCGGGCTCGGCTTCGCGGTGGTCTTCGTGGGCGCGCTGCTCGCGGCGACCACGGGCGTCGTGGCCGCCTCGGTCATCTCGATGGGCCTCATCTCGCTGCCGATCATGCTTCGCTACGGCTACGACCGGCGGTTCGCGACCGGCGTCATCGCCGCCTCGGGCACGCTCGCGCAGATCATCCCGCCGTCGATCGTCCTCATCATCATGGCCGACCAGCTGGGCCGCTCCGTGGGCGACATGTACGCCGGCGCGATCATCCCGGGGCTCGTCCTCACGGGCCTGTACGCCCTCTACACCGTCGGCGTGGCGGTGGCGAAGCCCTCGTGGGCGCCGGCGCTGCCGCCGGAAGCGCGCACGCTCAGGGAAGCCGACGGGACCGCCGGCACGACTTCGCTCGCGCTCCTCGTGGCGGCCTCGGCGGCGGTCGCCGTGGCCTTCGACCGCCTCTGGTACCTGGAGCGCTACCCGGAGGCGCACCTCGACGAGCGCCTGGTCCTCGCCGCCGGCGCGGGCGCCACCTTCGCGTTCGTCCTCGCCGTCGCCGACCGGTGGCTGCGTTCCGGCGTCCTGTCGCGGCTGGCGCAGCAGGTGATCTTCGTGCTCGTCCCGCCGCTCGGCCTCATCTTCCTCGTCCTGGGCACGATCTTCCTCGGCTGGGCCACGCCGACCGAGGGCGGCGCCATGGGAGCGGCCGGGGCGCTCGCGATGGCGCTCGCGCGGCGCCGGCTTTCCTTCGGCCTGCTGCGCCAGGCGATGGACACGACGGCGAAGCTCTCCACCTTCGTGCTCTTCATCCTCATCGGCGCGCGGGTCTTCAGCCTCACCTTCTACGGCATCGACGGGCACAAGTGGGTGGAGGAGCTCCTCGCGAACCTCCCGGGCGGGCAGCTCGGGTTCCTCGTCGCGGTGAACGTCCTCGTCTTCCTGCTCGCCTTCTTCCTGGACTTCTTCGAGCTCGCCTTCATCATCGTCCCGCTCCTCGTGCCCGTGGCGGAGAAGCTCGGCATCGATCTCATCTGGTTCGGGATCCTGCTGGGCGTGAACATGCAGACCTCGTTCATGCACCCGCCCTTCGGCTTCGCGCTCTTCTACCTGCGCAGCGTCGCGCCGGCCAAGGCGTACCTCGACAAGGTCACCGGCAGGCGCATGGCTCCCGTCACGACCGGGCAGATCTACTGGGGCGCCGTGCCGTTCGTCGCGATCCAGGTGGTCATGGTCGGGCTGGTGATCGCCTTCCCGCAGATGGTGATGGTTTACAAGGACGAGGCGCCCGCGGCGGACCCGGCGACGATCCGGTTCGACATCCCGGAAGTGGACCAGGGAACCCAGTCGAACGACCTGATGCGGGACCTGCGCGGACCCGGGGGATCGTCGCCCGGCGGGGATCCCGATGCCGCGACCGGGCGCTCGCCCAGGGGCGAGCCCGCCAAGGGCAAGACCCTCGAGAAGACGCCCGAGGAAAAGGCCGCCGAGGAGATCGAGCGGGTGCTGCGCGGGGGCAAGTAGCGGGCGCGATCGCGTCGCAATGAAAAAGGCCCGCCTCGCGGCGGGCCTTTCCTCGACCGGCCCGGCTACTTGATCGAGCCGATGCCGTGCATGAAATCGTCGAAGCCCTTCTCCGCCACGCGGAACCAGAGCAGCTGCGCGCTGCGGAAGGCCGACATCGACTCGTAGATCTTCTTGAAGGCCGGGCTCTTCTCGCCGGCTTCCCGGTAGACCTCGAGCGAGGCCTTGTAGGCCGCGACCATCGTCTCGCGCGGGAAGGCTCGGAGCTGGGTCCCTCCCGCCACGAGGCGCTTGAGCGCCGCGGGATTCTGCGCGTCGTACTTGGCGAGCATCCAGGTGTTGGCCTCCCAGCACGCCGCCTCGACGATGTTCTGGTACTCCTTCGGCAGCTTCTCCCATTCCTTCAGGTTCACGTAGAGGTCGAGCTGCGGCCCCCCCTCCCACCAGCCGGGGTAGTAGTAGTACTTCGCGACCTTGTTGAAGCCGAGCTTCTCGTCGTCGTACGGGCCCACCCACTCGACCGCGTCGATCGTGCCCTTCTCCAGCGCCGGATAGATGTCCCCGGCGGCGAGCTGTTGCGGGACGACGCCGAGCCTCTCCATCACCTTGCCCGCGAAGCCCCCGATGCGCATCTTGAGGCCCTTCAGGTCGGCGAGCTTCCGGATCTCCTTGCGGTACCAGCCGCCCATCTGCGCGCCGGTGTTGCCGCAGGGGACGTTGTGGATGTTGTAGCCCTTGTAGAACTCGCGGAAGAGCTCGAGCCCGCCGCCGAAGATCTGCCAGGCGTTCATCTGCCGGGCCGTGAGCCCGAAGGGGATCGCGGTGTCCAGCGCGAAGGCGGCGTCCTTGCCCCAGTAGTAATAGGGGGCCGTGTGACCGCAAGCCACCGTTCCGTTCTGCACCGCATCGAGGACCTGGAGGCCCGGCACGATCTCGCCGCCGGCGAACACCTGGATCTGGAACCGCCCGCCGGTGGCCGCGGCCACCCGCTTCGACATCATCTCGGCCGCGCCGAAGATGGTGTCCAGGCTCTTCGGGAAGCTCGAGGCCAGGCGCCACTTGATCTCGCCGGCGCCCTGGGCGAAGGCGGGAGCGGACCCCGCGGCCAGGATGCCGGCCATGCCGGCGCCGGCGGTATTCAGGAATTTCCGGCGTTCCATGCGTTTCTCCTCGTCGTGGAATCGGGGCGCCTCGCGCGGTGCGCGCTGCCCGCGTGGAAGCGCGGCAGAGCCTACCAGATTCGCGGGCCGCGGGGCCGGCGGGCGGGGGCGTCTCAGTGGCCGGCGACGGTCATGCGTTCCACGAGGAGGGAGCCGGTGGACCTCGCCCCGCGCACGATCACGTCCCGCCCGACCGCCACGATGCCGCGGTACATCTCCGGCAGGTTCCCGGCGATGGTCACCTCCTCGACCGGGTAGAGGATCTCCCCGCCCTCCACCCAGAAGCCCACCGCGCCGCGCGAGTAGTCGCCGTTCACGGGGTTCACGCCCTGGCCCATGAGCTCGGTCACGACGAGGCCGCGGCCCATGCGGCGCACGAGCGCCTCGAAGTCCTCCGCGCCCGGCTGCAGGACGAGGTTGTGGCTGCCGCCGGCGTTGCCCGTGGTCGCGAGGCCGAGCTTGCGCGCCGAGTAGCTCGACAGGAAGTAGCCCGTGAGGACGCCCGCGTCCACGACGCGGCGCGGCGCCGTCGCGACCCCTTCCCCGTCGAACCAGCCGCTCGCCATGGCGCCGGGAAGGTGCGGCTCCTCGGATAGCGTCACGAGCGCGGAGAAGACCGGCTTGCCGGCGGCGTCCACGAGGAAGGACGAGCGGCGGTACAGGCTCGCGCCGCTCGCGGCGGAGACGAAGTGGCCGATGAGCGATCCGGCGACGTTCGCCTCGAAGAGCACGGGCACCTCCGCCGTGGCGACCCGGCGCGCGCCCAGGCGGCGCACGGCGCGCTCGCCGGCACGCCGTCCCACGGCGGCGGCGGATTCCAGGCGCGCGGGATCGCGTTCCGAGCTGTACCAGTAGTCGCGCTGCATCGAGTCGCCCTCGGCCGCGAGCACGCCGCAGGCGATGCTCGCGCGCGAGGACGGCGAGCCCCCCACGAAGCCGAGCGAGTTGGCGAAGACGAAGTCCGCGTCGCCGAAGGAAACCGTGGCGCCTTCCGAGTTGGTGATCCGCGGGTCCACGGCTCGCGCCGCGTCCTCCGTCTCGCGGGCGAGGCCGATGGCCTCCTCCACCGTGAGGTTCCACGGGTGGCAGAGCCCGAGGTCCGGCGCGGCGCCGCGATAGAGCCGGTCCTCGTCGGGCAGTCCCGCCGCGTCGTCGGGCGCGGTGTGGCGCGCGATGGCGCAGGCCGCCTCCACCGTCCTCGCGATGGAGTCCCCGGAAACGTCCGAGGTGCTCGCGTGGCCGCGGCGCTTGCCGAAGTACACCGTGAGCGAGAGCGACTTGTCGCGGTTGTACTCCACGGTCTCGACCTCGCCGAGGCGGACCGTGACCGACTGGCCCACGGAGGCCGAGGTCTCGGCTTCCGCGTGGCTCGCCCCTCGCTCCCGGGCGAGCGAGAGCGCGCGAAGCGCGGTGGACTCCAGCGCGGAACGGTCGAGGGGCAGCGCCGGGACGGCGGTCGTGTCGGGCATGATGACGGGGGGCGATTGTCGCGCGGGGCCCGCCCGCGCGGCGGCCAAAACCTCTAAACTCCTGCGGGCCCGCAACGCGCGTGAACCGGAAGTCGAAGACGAGATGAACGACGGCGATCTTATCAGCAAAACGCAGCGCAAACGGCGGATGCTCGCGCTGCAGGACGTGGGCAAGGCACTCACCCGCCTGCCCGAGCACGAGCTCGCGCGCCTGGACATTCCCCCGGTCCTGCGCGAGGCGCTCGCCGAGTGCCGCCGGCTCACGACGCACGAGGCCATCCGACGGCAGCTCCAGTACATCGGCCGGCTCATGCGCAAGATCGACGCGGAGCCGATCGCCGCCCGGCTCGAGGCGATGCACGCCCCCTCCCGCCGCGCCACGGCCCTCTTCCACCTCGCGGAACGCTGGCGCGACGACATGCTCGCCGACCCCGGGGCGGTCGCGCGCTTCGCGGCGGAGCATCCCGGCGCCGACGAGCGTCGCCTGGCGGATCTCGCCGCCGCGGCCCTCGAGGAGCGACGGGCGGAACGGGCGCCGAAGCGCTACCGGGAGCTCTTCCAGGCCGTCAGCGCGATCCTCCGGGACGGGGAGCGCGGGCCGTGAGCGGGCACGATCCCGTCGCGATCGGCCTCGTCTCCGCGAGCGACCGGGCCTCCCGGGGCGAGTACCGCGACGAGGGGATTCCCGCGCTGGAGGCGTGGCTCGCGGGGGCGCTCCTCAACCCGGTCCGCTTCGAGCGGCGCCTCATCCCCGACGATCGCGCCACGATCGAGGCGACGCTCGTGGAACTCGTGGACCGCGCCGGCTGCGACCTCGTGATCACCACCGGCGGCACCGGGCCCGCCCCCCGGGACGTAACGCCCGAGGCCACGCTCGCCGTGGCCGACCGCGAGATGCCGGGCTTCGGCGAGCAGATGCGCCGCATCAGCCTCGAGTTCGTGCCGACCGCGATCCTCTCGCGCCAGGTCGGCGCGATCCGCGGGCGCGCCCTCATCCTGAACCTCCCCGGCCAGCCGAAGTCGATCCGCGAGACGCTCGAGGGCGCGAAGGACGCCGACGGCCGCCCGCGCGTGGCGGGCATCTTCGCGGCGGTGCCCTACTGCATCGACCTCGTCGGCGGGCCCTACCTCGAGACGCGCGAGGAGGTGGTGAAGGCCTTCCGTCCCAAGTCCGCCCTGCGTTCCCCGAGAACCTGAATCCCCCCAGCCGAGCGCCCTCCATGGAACTGCTTTCCCACCTCGAACTCTCGACCGGCGCCGATCCCGCCGGCACGGTCATCTGGATGCACGGCCTCGGCGCCGACGGCTGGGACTTCGTCCCGATCGTGCGCGAGCTGGACCTGCCGGAGGACCTCGCGCTGC
Organism: uncultured Pseudomonadota bacterium; assembly: GCA_937898635.1. Taxonomy (GTDB): domain Bacteria; phylum Pseudomonadota; class Gammaproteobacteria; order Burkholderiales; family Usitatibacteraceae; genus FEB-7. Next base: position 26,729 of record CALEJW010000244.1, on the reverse strand, counting down.
GCTTCATCTTCCCCAACGCGCCGGTGCGGCCGGTCACGATCAACAATGGCCACGCGATGCGCGCCTGGTACGACATCGCGATGGCGGACATCGGGCGCCTGCCCGACGAGAAGGGGATCCGCGAATCCCAGGCGCAGGTCGAGGCGTTCCTCGCCCGGGAGAAGTCGCGCGGCATCCCGGCCGGCCGGATCGTGCTGGCCGGCTTTTCCCAGGGCGGCGCCATCGCGCTCCACACGGGCCTTCGGCACACGGAGGCGCTCGCCGGCATCCTCGCGCTGTCGACCTACCTGCCGCTCGCGGAGTCGCTCGCGCGCGAGTCCTCCGACGCGAACGGCCACGTCCCGGTCTTCATGGCGCACGGCACGCAGGATCCCGTCGTGCCCCTCGCGCTCGCGGAGTCCTCGCGGGCCGCGCTCGCGGCCCACGGGCTCGCGCCCGAATGGCACGCCTACCCGATGCCCCACGCCGTCTGCGCGGAGGAAGTCGCGGCGATCGCGCGCTGGCTGGTCGCGCGCTACCGCAGCCCCATCCTGGTCGCCTGAGCGGGCCGGGCGCCTCAGGGCGCGGGCGTGGCGAGCGGCTTGCCGCGCTCGACCACGAAGGTGGCTAGCACCTTCACCGGGCCCGGGCCCGCGGCACGCGCGTCGTGGACGCGACCCGCCGGCACGAGGTAGCTGTCGCCGGGACCCAGCCTGCGGGGCGGCTCGCCGTCGATTTCCATCACCGCCTCGCCTTCGAGCACGAAGCCGGTCTCGATCCCCGGGTGGCTGTGGCGGCCCGCCCGCGCGCCCGGCGCGATCCTCACGCGGACCAGCAGGACGTCACGCTCCCCGCCCGCGCTCGTCGATCGCTCGAGGACCTCGCGCTCGATGCCGGGCGACTGCGCCGCGGCGCTCCCGGCCGCGAGCGCGAGGACGGCAAGCGCGGCCGCGGCCCGCAGCCTCACCGGGAGCCTCCGGGAACCGCGATCGTCGCGAGCTTTCGCCGCCATGCCTCGGGCAGCGGGGCCGGCCGGCGCGAGGCCCGGTCCACGTAGACGTGCACGAAATGGCCCTGGGCGGCCGCGCTGTCGCGGCCCTCGCCGAAGAGCGCGACCTCGTAGCGGACGCTGGAATTGCCGACGTGCGCCACGCGAAGCGCCGCGGTCACCGTCTCCGGATAGGTGAGCGGCTCGAAGTAGCGGCAGCCCGTCTCCACCACCAGCCCGATGAGCTCCCCCTTCTCCACGTCGAGCAGCCCCTCGCGGATGAGCCAGTCGTTCACCACCGTGTCGAAGTAGGAGTAGTAGACGACGTTGTTCACGTGCCCGTAGGCGTCGTTGTCCATCCAGCGCGTGGTGATCTCGCGCGCGTGCGGGTAGTGGCCGAGCGCGTGCGGCGCGGCCCGCGTCATGGCGTGCCCCCGGGCGCCGGATCCTTCGGGGGAGGCACGAAGAACTTGACGGTGCGCGCGTAGGCGCCCGGCACGGGGCACATGGCGCCGCCGAGGAAGGCCTCGACCTCCTCGCGGCGCTTGAGGGTGTCGTGGTAACCCAGGGCGATGAGCTCCCGGCAGTAGCCCTGCTCGAAGAGGAGGTAGCTCGCGAGGTTCGCGCCGCCGCGGCGCATGGCGCCCACGCTCCTCAGGAGGAAGCGGATGGGCCAGGGGAGGCTGCGCAGGTGGCGGACCGCGATCGCGTCCAGCGGCTCCGAGGGCGTCATCACGAGGACGTCCACGTGGTGAAGGGTGAGCCCGAGCTGGCGCAGGCGCTCCTGCGGCACCGCGCTGATCGTCCGGTTGATGCGCTCCAGGCGCTCGATGTCCACGGCGAGGCTGTCGAGGAAGATGGAGTTCATCACGTGCCCCGCCACCTGCGCGAGCGTGGGGTAGGTGTCGCCGCGCGTGCGCTCCGGGTCGTCGTTGCGGATCTTCGCCGTGCCCACCACGAGCACGCGGTCGGCGCCCAGGTGCAGCGCCGGGCTCACGGGGGCGATCTGGCGCATCGAGCCGTCGCCGAAGAACTCGCGGTTCAACTTGTGCGCGGGGAAGAGGAAGGGGATCGCGCTCGAGGCCATGAGGTGCTCGACCTGGATCCTGGTCCGCACGCCCACGCGCTGGGAGCGTTTCCAGGTCGCGAGGTGCGCGGCCCCCTCGAAGAAGGTCACGCTCTGGCCGGAGGTGTAGCCCGAGCAGGTGATGGCGAGCGCGTCGAGGGCCCCGCGCTCGATGTTGCCCGGGATGCGCGAGAACTCGAGCTTGCGCCCGAGGAGCGCGGCGAGGGGCCGGTTGTCCAGGAGCGAGATGCGCCGGTCGCGCACGAGCGCGCCGAAGAAGAGCGACGCGAGCCAGCGCGCGCTGTTGGCCGCCACGCCGACGAAGTCGGCCCGGTAGACGTGGCGCGGCTCGAAGTTGCGCCACACCTCGAGGAGGTTGTCCACGGCCTTGCCGAAGTCGTCCGCGTGGCACGCGAGGGCGCCGGCGTTGACCGCGCCCGCCGAAGTGCCGCCGATGATCGGGAAGGGATTCACCGCGGGATCCGGGAGAATTTCCTTCAGGGCCTGCAGGACGCCCACCTGGTAGGCGGCCCGGGCGCCGCCTCCCGCCAGCACCAGCGCGACCTTGCCCGAGGACGATTCCATGGTCCGTTTCCCGGGCTCGCGCTACCGGCCGCGCGCCGCCGGGGCGCTCGCGCGGGGCTTCGCGGGCGGATCCCGCCCGAGCATTTCCTCGGCGTGCCGGCGCGAGGTGTCGGTCACCCGCGCGCCGCCGAGCATGCGGGCGATCTCCTCGACGCGCCCGGCCGCGTCGAGCGCCTCCACCGTCGCGACCGTGCCGCCGGCGCGCGCGTGCTTCGCGACGCGGATCTGGTGCCGGGCACGGGCCGCCACCTGGGGCAGGTGCGTGACGCAGAGCACCTGGTGGTGCCGGGAGAGTTCCGCGAGCAGCGAGCCGACGATCTCCGCGACGCGCCCGCCGATGCCGGCATCCACCTCGTCGAACACGAGCGTGGGAATCCCGGCGCGCCCGCCCATGAGCACCTGGACGGCGAGCGCCAGGCGCGAAAGCTCCCCGCCGGAGGCGACCTTGCCGATGGGCCCGGAGGGCTGTCCCGCATGGGCCGCCACCCGGAATTCCACCGCCTCCAGGCCGCCCGATCCCGGCTGCGCGAGCGGCTCCAGGCTCACCTCGAGCCGCCCGCCCTCCATCGCGAGTCCCTGCAGGCGGCGCGTGACTTCCTCGCCGAGCCGGCGCGCCGCCTCGCGCCGCTTCGCCGAGAGCGCCCGGGCGAGTTCCCCGTACGACGCCTTCGCGGCGGCCTCGCGTTCGCGCAACGCCTCCAGGCTCTCGTCGCCGCCCAGTTCGGCCAGGCGGCCTTGCCGCGCGAGGAGCGCGTCGGGAATCGCCGTCGGCTCCACGCGCAGGCGGCGAGCCATGTCGTGGACCGCGCGCAGCCGGCGCTCCAGCGCCTCCAGCCGCGCCGGATCGGGCTCGACCTTCTGCAGGTAGCGGCGCAGCTCGTGCGCGGCCTCGGCCGCGTGCGCCGCCGCGCTCTCGAGCAGGCGCTGCGCTTCGGCGAGCGCCGGATCCACCTCCGCGGCCTGCGCGAGGCGCGAGCCCGCGGCCGCGAGGAGTCCCGTGGCGCCGGGCTCCGCCTCGTCGGCGGCCTCCAGCGCCGCCCGGCAATGGGCGATGAGCTCCTGCGCGTGGGCGAGGCGCCGGTGCTCCGCGTTCTCCTCCGCCCAGGACTCCGGCGTGAAGGCGAGCGCCTCGAGGTCGTGGATCTCGTCCCGCAGGTATTCGCGCTCGCGCACCGAGGAGGCCTCGGCGCGCTCGCGGGCCTCGCGGGCCTCGATCGCGCGCCGCCACTGCCCGTGCCGGACCGCCACCTCGCGCGCCTCGGCTTCGGCGCCGCCGAAGGCGTCGAGCAGGCGCCGCTGGTAGTCGCGCTGCGCGAGCCACTGGTGCTCGTGCTGGCCGTGGATGTCCACGAGGCGCTCGCCCAGCTCGCGCAGCTGCGCGGCGGTGGCCGGCCGGCCGTTCACGAATCCCCGCGAGCGGCCGGCGCGGTCGACGGTGCGCCGGACGAGGCAGGCCTCGCCCTCGCCTTCCTCGAGGTCATTGTCCGCGAGCCAGCGCCGCGCGGGCTCCAGGCCGGCCACGTCGAACTCCGCCGAAAGGTCGGCCCGCTCGGCTCCGGGACGGATCACGCCGGGATCGGCGCGCGCGCCGAGCACCAGCCCCAGCGCGTCCACCAGGATGGACTTCCCGGCGCCGGTCTCCCCGGTGAGCGCGGTGAACCCGGTGGCGAGTTCCAGGTCGAGCGAGGCCACGATCACGAAGTCGCGGAGCGCCAGGGCGCGGAGCATGGGAGCGCGGCCTCAGGCGTTGCGCTCGTTCCAGCGCAGCTTGTCGCGCAGCATGGCGAAGTAGCGGTAGCCGCGCGGGTGCAGGAGGATCGCGGGCTTCGCCGCGGCGATCGCGACCACGTCGCCGGCTTCCAGTTCGGCGTGCGACTGCACGTCGAAGTTGGCGCGCGCGCCGGGTCCGCGGACGAGGACCACCTCGATCCGCGAGTCGCTGCGGATCGCCACCGGGCGGTTGGAGAGGGTGTGCGGCGAGATCGGCACGAGGGCGATGGCGGGGAGCCCCGGGTGGAGGATGGGCCCGCCCGCGGAGAGCGCGTAGGCGGTCGATCCCGTCGGCGTGGCGACGATGATGCCATCGGCGCGGAGACTGTAGATGAACTCCCCGTTCACGTGCACCGAGAACTCGATCATGCTGCCGGCGCCCGCGCGGCTCACCACCACGTCGTTCATCGCGTGCGTGGCGTACACTTCCCGGCCCCCGCGCAGCACGCGCGCGGCGAGGAGGAGCCTTTCCTCCGCGACGTAGTCCCCGTCGAGGACCGCGCCGAGCGTCTCCGTCACCGCGTTGGCGGGGATGTCCGTGAGGAAGCCCAGGCGGCCCAGGTTCACCCCGATGAGGGGAACGCCCCGCGACACCATCAGCCGGGCGCTGGAAAGGAGCGTGCCGTCCCCGCCCACCACCACGGCGAGGTCGGCCCTCGCGGGCAGCGCCTCCAGCGCGATCGCCTCGTCGGGCGCCGTGCGCGAGGCCTCGGCCGTGCGCGGATCCATGATCACCGCCGCCCCGCGCGACCGGAGCACGGCCACGACCTGGTCGAGCGTCTCCGGCAGCTCCGGGGCGTCGCCTTTTCCCACGACGGCCACGGTCTTGAAGGGCGGGGGCATGGCCCGCATTAGATCACAGCACCCCGACCCGTCAAAGGCGAAACCCGGGCGCCGGCCTCCCCGAATTTTCGTACAATGGACCGCATGCTGAACGACCGCGCGCAGTCGCTGCTCAAGATCCTCGTCGAGCGCTACATCGCCGACGGCCAGCCCGTCGGATCGCGGGCGCTCGCGCGCGCCTCCAGCCTGGAGCTCTCGCCGGCGACGATCCGCAACGTGATGGCGGACCTCGAGGAGATGGGCTTCGTCGCGAGCCCGCACACCTCGGCCGGGCGCGTGCCCACGCCCAAGGGCTACCGCTTCTTCGTGGACACGCTCCTCACGGTGCGCCCCCTCGAGGAGGTCGAGCGCGCGCAGATCCAGGAAAGCCTGCTTCCCGACGATCCGCACCGCGTCGTGGCGGCCGCCTCCCAGTTGCTGTCGGACCTCACGCACTTCGCCGGGGTGGTGATCTCGCCCCGCCGCCGGGCGTCGCTGCGCCACGTGGAGTTCTTCCACCTCTCGGACAAGCGCGTGCTCCTCATCATCGTCGCCTCCGACGGGGAGGTGCAGAATCGCGTGCTCGTCACAGACCGGCCCTACACCCCCTCGCAGCTCACGGAAGCCGCCAACGCGATCAACCAGCACTACGCCGGGCACGATTTCGCCACGATCGCGAGCCGCGTGCGCGGCGAGCTCCTCGACCTGCACCGCGACATCTCCACGCTCATGCGCGCGGCCATCGAGACCGGCGGCGAGGCGATGCGCCAGCCGGGCGACGAAGTGGTGCTCTCCGGCGAGAGGAACCTCCTCGAGGTGGAGGCCCTGTCCTCCGACCGCGCGCGCCTGCGCAAGCTCTTCGACCTCTTCGAGCGCAAGGCGCAGCTCCTGGGGCTCCTCGACGACAGCGAGCGCGCCGAGGGGGTGAAGATCTTCATCGGCGGCGACTCCCTCCTCGTCCCGCTCGACGAGTGCTCGATCGTGACCGCGCCCTACGAGGTCGACGGCAAGGTCGTGGGCACCGTGGGCGTGATCGGCCCGACGCGCATGGCCTACGAGCGCGTCATCCCCATCGTCGACGTCACCTCGAAGCTCATCTCCACCGCCCTTTCGCAGCACTGAATGTCCTACCTCCCCGAACCGCCGTACACGCACGGCTCGATCCCGCGCACGGGCGTCCTGCTGGTGAACCTCGGCACGCCCGACGCGCCGACCGCCGCCGCGGTCCGCCGCTACCTCGCGCAATTCCTCTGGGATCCCCGCGTGGTCGAGATCCCGCGCGCCGCCTGGTGGCTGATCCTGCGCGTGATCCTCCTCGTGCGCCCCGCGAAGAGCGCCGCCAAGTACGCGGCCATCTGGACGAAGGAAGGCTCGCCGCTTCGCGTGCACCTCGGGCGCCAGGTGCAGCTCCTGCGCGGCTACCTGGGCGAACGCGTGAAGTCCCCGCTCGCGGTCGCGGGCGCCTGCCGCTACGGCAATCCCTCCATCGCCGCGGGCCTCGCCGAGCTTCGCGGCAAGGGCTGCGATCGCATCCTCGTGCTGCCGCTCTACCCGCAGTACGCGGCGAGCACGACGGGTTCGGCGATCGACGCCGTCGGCGAGGCCCTCGCGGCGATGCGAAGCGTCCCCGCCATCCGCACGGTCCGCCACTTCCACGACCATCCCGCCTACGTGAAGGCCGTCGCCAGGGCGGTGAACGACCACTGGATGAAGAACGGGCGGCCCGACCGGCTGGTGATGAGCTTCCACGGCCTGCCGCGCTTCTCGCTCGACAAGGGCGACCCCTACCACTGCGAGTGCCGCAAGAGCGCGCGGCTCATCGCCACGGAGCTGGGCTGGGACGACGAGCGCACCGTGGTCACCTTCCAGTCGCGCTTCGGGCGCGCCGAGTGGCTCAAGCCCTATACCGCGCAGACCCTCCAGGAGCTGGGCGCCAAGGGCACGGGACGGGTCGACGTGATCTGCCCGGGCTTCGCCGCGGACTGCCTGGAGACCCTCGAGGAGATCGCGATGGAGGGACGCGACACCTTCCTCGGGGCGGGCGGGCGGGAGTTCCACTACATCCCCACGACGAACGACCTGCAGGGCTTCATGACGGCCCTCGCGATCGTGGCGCTCGAGAACCTCCAGGGCTGGGCGAGCCGCGAGTGGGACGCGAAGGCCGCCGAGGCCGAGGGGCGCGAGTCGGCGGCCCGCGCCCGCGCGCTGGGCGCCGGGAACTAGGCGGCCCGCCCGATGGTCTCGCTCCTCGTCCGCTGGGTCCTGAACGCGCTGGCGCTCCTCGCGGTCGCCTACCTCTACCCGGGCGTGCGCGTGGAAGGCTTCCTCGCCGCGGCGGTCGCGGCCCTCGCGCTGGGGCTCGCCAACGCGCTCATCCGCCCGATCCTCGTGGTGCTCACGCTCCCCGTCACGATCGTGACGCTCGGCCTCTTCCTCTTCGTGATCAACGCGGCCCTCTTCTGGCTGGTGGCCCAGGTGGTCAAGGGCTTCGCCGTGGGAGGCTTCCTGGAGGCGCTTTTCGGCTCCCTCCTCTACAGCCTGATCACCCTCGTGGTGAGCTGGGCCGTCTCCGGATCGCGGCCGCGGCGCTGAAGCCCGCCCGGGGAGGCCCCGGGCAGGCCACGGGAGCGAGCGTCCCTAGAAGCGCCAGCCGAGGCCCACGCCGACGAGGACGGGATCGACCTTCACCTCGCTCACCTTCGCGCCGCCGAGCGTCACGTCGGTGGCGATGTAGACCTTCTTCACGTCGACGTTGAGGTAGAGGTCCTTCGAGAGCCGGTAGTCGAAGCCCGCCCCGTAGGCGAAGCCCCAGCTCGTGCGGTCGAGGTTCAGGCGCCCGACGGTGGGGATCTCCAGGTTCACGTCCGAGATGTTCGTGAAGTTCACGCCGGCGCCCGCGTAGGGACGCCAGTCGCCGTCCGGATTGAAGTGGTACTGCAGGGTGAGGGTCGGCGGCAGGTGCTTGAAGGTGCCGATCCCGACGGGCCCGCCGAGCGCGCTCTCCCGCACGGTCACGTCGTGCTTCTGGGGAACGGTGAGGACGAGCTCCGCGGCCCAGTTCTTCGCGAAGAAGTAGGAGATGTCCAGCTCGGGGATGGTCTTGTTGCTCACGTGGATCGCATCCGCGGGAACCGCGAGCGAGCCTATCGCCTCGGATTCGTTGGCGGTGTCGATGCGCACCGCGCGCACGCGCAGCAGCCAGGAATCGGCGGCGGCGGCAGGAAGGGCGCAGGCGACGGCTGCGGCGAGCAGGGCGAAGGTCGATTTCTTCATGGTCTTTCCATGGGAGGGGTGGTTCCCAAGCGTGGCAAGGCGGCATCGAAATTTCTTGATATGAATCAAGCAATTCTTTGCTTCCGGCGTACCCCCTCCGCACGGCGCGCCGGCCTCGGCCTTGAAATCGCCAAACGCCGCCCCAAACTGTGTCGCAACGACTTGTTTTTCAGGGAGAAAGTCTTGTCGCAGCCCAGCACCCCGGCGCCGGAGCCGCCGCCGGATACCGGCTTGGATCCGCAGGCCCGGATCGCCGACCTCGAGGCGCGGCTCGCCGCGGCGCAAGCCGAGGTCGAGCGCCTGAACGAGGAATTCCTGCGCGCGAAGGCGGAGACCGAGAACACGCGCCGCCGAGCGGCGGAGGACGTCGCGAAGGCGCACAAGTACGGCGTCGAGTCGTTCGCGTCGAGCCTGCTCCCGGTGAAGGACAGCCTCGAGGCCGCCCTCGCGGTCGAATCCCCCACGGTGGAGTCGCTGCGCGAGGGCGTGGCGATCACCGACCGGCAACTCGCGGCCGCCTTCGAGAAGGCCGCCCTCGCCCCGATCGCGCCGGGAGGCGAGAAGTTCGACCCCCACCGGCACCAGGCCCTGAGCCAGGTGGCGTCGGACGCGGAACCCAACACCGTCGTGAACGTGCTCCAGAAGGGCTACCTCCTGAGCGACCGGGTCCTGAGGCCCGCGCTCGTCATGGTCGCCGGGGAGCGCGCCGCCCCACCCCCTCCGGAAGCTTGAATTTCCGGCCGCCCCCCCGACATTCCGAACAGGTTCCGGACAAGGACGAAGGACAGAGAACATGGCAAAGATCATCGGCATCGACCTGGGCACCACGAATTCCTGCGTGGCGATCATGGAGGGCGGCAAGCCCAAGGTCATCGAGAACAGCGAGGGCGCCCGCACCACGCCCTCGATCGTCGCCTACACGGAGACGGACGAGATCCTCGTCGGCGCCCCGGCCAAGCGCCAGGCGGTCACCAACGCGAAGAACACGCTCTCGGCGGTCAAGCGCCTCATCGGCCGGCGCTTCGAGGAGAAGGAGGTCCAGAAGGACATCGCCCTCATGCCCTACCGCATCACCCGGGCCGACAATGGCGACGCCTGGGTCGAGGTGCGCGGCCGCGGCATCGCGCCGCCGCAGATCTCGGCGGAGGTCCTGCGCAAGATGAAGAAGACGGCCGAGGACTACCTCGGCGAGCCCGTGACGGAAGCGGTGATCACGGTGCCGGCCTACTTCAACGACTCCCAGCGCCAGGCCACCAAGGACGCGGGGCGCATCGCGGGCCTCGACGTGAAGCGCATCATCAACGAGCCCACGGCGGCCGCGCTCGCCTTCGGCCTGGACAAGAAGGAGGGCGACCGCAAGATCGCCGTCTACGACCTGGGCGGGGGCACCTTCGACATCTCCATCATCGAGATCGCGGTGGTCGATGGCGAGCACCAGTTCGAGGTGCTCTCGACCAACGGCGACACCTTCCTCGGCGGCGAGGACTTCGACCAGCGCCTCATCGACTACATCGTCGAGGAGTTCCGCAAGAACTCCGGCGTGGACCTCTCGAAGGACCCGATCGCCCTGCAGCGCGTGAAGATGGCCGCCGAGCGGGCGAAGATCGAGCTCTCCTCCTCGCAGCAGACCGAGATCAACGAGCCCTACATCGCCATGGCGAACGGCGCCCCTTCCCACCTCACCCTGAAGGTCACGCGGGCCAAGTTCGAGTCCCTCGTCGAGGAACTCGTGGAGCGCACGATCGAGCCCTGCCGCACCGCCATCAAGGACGCGGGCGTGAAGGTCTCCGACATCGGCGACGTGATCCTCGTGGGCGGGATGACCCGCATGCCGAAGGTGCAGGACAAGGTGAAGGAGTTCTTCGGCAAGGAGCCCCGCAAGGACGTGAACCCCGACGAGGCGGTGGCCATCGGCGCGGCGATCCAGGGCGGCGTGCTGCGCGGCGAGGTGAAGGACGTTCTCCTGCTGGACGTGACGCCCCTTTCCCTCGGCATCGAGACGCTGGGCGGCGTGATGACCAAGCTCATCCAGAAGAACACGACCATCCCCACCAAGGCCCAGCAGGTCTTCTCGACGGCCGAGGACAACCAGGGCGCGGTCACGATCCACGTGCTGCAGGGCGAGCGCGACGTCGCCGCCGGCAACAAGAGCCTGGGGCAGTTCAACCTCGAGGGCATCCCGCCGGCGCCGCGCGGCATGCCGCAGATCGAGGTGACCTTCGACATCGACGCGAACGGGATCCTGCACGTGAACGCGAAGGACAAGGCCACGGGCAAGGAGTCCAAGATCACCATCAAGGCGAGCTCGGGCCTCACCGAGGACGAGATCCAGCGCATGGTGAAGGACGCCGAGAGCCACGCCGACGAGGACCGCCGGCAGCTCGACCTCGTCACCGCCCGCAACCAGGCCGACCAGCTGCTGCACTCGGTGAGGAAGTCCCTCGCCGAGCACGGCGACAAGATCGACGCGGCGCAGAAGGAGGCGATCGAGTCCGCGGCGAAGGCGCTCGAGGCCGTGATGAAGGAAGGCGACAAGGCCGCGATCGAGGCGAAGAGCCAGGCGCTCGCGACCGCGAGCCAGAAGCTCGGCGAGAAGATCTACGCCGAGGCCCAGGCGCAGGCCGGGGCCCCGGGCGGCGCGACGGGCGACGGACCCGCGCCGGGCGGCGGAGGGCAGGCCGGCAAGGACAAGGACGACGGCAACGTGGTCGACGCCGAGTACACCGAGGTGAAGGACAAGAAGTCCGCCTGACGGGGCGCCGCCTCGACACGCCGGGGTGAAGGGGGGAGGCCCCCTTCACCCCTTTCCGCATCGAAGGGCTCGAAGAAACGATGGCGAACAAGCGCGACTACTACGAAGTGCTCGGCGTGAACCGCGATGCCTCCGAGGAGGACATCAAGAAGGCCTATCGCAAGCTCGCCATGAAGCACCACCCGGACCGCAACCCCGACAGCAAGGAGTCCGAGGAGAAGTTCAAGGAGGCGAAGGAAGCCTACGAGGTGCTCTCGGAGCCCGACAAGCGCCGGGCCTACGACGCCTACGGTCACGCCGGCGTGAACCCGCAGATGCACGGCATGGGCGGCGGCGATCCGGGCTTCGGCGGCTTCGCCGAGGCCTTCGGGGACATCTTCGGGGACATCTTCGGCGGGGGCGCCCGCGGCCGCACGAGCGTCTACCGCGGCGCGGACCTGCGCTACAACCTCGAGGTGAGCCTCGAGCAGGCCGCGCGCGGCACCGAGACCAAGATCCGCATTCCCGCCCTGGAGGAGTGCGAGGCCTGCCACGGCAGCGGCGCGAAGCCCGGGACGCAGCCCAAGACCTGCACCACCTGCGGCGGCACGGGCGCGGTGCGGATGTCGCAGGGCTTCTTCTCCATCCAGCAGACCTGCCCGACCTGCCACGGCAGCGGCAAGATGATCGCCGAACCCTGCCGCGCCTGCTCCGGCGCGGGCCGCGTGAAGCGCCACAAGACGCTCTCCGTGAAGATCCCGGCGGGCATCGACGAGGGCGACCGCATCCGCCTCGCCGGCGAGGGCGAGGCCGGCATGAACGGCGGCCCGCCGGGCGACCTCTACGTGGTGATCCACCTGAAGGAACACGCCGTGTTCCAGCGCGACGGGGGCGACCTGCACTGCCAGATGCCGGTGAGCTTCACCACGGCCGCGCTCGGCGGGGAGATCGAGATCCCGACGCTGGAGGGCCAGGCCAAGGTGAAGATCCCCGCGGAGACCCAGACCGGCCAGGTCCTGCGCCTGCGGGGCAAGGGCATCAAGGGCGTGCGCGCGAGCTACCCCGGCGACCTCCTCTGCGAGATCGTGGTGGAGACGCCCGTGAAGCTCACCGAGCGCCAGAAGGAGCTGCTGCGGGAGCTGGAGGAGATCAACCGGGCCGACCGGGACCGCCACAGCCCGCGCGCCAAGTCCTTCATGGACCGGATGCGCGATTTCTTCGCCGGCTGAAGCCTCCCTACCTGCGCCGTGGCGGGCCGCGCTATCATGCGCGAAACCACGAGAACGGGAAGGAGAAACGATGATCCGCTCCGCTGTCTTCACCCTGGCACTGGCCGCCGCTTCCGGCGCCGCGCTCGCCCAGGGGGTCACCGACACGCAGATCGTGCTGGGGCAGTCCGTCGCCCTCACGGGGCCGGCCCAGCAGCTCGGCAAGGACATGCAGCTCGGGGCGAGCCTCTACTTCAACGTGGTCAACGCCAAGGGCGGGGTGAACGGGCGGCGCATCGTCCTGAAGACCCTCGACGACGGCTACGAGTCCAACCGGGCCGCCGAGAACACGAGGAAGCTCGTCAACGAGGAGAAGGTGTTCGCCCTCTTCGGCTACGTGGGCACGCCGACCTCCGCCGCCTCGCTGCCGATCTTCACCGAGGCGAAGGTCCCGTTCGTCGGGCCCTTCACCGGCGCGGAGCTCCTTCGCACGCCGCTCAACCGCTACATCTTCAACGTCCGCGCGAGCTACTACGACGAGACCGAGGCGATCGTGCAGCACCTCACCGCCATGAGCGTGGACAAGATCGCCGTCTTCTACCAGAACGACGCCTACGGCCAGGCGGGCCTCGCGGGCGTGGAGCGCGCGCTCACGAAGAGGAAGCTCCAGGTCGCCGCCAAGGGCACGGTCGAGCGCAACACCGTCGAGGTCGCGAAGGCGGTGACGGACATCCGCAAGGCGGACCCGCAGGCCGTCGTGATGATCAGCGCCTACAAGTCCTGCGCGGCGTTCATCAAGGAAATGAAGCGCGCGGGCTCCGACCCCACCTTCTGGAACGTCTCCTTCGTCGGCAGCAAGGCGCTCGCCGCCGAGCTCGACAAGGAGGGCCGCGGCGTGCAGATCTCCCAGGTGGTCCCCTTCCCCTGGGATTCCTCGGTGCCGGTGGTGAAGGAGTACCGCAAGCTCCTCGACACCGCGAAGGCCGAGCCCGGGTTCGGCACGCTGGAGGGCTACATCGCCGCCAAGGTGATGGTGGAGGGGCTTCGCCGCGCCGGGCGCAACCTCACGCGGGAGTCCTTCATCCGCGCGATGGAGACGCTGGACCCCTACGACGTCGGCGGCTTCAAGGTGAGCTACGGCCCGAACGACCACAACGGGTCGAAGTTCGTGGACCTCACGATCATCTCGCGCAACCAGAAGTTCGTCCGCTGACGGCGGCGAAAGGCTGGCGGTTCGAGGGGCCCGGCCAGTCCGGGCCCTTTCACTTCTTGCGCCACTCGGTCGCGCCGCCGGGCTTGTCCTCCAGGACGATGCCCGCGCGGTCGAGCTCGGCGCGGATCGCGTCGGCGCGGGCGAAGTCGCGCGCCTTCTTGGCCGCCGCCCGCTCGGCCACGAGGGCGGCGACGTCGAGGGTGATGCCGCCCTTGAGGAAGGCCTCCGGGTCGTGCTGCAGGAACCCGATCGTCCCGCCCAGCGCCCGGAGGAGCCCCGCGAGCGCCGGCGAGCGCGTCCGGTTCACTTCGCCCCGCAATTCGTGCAGCGCGGCGAAGGCGACCGGCGTGTCGAAGTCGTCGTCCATGGCGTCGCGGAAACGCCCGGCCAGCGGATGCGACCAGTCGATGTCGCCGGGGGCCGGCGCAACCTCGCGCAGGGTCGTGTAGAAGCCGCGCAGCGCCTGGCCCGCGTCCTCGAGGAGGGCGGAGGTGTAGGCGAGCTCGCTGCGGTAGTGCCCGCGAAGCAGCAGGAAGCGCAGCTGCTCGCCCCCCTGCACCGGGTCCAGGCCCGCGAGCACCTCGCGCGCGGTGGACACGTTGCCGAGGGACTTCGACATCTTCTCCTCGCCCATGTTGAGGAAGGCGGCGTGCATCCAGACCTTCACGAAGGGCTTCGCGTTCGCCCCCTCGCTCTGCGCGATCTCGTTCTCGTGGTGCGGGAACTGCAGGTCCCAGCCGCCGCCATGGATGTCGAAGGTGGTGCCGAGCTCGCGGCAGGCCATGGCCGAGCACTCGATGTGCCAGCCGGGCCGTCCCGCGCCGAAGTCGGAGGGCCAGGACGGCTCGCCCGCCTTGGCGGCCTTCCACAGGACGAAATCGAGGGGATCGCGCTTGGCCGCCTCGACCGCGACGCGCTCCCCGGCGCGAAGCTCGTCGAGGTTCCGCCGCGAGAGCTTGCCGTAGCCGGGGAAGTCCCGGACGGAGAAATAGACGTCGCCGTTGCCGCCGCGGTAGGCGAGCCCCTTCGCCTCGAGCACCGCGATCAGCTCGAGCATCGGCCCGATGTAGCCCGTCGCGCGCGGCTCGAGGTCGGGCGGGACGAGGCCGAGCCGGTCGCAGTCCTCCCGGAAGGCGGCGACGGTGCGCTCGGTCAGCGCCTCGATCGGCTCGCCGCGGCTGCGCGCGCGATCCATGATCTTGTCGTCGACGTCCGTGATGTTGCGCACGTACCGCACCTCGAGTCCGCCGGCCCGGAGCCAGCGCACGACAAGGTCGAAGACGGCGAAGGTGCGGGCATTGCCGACGTGGATCGCGTCGTAGACGGTCGGACCGCAGACGTAGAGCCCGCAGTGACCCGGCACGAGGGGGACGAAGGCTTCCTTCCTGCGGGTGAGGGTGTTGTAGATCGCGAGCGAGGACATGGCGGGTGGAATTCCCGGAAGGGGACGTCAGGCGAACGCGTTGGATCGGGAGGCCGGCCCGTGGGCCGAGGGTCGCTTCAGGGCGCGCGAAGGGAACGACACCCGAAGGAGGCTGCCAAAGCGCTGGCTGCGCTCCGGAACCGCGGCCTGGCGCGTCGGCCGGCGGGAGGCGGCCCATGGGAGCCGATTGTGAACCCCACCCAAGGTTGGTAGAATCTGTTTTCCATTAAATTCAACAAATTATAACACGATGCTCTTCCGTCCCCTGCGCTTTTCCGCCGCCGCCGCCCTGCTCGCGATGGCGTTCGCGGGCATGGTCGCCGCGGCGCCCGCCGATGATCTTCGCGACGCGCAGAAACTCTACGGCCAGGGAAAGCTGCAGCCGGCGCTGGAGAAGGTCGACGCCTACCTCAAGGCGCAGCCGCGCGAACCCCAGGGTCGCTTCCTGAAGGGACTCGTCCTCACCGAGCAGAAGAAGATCGGCGAGGCGATCCAGGTCTTCACGGGACTCACGGAGGACTTCCCGGAGCTGCCCGAGCCCTACAACAACCTCGCCGTGCTCTACGCCTCCCAGGGCAACTACGACAAGGCCAAGTCCGCCCTGGAGCTCGCGATCCACACCCATCCCAGCTACGCGACGGCGCACGAGAACCTGGGCGACATCTACGCGCAGCTCGCGAGCCGCGCCTACGATCGCGCGCTGCAGCTCGACAAGAGCAACACGACGGCGCAGGTGAAGCTCTCGATGGTGAAGGACCTCTTCGTCTCGCCCAAGACCGCGGCCAGCGCGCGGACGGAGCCGGTGCGGATCGCCCGGGCCGAGCCGCCGAAGGCGGAGCCCGCGAAGAGCGAACCCCCGAAGCCCGCGCCCGCCAAGGCCGAACCCGCCAAGGCCGAAGCACCGAAGCCGGAGGTGGCGAAGGCGCCGTCGCGGTCCGAATCCGCGCCGGCGACGAAGCCCGCGGCCGACGACAAGCGCGCGGTGGGAGAGGCCATCGACGCGTGGGCCCGCGCCTGGAGCGCGAAGGACGTGAAGGCCTACCTGGCCGCGTATGCGCAGGACTTCGAGGTGCCCGCGGGCGAATCCCGCGCCGACTGGGAAGCGCAGCGCACCGAGCGCATCGAGCGCCCGAAGTCGATCGAGGTCTCGCTCAGGATGCAGTCGATCGCCGTGGACGGCGACAAGGCCACGGCGGTCTTTCGCCAGTCCTACCGGTCGGACACCTTCAAGGCCAACAGCACCAAGACGCTCACGCTGGTGAAGGTCGGCGGCCGCTGGCTCATCAAGCAGGAGCGGGTCGGCGGGTGAGGAGCCGCCTGCAACGGGCCGACTTGCGCCGGAGCCTCGCGCGCCTGGCGGCGACAAGCCTCCTCGCCGCGTTGCCCGCGCTCACCGCCGCCGACGACGCCGCGCCGGAGAGCGCGTTCCCCGCGTTCGCGAACGAAGTCGAGGCTTCCCTGGTCCGGGCGATCGTCGGGCTGCGCGAGTCGGGACTGCGGCGCGCCCTCGGCGAGATCGACCATGCCCTCGCGAAGACGCCGAACTTCCGGCTGGGGCACCTCATCAAGGGCGACCTCCTGATGGCCCGCGCGGGCAGCCCCGGCGCCTTCGGGCCGACGCTCGCCCCGGGCGAAGGGGTGGCGTCGCTGCAGGACGAGGCGAGAGCGCGACTGCGCCACTACCTCGATGCGCCCCCGCGGGACTACCTGCCCCTGCCCATGGTGCAGATGAGCCCGGGGCAGGGCCACGCGATCCTCGTGGACACGGCGCGCTCGCGCCTCTACGTCTTCGCCAACCACGACGGCGAGCCCCGTTACGTGACCGACTTCTACATCAGCCTGGGCAAGAACGGCGTGGAGAAGCGCCGCGCGGGCGACCGGAAGACCCCGCTCGGCGTGTACGTCATCGTCTCCGCGCGCGACCGCCTCCCCGACTTCTACGGCCCCGGGGCCTTCCCCATCAGCTACCCGAACGAGTGGGACCGGCTGAACGGCCGCAACGGGCACGGCATCTGGCTGCACGGCACCCCGTCGGAGACCTACAGCCGGCCCCCGCGCGCCACGGACGGTTGCGTCGCCCTCACGAACGACGACCTGAGGCGCCTCGCGCGATTCGTCGACGTGGGCCGCACGCCCGTGGTCATCAGCGCCGGCATCGAGTGGGTGCCGCAGGAACGCTGGCAGGCGAGCCGCCGCGAGTTCCTCGCCGCCTTCGAGCAGTGGCGCGCGGACTGGGAGAGCCTCGACACCGACCGCTACCTTTCCCACTACTCGCCGCGCTTCCGCGCCGACGGCAAGGACCGCGCGGCCTGGGGCGCCCACAAGCGCAAGGTGAACGCCGGAAAGTCCTGGGTGAAGGTCTCGGTGAGCGACCTGAGCGTCTTCGGCCACCCCGACACCGGGGACATGGTGGTCGTCACCTTCGCGCAGGACTACCGCTCCTCCAACCTCTCCAACCGCACCCACAAGCGCCAGTACTGGTCGCGCGACCAGGGACGCTGGCGCGTCGTCCTCGAAACCGTGATCTCCTGAGCCCAACCGACATGCATCCCCTCGCCTCCGTTCGACGCCTCCTCGCCGCCACCCTCCTCCTCGCCCTCGCGGGCGCGCCCCTCGGCGCCGCCGCGCAGGCCATGGCCAAGCCCGCGACCGCCGGGAACGCCAGCTGTTCCGCAAACCTGAAAGGATCCGCTCCGATGAAAGTGAAACTCACCACCTCGATGGGCCCGATCACCGTCGAACTGGACAAGGAGAAGGCGCCCGTCTCCGCCGCGAACTTCGTGAAGTACGTCGAATCCGGCCACTACGACGGCACGATCTTCCACCGCGTGATCGACGGCTTCATGATCCAGGGCGGCGGCTTCACGAAGGACATGCAGCAGAAGCCCACCCTCGCGCCGATCAAGAACGAGTCGGCCAACGGGCTGAAGAACGACAACTACACCCTCGCGATGGCACGCACGGGCGTGCGCGACTCGGCCACGGCCCAGTTCTTCATCAACGTGAAGGCGAACGACTTCCTCAACTACCGCGACGAGTCCCCGCAGGGATGGGGCTACGCGGTGTTCGGCAAGGTGGTCGAGGGGCAGGAGGTGGTGGACAAGATCCGCAAGGTCGCGACCGGAAACGCCGGCATGCACCAGAACGTGCCCCTGGAGCCGGTGCTGATCGAGAAGGCCGAGTGCCTCTGAGGCGCGGGCTCGCCTGAGCCCGGCCCGAAGGGCGGCCCGCCGGCCGCCCTTCTCGTTCCCGCGATGCGAACGCTCTTCATCTCCGACCTGCACCTCGCCGAGGAGCGGCCGGCGACGACGGAGCGCTTCGCCCGCTTCCTCGCCGAGGAGGTCCCGGGCGCCGACGCGCTCTACATCCTCGGCGACCTATTCGAGTACTGGGTGGGCGACGACGGGCTCGGGCTCGAGTTCCCCGCCCGGATCGCGGAGCTCCTGCGCCCCGCGGCACGCGCGGCGCCCGCGTTCTTCATGCACGGCAACCGCGACTTCATGGTCGCCTCGGGCTTCGCGCGCGCGACGGGCGTTCGCCTCATCCCCGACCCGACGGTGATCGACCTCTACGGCGAGCGGGTGCTCCTCATGCACGGCGACACGCTCTGCACGGGCGACCACGCCTACCTCGCCTTCCGCGCGCAGGTGCGCGATCCCGCCTGGCAGGCCGCCGCGCTCGCGCGTTCGCTCGAGGAGCGAATCGCCGTCGCCCAGGACATGCGCGCCAGGAGCGAGGACGCCAAGGGCGGCAAGGCCGAGGCCATCATGGACGTCGCGCCCGAGGCGGTCGAGGCGGCTTTCGCCGCCGCCGGCTGCCGCGTGATGGTCCACGGCCACACCCACCGGCCGGCCCGCCACGAGCATAGGGTCGCCGGCCGGCCCTGCGTTCGCTGGGTGCTGCCGGACTGGTACGGGACCGGCGGCTACCTCGAGGCGACGCCCGCGGGATGGCGCGCCGTCCCCAACCCCTGAATCAGGGCTCGTCCAGCCGCAGCGTGAGGCACTTGGCGGAGCCTCCGGCCTTCATGAATTCCGAGAGCGGGGTCGCCACGACCTCGAAGCCGCGCCGGCCCAGCGCGTCCACGAACGCGGTGCTCGCGCGGTTCACCACGACCCGGTCGCCGGCGACGACGGCGTTGCACGCGAAGGCGAGCGCGTCCTCCTCGCCGACGGCGATCCGGCGCGAGGCGGGAACCAGCCGCTCGATCGTCGCCTGCGAGGCCGCGTCGAAGGCGGCCGGATAGTAGAGCAGGTAGCCGCCGTCGAGCGGGCAGAAGCAGGTGTCCAGGTGGTAGAAGCGCTGGTCGGTGAGCTTCAGGGCGACGATCTCCCCGCCGAAGCGCGCCGCGATGACTTCCCTCGCCGCGAGCACCGAGCGGTGGCCGTAGGCGAGCCATAGCCGGCGCGACTTCCGGTCGAGGAGCGCGTCGCCCGCCCCCTCGAAGGGGACGTCGCGCGGCATGAGCGAGACCTCGTAGCCGCGGTCGAGGAACCAGTCGGCGAAATAGGGCTCCTCGTACTGCCGCTCCGGGTAGCGGAAGCGCGAGACGAGGAAACGCTTTCCCCTCACGAGCCCCGCGTTGGCGGTGAAGACCATGTCGGGCGAGCCCGGCTGCGGGCTCACCAGCCGGACCGTGGCCCGGTCCGTGAGGATGTCGTAGAGGGCGCGCCACTGCTGCTTGGCGAGCGCGTTGTCGATCTTGCGGACGTTGCCGTGCATCCACGGGTTGATGATGTACGAGACGTCGAAGTACTCGGGCGGGCACATCAGGAACACGTGCGGCTTCTTCATGGCGCTCCCTTGGCGTGGGCACCGCTTCGTGGGCGGCGCCGATGGGGGCGCCCGCGGTGGCGGGCGCCCGGTGTCGCTCAGGTCCCGGCCAGGCCTCGCTCGAGGTCGGCCCGGATGTCCTCCTCGTCTTCCAGCCCCGCGGCGAGGCGCACCAGCCCCTCGACCACGCCGGCGGCCTCGCGCTCGGCCGGCGGCAGGCGCCCGTGCGTCGTGGAGGCCGGGTGGCAGATCGTCGACTTCGTGTCGCCGAAGTTCGCCGTGATGGACAGGAGCCGCGTGCCGTCGATCACCCGCCACGCCGCCTCGCGGCCGCCGCGCACGACGAAGGACAGCACCGGGCCGCCGGCGGACTGCTGGCGCGCGGCGAGCGCGTGCTGCGGGTGCGACTCGAGTCCGGGATAGTGAACCCGCTCGACCGCGGGGTGCGACTCGAGCCAGCGGGCGAGCGCCAGTGCGCGCGCCGACTGCGCCCCGACGCGCAGCCCGAGGGTCTCCATCCCCTTCAGGCACACCCACGCATTGAAGGGCGAGAGCGCCGGCCCCGCCGTGCGGACGAAGGCGAAGAGCGGCCCGTCCACCAGGTCGCGGCGCCCCGCGATCGCGCCGCCGAGCACGCGGCCCTGCCCGTCGAGGTACTTCGTCGCCGAGTGCACCACGAGGTCCGCGCCCAGCGCGAGGGGGCGCTGCAGCGCCGGGCTCGCCATGCAGTTGTCGATCGCGAGGACGGCGCCCGCCTCCCGGGCGATCGCGGCGAGGCCGGCGATGTCGACGATCTCGCACACGGGGTTGGACGGCGTTTCGGCGAAGAGCAGCCGCGTGCGCGGCCGCAGGGCCGAGCGCCAGTCGTCCAGGCGCGTGGCGTCCACCCAGGTCGTCTCGACCCCGAAGCGCGCGAGGATCTGGTTGAGGAGCGGGACGACGGTGCCGAAGACGCCCCGCGCGGCGACCACGTGGTCGCCCGCGGAAAGCAGCCCCAACGCGAGGGTCGCGACGGCCGCCATGCCCGTCGAGGTGGCGACACAGGACTGCGCGCCCTCGAGCGCGGCGAGCCGCGACTGGAACATCGCCACCGTGGGGTTCGTGAAGCGCGAGTAGATGTTGCCCGGCTCCTCGTTCGCGAAGCGGCGGGCCGCCTGCGCCGCGCTCGAGAAGACGAAGCTCGCCGTGAGCACCAGCGCCTCGGAATGCTCGCCGAAGTCGCTGCGCAGCCCCCCGGCCCGGACGCCCAGCGTGTCGGGCCTCAAGTCGTCCGTCATGGGGACCTCAATCGACGGCCGTGAGGCCCAGGTCGAGCTGGTAGCTCGACAGGCGGGTGCCGTTCGACTCGCCGTCGTGGCGCGTGGCCTCGATGCCCGCGAGGTAGTCGCTGGAGACGTCGCCGGTGATGTACACGCCGTCGAAGCAGGAGCAGTCGAAGCCCTCGATGGCGGGGTTGCACGCCCTCACGTCGGCCACGAGGGAGGCGAGGTCCTGGTAGAGGACCGCGTCGGCCCCGATCGCCTCGGCGATCTGGCGCTCGTCCCGCCCGGTGGCGATGAGCTCCGAGCGCGTGGGCATGTCGATGCCGTACACGTTCGGGAAGCGCACCGGCGGCGCCGCGGAAGCGAAGAAGACCTTCTTCGCCCCGCATTCGCGCGCCATCTGCACGATTTCCCGGCTCGTCGTGCCGCGGACGATCGAGTCGTCGACCAGCAGGACGTTCTTGTCCTTGAACTCCACCGCCATCGCATTGAGCTTCTGGCGCACGCTCTTCGTGCGCAGCTCCTGCCCCGGCATGATGAAGGTCCGGCCGATGTAGCGGTTCTTGATGAAGCCCTCGCGGTAGGGCTTGCCGAGCCGGGTGGCCACCTCGAGGGCGCTGGGCCGGCTCGAGTCCGGGATGGGGATCACCACGTCGATCTCCGGCGCGATGCCCGAGGCGAGGATCTGCTCCGCGAGGCTCATGCCCATGTTGCGCCGGCTCTCGTAGACGGAGATGCCGTCGATCACCGAGTCGGGGCGCGCGAGGTAGACGAACTCGAAGATGCAGGGCCTGAGCATCGCCGCCTCGGCGCAGTTGCGCGCATAGAGGTTGCCGCTCTGGTCGACGAGGATCGCCTCCCCGGGGGCCACGTCGCGCATCGCCTTGAAGCCCAGCGAGTCCAGCGCCACGCTCTCGGAGGCCACGATGAACTCCACGCCCTTGTCCGTGTCGGCGCGGCCGATGATGAGGGGGCGGATGCCCTTCGGGTCGCGGAAGGCGAGCAGCCCGTAGCCCGCGATCATCGCCACCACGGCGTAGGCGCCCTTCACGCGCCGGTGCACGCCCGCGACCGCCTTGAAGATCGCGTCCGGCGTGAGGCGGTGGCCGCCGTCGCAGGCGTCGTGGATCTCGTGGGCGAGGACGTTCAGCAGCACCTCGGAGTCCGAGTTGGTGTTGATGTGCCGGCGGTCCTCGAGGAAGAGGGACTTGCGCAGTTCCTCCGCGTTCACGAGGTTGCCGTTGTGCCCGAGCACGATGCCGAAGGGGGAATTCACGTAGAAGGGCTGGGACTCGGCCACCGAGGAGGCCGAGCCCGCCGTCGGGTAGCGGCAGTGCGCGATGCCCATGGTCCCGGTGAGGCTGCGCATGTCCCGCGTGCGGAAGACGTCGCGCACCAGCCCGCGGCCCTTGTGCATGTGGAAGCTGTGGCCGTCGGCCGTGACGATCCCCGCCGCGTCCTGGCCGCGGTGCTGCAGGACCGTGAGCCCGTCATAGAGGTACTGGTTGACGGGACTGCGCGCGACGACTCCGACGATTCCGCACATGCTTCAGGCGTCCCTCAGGCCGGGGCTCGTAACCCCGCGATAGTGTAAGCGCAATGCCCGCGCTTGTGGCCGGGCGCCGCGGCGCTCGCCGGCGGGCTCATGGCAGCGTCACGACGCGGGTGTCGAGCCCGCCGCGCTTGAGCAGGACCGCGGCCTTCTCGGCCGCCTCCCGCGTCGGGAAGGGCCCCGCGCGAAGCCGCGTGAGCTCCCCGCCCGATCCGTCCAGGCGCTCGGTGTAGTGGGCGAGGCGCGCCGCGACGATCTTCTCCCGGGCCTGGGCGAGCTTCGCCTCGTCGCGGAACGCGCCGACCTGCACCGCGAATCCCTCGAGTTGCGGCGTGGTCGGGGCCTTTGGCGCAGGAGGCGGTGCCGCGGGCCGCGGCGCGGGCGGCTTGAACTCGTCGGCCTTCGGCTCGACGCTCTTGCGGGATTCGGCGGGCGCGCTTGGCGGAGCGCTCTTCGCGGCCTCGGCCGGCGCGGGAGCCGCGGGCGCCGGGCCTCGCGTCGCGAGCGTCGCGGGCGGGGCGCTGTCCTTCGAGGGGATGGCGAGTTCCGGCTCTTCGCGCGGGCGCCGCGGCTCGGGGTCGAGGAGCATCGGGACGAACACCACGGCGGCCAGCGCGATCGCGACGGCGCCGATGAGGCGCTGGCGCCCCTTGCGGCGAAGCTCGAGCTGCTCGGCGGTGGGGGCGTCCGGCATGTCAGGCGGTCGTCGCGAGGCCCTCGAGGACGCTGGCGACGGTTAGGAACGAGCCGAAAACGACGATTCTATCATTCGGCCCGGCCTCCCGACGCGCGGCCTCGTAGGCGAGCGGCACGGTCGCGAAGGTTCTCGTGCGCGCCGCGAGGCCGCGCTCGGCGAGAAGCCCGGCGACCCTCGCGGCCGGCGCGGCGCGCTCGCCCGCCACGGCAGACACGTGCCAGCGATCCACGCGCGCCGACAGGGCGTCGATCACCGCGCCGATGTCCTTGTCCGAGAGCATCGCGAAGACCGCGATCGTGTTCTCGTGGAAAGGCATCTCGCCGAGCCCGCTCGCGAGGGCGCGCGCCGCCTGGGGGTTGTGCGCCACGTCGAGCACGACGGTCGGACGGCCGGGAAGGACCTGCAGCCGCCCGGGCAGCCGCACGCCCGTGAGGCCGCGCCGGATCTCCCCCAGGGAGACGGGCAGGCGCGCCGCGAGCTCGTCGAGCGCCGCGAGGGCCGTGGCGGCGTTGGAGAGCTGCCAGCTGCCGGACAGCGCGGGAAGCGGCAGCGCCCGCTTGGCGCCGCGGCGTCCCTCGAAGTCCCATTGCCGCTCCCGCGGCCGCGCCCGGAAGTCGCGTCCCGCCACCTGGAGATCCGCCCCGATCGCCGCGGCATGGGCGACGAGGGAGGCCGGCGGATCGGCGTCGCCGCACAGGGCCGGGCGCCCGGCGCGGTAGATGTGCGCCTTCTCCAGGCCGATCGCCTCGCGCGTGTCTCCCAGCCAGGCCTGGTGGTCGAGGTCCACGGCGGTGACGATCGCGCAGTCGGCGTCGACGATGTTCACCGCGTCGAGGCGCCCGCCCAGGCCCACCTCGAGGATCGTCGCCTCCGTGCCGGCCCGCGCGAAGGCCGCCAGCGCGGCGAGGGTGCCGAACTCGAAGTAGGTGAGCGGCACGGACCCGCGCGCCGACTCGACTTGCGCAAAGTGGCGCACCAGTGCCTCGTCCGGCGCCTGCTCCCCGTCGATGCGCACGCGCTCGTTGTAGTGAAGGAGATGGGGCGAGGTGTAGAGCCCCGTGCGATAGCCCGCCGCGCGCAGGATCGCCTCGAGGAACGCGCAGGTGGAACCCTTCCCGTTGGTCCCCCCGACCGTGATGGCGAGCGCCGGCGGGGCGAGGCCCATGCGGCCGGCGACCTCGCGCACGCGCTCCAGGCCGAGGGCGACCTGCGCGGGGTGCTGCGCCGAAATGTGGTC
This sequence comes from uncultured Pseudomonadota bacterium, assembly GCA_937898635.1. GTDB lineage: Bacteria > Pseudomonadota > Gammaproteobacteria > Burkholderiales > Usitatibacteraceae > FEB-7. Next base: position 2,150 of record CALEJW010000244.1, on the reverse strand, counting down.
GAGCCACGTCGCCAGGGGCGACGCCGGGCCCGGCGCGCCGCTCACCGCGCGCGACGCCCGCGCGGGGAGGCGCTCACGCCTCGGGCACCGGCTCGCGCTTGAGCAGCGCGATCAGCCGGGCGACGCGGTCGCGCAGCTCGCGGCGGTCGACGATCATGTCGATGGCGCCCTTTTCCAGGAGGAATTCGGCGCGCTGGAATCCCTCGGGGAGGGTCTCCCGCACCGTCTGCTCGATCACGCGCGGGCCGGCGAAACCCACCAGCGCGCCCGGCTCGGCGATCACCACGTCGCCGATCATCGCGAAGCTCGCCGAGACGCCGCCCATGGTCGGGTCGGTCAGCACGGAAATGAAAGGCTGCCGGGCGGCGGTGAGCTGGTGCAGCGCGGCGGTGGTCTTGGCCATCTGCATGAGGGAGTAGAGCCCCTCCTGCATGCGCGCGCCGCCGGTCGCGGTGAAGCAGACGTAGGGCACGCGCTCGTCGCAGCAGGCCTGGACCGCGCGCACGAAGCGCTCCCCCACCACCGAGCCCATGGAGCCGCCGAGGAACTCGAACTCGAACGCGGCCGCGATCACGGGCACCGACTTCACCGACCCCTGCATGACGACCAGCGCGTCGGTCTCTCCCGTCTCCTTCTCGGCCTCGGCGAGGCGATCGGTGTACTTGCGGGTGTCCTTGAACTTGAGCGGGTCGAGGGGGATCACCTCGGAGGCGAGCTCCGCCCGGCCCTCGGCGTCCATGAAGGCGTCGAGCCGCTGCCGCGAGGAAAGCCGGTTGTGGAATCCGCACTTGGGGCACACGTGCAGGTTCTTCTCGAGGTCCGTGAAGTAGAGCACCGCCTCGCAGGACGGGCACTTGCTCCACAGGCCCTCGGGGACGGCCTTGCGCTGGGCGCCCTCCTCGCGCTTGATCTTCGGCGGCAGGAGCTTCCGGAACCAGCTCATGCGGCGTCCCGGTCGGCCACGGCGGCGTCGACCGCGGCGCGGAAGCCCGCGAGCACCGCGCCCGCGCGCGCGGCGGCTTCCCCGGGCGGCGCGGACTCGATCTCCTCGACGATGCGGCTGCCGATCACCACCGCGTCCGCGAACCGCGCGATGGCGCGGGCGGTCTGCGGATCGCGGATCCCGAAGCCCACGCCCACCGGGACGCGAGTGCGCGCGCGGATGCGGGAGAGCATGCGCTCGACGTCGGCGGTGTCGATGTGCGCCGCGCCGGTGACGCCCTTGAGGGAGACGTAGTAGATGTAGCCCTTCGCCAGGCGCGCGACATCCGCGATGCGCGACTCCGGCGAGGTCGGGGAAAGCAGGAAGATCGGGTCGAGCCCGGCACCGGCGAGTTCCCCGACCCACGCGGCGCTTTCCTCCGGGGGATAGTCGACCACGAGGGCGCCGTCCACGCCCGCGCGCTTCGCCCGCGCCGCGAAGGCGGCCACGCCCATGTGCTCGATGGGGTTCGCGTATCCCATCAGCACGATCGGCGTGGCTGCGTCCTCGCGGCGATACTCGGCGACCGCGTCGAGGATCGTGGCGAGGGTCGTCCCCGCGCGAAGCGAGCGCTCGGAAGCGCGCTGGATCGTCGGCCCGTCGGCCATCGGGTCGGAGAAGGGGACCCCGAGCTCGATCACGTCCGCCCCGTTGCGCACGAGGGCGCGAAGCATGTCGGGGATGCCCGCGGGCGAGGGATCGCCGGCGGTGACGAAGGGCACGAGCGCCGCGCGGCGCGCCGCGCGGAGTCGTTCGAAGGTGGGGGCGATGCGGCTCATGGCGGGGCGGCGGGATCCGGGGCGAGGCTAGAACTGGATGCCGGAGGCCTTGGCGACGGTGTGCATGTCCTTGTCGCCCCGCCCGGAGAGGTTCACGAGGAGGATGCGATCCCGCGGCATCGCGGGCGCGATCTTCATCGCATGAGCCACCGCGTGGCTCGACTCGAGCGCGGGGATGATGCCCTCGGTCCGGCACAGCGCGTGGAAGGCGGCGAGCGCTTCCTCGTCGGTGACGGACACGTAGCGTGCGCGGCCGCTGTCCTTGAGCCACGCGTGCTCCGGCCCGACGCCGGGGTAATCGAGGCCCGCGGAGATCGAGTGCGTCTCGAGGATCTGCCCGTCGCCGTCCTGGATCAGGTAGGTGCGGTTGCCGTGCAGCACGCCCGGGG
>CALEJW010000243.1 GCA_937898635.1 uncultured Pseudomonadota bacterium | reverse complement strand
CCCCTTCCTTTAGAATCGCGCTTCCATGCGGTTCTTCCGATTCCTGCGGATCCTCTCCACGGTCGGTCGCCACGGGCTCGACGAGTTCATCGTCGGGCCGGGGTCGGCGCTCGTGCGCTTCGGCTTCCGGGTGGCCTTCTTCTGGGCCGACCGCTCGGGCCCGCGGGGCCGGCGCCTGCGCCTCGCCTTCCAGGAGCTGGGCCCGGTGTTCGTGAAGTTCGGCCAGCTGCTCTCGATCCGGCCGGACCTCGTGCCCACCGACATCACCGAGGAGCTCTCGAAGCTCCAGGACGAGGTGCCCCCCTTCCCGCCGGACCAGGTGGTCGCGACCCTCGACCGTGCCTACGGCAAGTCCTGCACCGAGGTCTTCCGCACCCTCGACCTCGTGCCGGTGGCGAGCGCCTCGGTCGCGCAGGTGCACTTCGCGGAGCTGCCCGACGGCCGCGAGGTGGCGGTGAAGATCCTGCGCCCGGGCATCGTCGCCACCATCGACAAGGACACCTCGCTCCTCTACGCGGTCGCGGGCCTGGTCGAGCGGCTCCACCCCCTGAGCGAGCTGCTGCGCGCCCGCGAGGTGGTCCACGAGTTCGACAAGATCATCCACGACGAGCTCGACCTCCTGCGCGAGGCCTCCAGCATGAGCACCGTGCGGCGCAACTTCGAGGCGAGCGCGATCCTCTACGTGCCCGAGGTGTACTTCGACTGGTGCGTGCGCGAGGCGATGGTGATGGAGCGGATCGACGCCATCCCCGTGAACGACCTCGAGGCGATCCGCGCGGCGGGCATCGACATCCCGCAGCTCGGCCGCAACGGCGTGGAGATCTTCTTCACCCAGGTCTTCCGCGACGGCTTCTTCCACGCCGACATGCACCCCGGCAACATCTTCGTCGCGCGCGACGGGCGCTACTGCGGCGTGGACTACGGGATCATGGGCTCGCTCCCGGAGGTGGACAAGAACTGCCTCGCGCTCATCTTCATCGCCTTCTTCAAGCGCGACTACAAGGCGGTGGCGGTGGCGCACATCGAGGCGGGGTGGGTCCCGCCCGACACCGTCGTCGAGGAGTTCGAGGGCGCGATCCGCTCGGTGTGCGAGCCGATCTTCGACAAGCCGCTGAAGGACATCTACTTCGGCAAGCTCCTCATCCGCCTCTTCGAGGTGGGCCGGCGCTTCCGCATGGACATCCAGCCGCAGCTCGTGCTGCTGCAGAAGACGCTCCTGCAGGTGGAGGGGCTGGGACGCCACCTGGACCCCGAACTCGACCTGCGCCGCGCCGCGCAGCCGATCCTCGAGCGCTGGATGCGCGAGCAGATGGGCCCGCGGGCGCTGTGGCGCCAGCTTCGCGAGGAGGCCCCGCGCTGGTCGAAGACGCTGCCCCAGGTCCCGCGCCTGGTGCACAAGATCCTCTCCGACGACGCGCCGGGCCGCATCGAGCGCGCCATCCTGCGCCTGGAGTCCACGCAGCGCCGGCAGACTCGCATCCTCCTCGCCATCGCGGTCGTCCTCGGCGTGATGGTCGCGGGCTTCCTCCTCGCCGGCCGCTAGGCCCGGGGCGGGGCTCGCGGGCCCGGCTGCCGCGTCACGGAGGGGAGAGGAGGGCTTCGAGCAGGCGCCGCTTGGCGGCGCAGCGCGCCTCCTGCCAGCAGGTCCGGTAGCGCCTCACCGGCACGCCGTCGCGCAGGATCGCGACTTCCCAGGGCCGCTTGAGCAGCACCGTGTGCACGTAGCTCGCGAAGGACTCCGCGAAGTCGTCGCCGGGCGAGGTCGCGGCGTAGAGCGTGGGGAAGTTCGTCCGCGCGAGGCTCGCGTAGGCGCCCGGCATGTCGCGCGCGGCGAGCTTCGCGCCGAGGTAGTAGACGACGGAGCGGCGCAGGGGAAACTTCCGGTCGAAGCGCGAGGCGTAGCGGTTGCCGGCCCGGTCCACGGTCCACGAGAGCGCGAAGAAGGGGTAGCCCGCCTCCTCCCCGGTCGCGCTCTTCGGCTCCTGGTCCCAGCGCGGGTGGATGCCGCGGTTGATCGAGAGCACGTGCCCCAGCTCGTGCAGCAGGATGTAGCGGATGGCGCCGCGCCGGTCGTCCTCGCCGGAGCGCTCGATGCGCGCCTCCAGCTTCCAGGCCGCGTCGGGCCGGAACGGCGAGGACTCCTTCCAGGTCGCCCAGGCGTTCGCGGTGAAGCGGCCGAGGACCGCGGCGTCGAGGACCACGAAGCCGCCGGCGGGGCGGCCCGCCTCGTCGACGAAGAAGTCGGTGTACCCGGTGCCCCCGAGGTCGTCCACGAACCACACGCCGGCGAAGCTCGCGTCGAAGACGCGGCGCACTTCCGGCGGCAGGTCGGCGATCGCCCCGCGCACGTCGGCGAGGAAATCCGCCGCGAGGACGCTCGCGCGCGGCTTCTCGGGGAAGCCGTTGGCGAGGTTGTCCAGGCGGATGTACTCCACGAGCCGCGCCGGCGCCGGGCCGAGGCGCTCGGCGACGGGCCGGGCGAGCGTTTCCTGCCAGAACGCGCGGTGGCGCGCCGGCTGGGACCGCAGGGCCTCGAGGAAGCAGGGCCGGTCGCCTTCCGCGCAGGGCGACGGGGGCTCCTGCGCGAGGCCGGGAACCGCGAACGCCCCGAGCAGCGCACCCGCCACGACCGCCAGCACCGGCATCCGCATCGCTCTCTCCCCCGCGGACACGGGTCCGCGCGCGGCGATCCTAGCACCGCGCGCCACGGCCGATGCGGCGCCCCGCGTGCGGAATCTTCCGCGTTGACGCGCGCGCGGGTCGCGGCGCAGACTCCGCGCTCCCGCAGCCGATCATTCCCGAGGAGAAATCGATGCCCGCCAGGCTCCCGCGTCTCGCGCAGGCCGCTGCGGCTCTCGCCGCGCTCGCCCTGTCCACCGCCGCTTCCGCGGTCTACGTCTTCAACACCGTCAACTACCCGGGCTCGGTCATGACCGACGTGCGCGGGCTCAACGGCACCGGGCGCATCGTCGGCTACGCGAGCGTGGACGGCGTCGACAACTTCAGCTTCTCCTACGCGGGCGGCGTCTTCTCGCTGCTGCCTCCCGCCGGCGTCACCGCGACCGCGCACGGCATCAACGACGCCGGCACGATCGTCGGCTCCACCTTCGAGGACCCGCTGCCCACCCGCGGCTTCATCCTTTCGGGCGGAAGCTACACCTTCTATTCGCGACCCGGCTGGACGAACACCTACGCGCGGGCCATCAGCGCCTCGGGCCTCGTGACGGGCTACTCGGAGGACGGCCTGGGCGCGAGCGCGGGCTACATCTACAACCCCGCGACGGGCGCCTTCACGGACATCACCGTTCCCGGCTCCTTCCTCACCATCGCCCAGGGCATCAACAACGCGGGCCAGGTCGTCGGCAGCGCCGTGCTTCCCGGCGGCACGCAGTCCTTCCTGCGCCAGGCCGACGGGACGATCCTGCTCTTCCAGGTGGGCGGCAACCCGACCCGCGCGCGCGGCATCACCGACACGGGGCTCATCACGGGATTCGTGACGATCGGCGCCACCACGAGCGGCTTCGTCGGCAACTCGCTGGGCTACCAGCTCCTCGACGTGCCGGGGTCTACCTTCACCGTGGGCGAGGCGATCAACAACGCGGGGCAGGTGAGCGGGCTCTATCACGACGCCGCGGGCGCCACGCGCGGCTTCATCGCCACGCCCGTGTCGCTGCCCACGGGCACGACCTCGTCCGGCGCCTACGTCTTCTCCGTCGCGGTGGTTCCCGGCGTGCCGATCTTCATCGACCCGGTGGTCGCCGTGGGCTACGACTACCGCACCGGCAGGAAGGACCCGCGCATCGCCACGGTGCGCCTTCCCATCGGCATCGGCGACAGCTGGTACCGGCTGAAGGTGGGCGGGCGCAAGTTCCTGCTCGCGGGCGGCGAGCTCTTCGACTTCCGCGCGAACGGCTTCCCGAAGGGCGTGGAGAAATTCCGCGTCGACTGCATCGAGGTGGAGGCCATGCTGGACCCGGCGAATCCCCAGGCCTTCCCGACGGAGCTCAGCTTCATGGACGCCGGCTGGTTCACCGGCACGCAGAAGCCCCTCACCCGGGACTCGAAGCACGGCGACAAGCGC